>JAZQZM010000067.1:0-53608 GCA_045634085.1 Bacteroidaceae bacterium
TCGGCATAGAATGCGGGCACTCTCTGCTCTCGCATTACAGCGTCGGTTGCGCTTTTTCAGGCTTCGCACGCCTAAAAACAACTCTTTTTATTCAACCTCATGACAAAAGTGGGCGTCCCGTTTTTCTTTTGGGTCGCCCACTTATTCTGGTTTCATTTCTGTTTTTCAATCTCTGCCGGTATGCGGTATGCTGTGTACAGTTCAATCAAGGCACCGCATAGCATTATTGCCATCCATTCGTTATTATGGTGGGTGAACATGAGTACTCCGGCTCCCATCAGGAACAGGGCTCCAATCTGCTGTTGTGCTACAAGGCGGCGTACAGTGCTGCTTTTGTGTCTTGGACGTAGGATGAACTGTGTTACGGCAAAGACTACGGCTCCTGCTGCATATATGTATGCGTACAACTCGGGAAGCAACAGACGTGATGCCGCACCTATGACAACCGATATTGCTGCAAGGTAATATAAGATTTTGATGGCTTTCATTGCTTTTCAATTACAAAGATGTCCTCATTTGCTGCGTGCATGTCGTGCTTTTCGCGACAAATCCTCTCAATCTCATGAATGTCACCGTTAGGTCCAATCTTGTCGTTTTTACGTTCAATTTCAATGGAATCCAACTGCATTCGTGCTATTTCTCTCTCAAGAGTGTTTATTTTGTGCCTGTTTTCAAAATGCCTGATCATGCTCTTGTCATCAATCAGTATTACGATGACAAGGAAAATGGCTGTCACAAATAGGTATTTGTGATTTCTTATCCAGTTTATAACCGGCATGAATTTAGAGAGGAGTGACATTGTCTGGAATATTCAGGAGTGATAGTTCTTGTATTGTTCCGCGAAGATAGTAAAAAAAGAACA
Source organism: Bacteroidaceae bacterium (assembly GCA_045634085.1). Classification (GTDB taxonomy): domain Bacteria; phylum Bacteroidota; class Bacteroidia; order Bacteroidales; family Bacteroidaceae; genus HGM04593. The sequence goes on from JAZQZM010000067.1 coordinate 863, forward strand.
CAAAAATGCGTGTCTTTATGATGTTTATGTTTTTTTTGAAGACCTGCAAGAGATGTATTGATATAAAAGTACACTTTATATATAATAAAATTCTTTTTTGATAGTTATTATAAGATAGCAGGGAATCGTACAAAGACGGTTCTGTAGCAAAACTGACAAATGTACAAGAGAATACATTACATACTGGCAATACTTCTGCTTGTTCTCATTGCAACAGCCTGCAGTAGTGAAAAATCCATAAGAAAAGGCGACAAGTATGCCGCCATAATGGAGTATAACGAGGCAGCCAAGGAGTACAAGAAGGCCTATCGCAAGATACCTCCCAAGGAACGCGCCAAGCGTGCCGAGGTGGCATGGAAAATGGGCGAGTGTTACCGCAAGGGCAACAGAGCTGTCCTTGCTGCCGCAGCATACCAGAACGCAGTGCGTTACGGTCTGCCCGATTCTACTGCGCTTCTTTATCTTGCCGATGCTCTGCTTGAGAAAGGCGATTACAAGGCGTCGGAAAAGAACTACAGGGCATTTCTTGAGAAAGCTCCCGAAAACCGCATGGCTCAGATTGGTCTGCAGTCGGCAATGCAGTCGGCAGAGTGGAAGAAGAATCCTAACCGTTATCAGGTCAAGAAATCAAAGGAGTTGAATGGTCAAAGAAGCGATTACTGCCCGATGTTCGTGGGTGAGGATACTACAATGATAATAACTACAACCACACGCAAGGAGGCTACTGGTGATGCTTTGAGTGGAATAACAGGGCAGAAACATGCCGACCTCTTCATGACCAAGCTTGATGAGAAGGGCAAGTGGCAGAAGACCGAGAAGATTGAGAGTGATGTCAACAGTGAGTTCGAGGACGGAGCCTGCGCCTTTACTCCAGACGGCAAAGTCATGTACTTCACCCGCTGTGTGGCCGACCCGCAGTACCCTCGCTATGCCTGCATATACAAGAGCAACCGCAGCGATGCATCATGGAGCAAGCCAGAACAGGTAGTGATATCAAGGGATACCATTTCGCTATATGCCCATCCTGCAGTATCACCCGACGGTAACTGGCTTTATTTTACATCAAATATGGCCGGAGGCTGTGGCGGGCTCGACCTTTGGCGTTTCTACATAGGCGCAAGCCGTGCCATGGAGGGCATTGTAGAGAATCTCGGGCCTATGATAAACACCGGGGGCGACGAGCAGTTTCCCTCATTCGGTCCAAAGGGAGAACTCTTCTTCTCCTCGGACGGCTATCCGGGCATGGGAGGACTTGATATTTTCTGTGCAACACAGCCGTGTGATACAGTCTGGAACATCGTAAATGTTGGTGCGCCGATAAATTCCAACGGCGATGATTTCGGAATGACATTTGCACCCGGTCTGTATCGTGGCTACTTCTCTTCAAATCGAGGCGATGCCCGTGGTTGGGACCACATATACTCATTCTATCTCCCGGAGACGGTGCATATGTTGCGTGGATGGATATATGAGAAGGATGGGTATGAACTTCCCGAGGGTATCATATATATGATTGGTGAAGATGGCACGAACAGCAGTTTCGGTGTCATGAATGACGGTTCATACAAGGTACGTGTTACACCGGGAGTAAAGTATGTGTTGTTGGGGACCTGTAAGGGTTACTTGAACGCGATGCATGAGTTCACTGCCGACAGTGTTGAGGGTAACATGGAGTATCATATAGACTTTGCACTGGCTTCAATAACAAAGCCTGTGCTTATAGACAACATCTTCTACGAGTATGACAAGGCTACGCTGACAGCCGAATCGACAGCTTCGCTTGATGAACTTGTATGCCTGTTGGAACTTAACTCCAATGTGACAATTGAACTTGGTTCGCACTGCGACTACCGAGGCAGTGATAGCTATAACCAGCGTCTTTCACAGGCGCGTGCTGAGTCTGTTGTGGAGTATCTGGCAGGTAAGGGAATTGAGAGGGAACGACTCAAGGCCGTGGGTTATGGCGAAGGCGCGCCAAAGTCGGTAAGCAAGAAAATGAGTGAGAAATACAGTTTCCTTAAAGAAGGCGATGTCTTGACCGAGGAGTTCATAAATGCCCTTGAAAGCGATGAACAGAGGGAAATTTGCAATGCTCTTAACCGCCGTACCGAGTTCCAGGTACTCCGTACCACTTACAAACTGTATGAGTAATCAGATGCAGATGCACTATTACTATGCTTTCCTCTCCTTGAATCTCTGTTTTATTTTTCTTCTTATGCGGCTTCTTATTCTGTGGAAAAGGAATATGAATATGGAATATTCCACATCGCTTTTCTTTTGCTCACAGTAGTACACGGCGAGTTTGTACAGGCCGTCGACGCTTACGCCGAACTGCTCGAATGATTGCATTACTTCACTTGTGGTGGGTGTTTTGCCGAACCGCATGCGGTTTATGTCCGTTATGGCAAAACGGTAGCGGTTGCTCTCCTCATCAAGGTGATAGAATATATTGCTAGAATTGAAATCGAGCGGCAGCACTTTCTTTTCGTGCATCTCCAGTGTAAAATCCATGAAATCCTTTGTAAGGCGGCGTTTGTCGCTGTCGGGAATGTCATTGTATGCGTCACGCATAAGATTATATGGCATATACTCCGATATGAAGTATCCGACCGAGAATATACCGTTCCTGCTCTTTTCGAAGTAAGCGACGGGTTGCGGTGTGTCAATCCCGATTTCAAGCAGACGTTCGGCATATGCGTATGCGCGCTTTGCCTTTGACTTCCTGAACCAGGTATAGGCTATCCTGTTGCAAAGGTTCGGCTCTTTGTATATCTTTATCACATACTCCTTGCCCTGCATGCTGAATTTTTCTACAATGTTCCTCTTGTGGCAGAAAACCTTGCTTGCCACGTAATTGCCTTCAATGGCATTGATGATGTCGTTGCGCAGGTGGCTGTACTGTGGGTTGATGTATGGCTTTCTTGTCATAAAACTCTGATTCGTTAAAAAGTTTTCGATGCAAAATTATTGTGAATCTTTAAACCTTAAAACAAAAGACGGTTAAAACTGTTTATACGCTTACAAATGGGAAAAGTGGCATGCCAAATAGGAAAAGAGGCTGAGTGAAACAGTCCCTTTATTCAGCCTTTTAACAATCGTGGGCAACCCGTTTGCTCTCAGGTTGCCCACTTTGTAGCTGTTAAGTCTTGTATTATTCCTGTTTCTGACTATCGAGCAATATGCCCATCAGCTCGTAGGCTGCCTTTGCAACGCTTGTGCCAGGGCCGAAGATGCCCACAACACCTGCCTTGTAGAGGAAATCATAGTCTTGTGCAGGGATTACACCGCCTGCGCATACCATGATATCGCCACGACCCAACTTCTCAAGTTCTGCAATGAGCTGTGGAACAAGTGTCTTGTGTCCGGCTGCAAGCGATGATACGCCCACAATATGTACGTCATTCTCCACAGCCTGGCGTGCGACCTCGGCTGGTGTCTGGAACAGCATGCCCATATCCACGTCGAAACCACAGTCGGCATATCCGGTCGCAACAACCTTTGCTCCACGGTCATGACCGTCCTGACCCATTTTGGCAATCATCACTCGGGGACGTCGTCCCTCTTTCTTTGCAAACTCCTCTGTCAGACGACAAGCCTTCTCAAAGTTCTCATCGTTCCTGCTCTCTGCTGAATACACGCCTGAAATAGTTCTTATTATTGCCTTGTAACGGCCTGCAACCTCCTCGCAGGCATCTGAAATCTCGCCCAACGTAGCACGTACATGTGCTGCTTCTACAGCCGCTTCAAGCAAGTTGCCCTTACCCGTGCGTGCATACTCGGTTATCTTTGCAAGTGCTGCCTTTACGGCCTCCTCGTCGCGTGAACTGCGGTTGCGTTCAATTGCAGCAAGCTGCTCCTCGCGTACCGCGGTGTTGTCGATTTCAAGGATATCAATAGGCTCTTCCTCGTCGAGCTTGAATGCGTTTGTACCCACAATCACCTGCTTGCCGCTGTCAATGCGGGCCTGTGTACGTGCTGCTGCTTCCTCTATGCGCATCTTTGGAATGCCGGTTTCAATGGCCTTTGCCATTCCACCGAGATCTTCAATCTCCTGAATGAGTTTCCATGCCTTGTCGGCAATCTCCTGTGTCAGGCTTTCGACATAGTATGAACCGCCCCATGGGTCAACTACGCGGCAGATGTTCGTTTCCTCCTGAAGATAGATCTGCGTGTTGCGCGCAATGCGTGCCGAGAAGTCAGTAGGCAATGCAATTGCCTCGTCAAGCGCATTGGTGTGCAGTGACTGTGTGTGTCCCATGGCTGCACTCATGGCCTCTATAACTGTGCGTCCCACGTTGTTGAACGGGTCTTGTTCGGTGAGAGACCAGCCCGATGTCTGGCAGTGTGTGCGCAGTGCCATAGACTTGGGGTTCTTGGGATTGAAACTCTTTATGATTTTCGCCCAGAGCATGCGCGCGGCACGCATCTTGGCAATCTCCATGAACGGGTTCATGCCAATGCCCCAGAAGAACGACAGGCGTGGCGCGAATGCATCGATGTCGATTCCGGCCTCTACACCTGTGCGCACATATTCCAGTCCGTCGGCAAGTGTGTATGCAAGTTCAATGTCGGCCGATGCACCGGCCTCCTGCATGTGATATCCGCTTATTGAGATTGAGTTGAACTTGGGCATCTTCTGCGATGTGTAGGCGAAGATGTCGCCGATTATCCTCATTGAGAATGCCGGCGGGTAGATGTATGTGTTGCGCACCATGAACTCCTTGAGGATGTCGTTCTGTATTGTGCCCGCCATCTCCTCAAGTCTTGCGCCCTGTTCCAATGCTGCGTTTATGTAGAAAGCAAGCACCGGCAACACAGCACCGTTCATTGTCATTGATACCGACATCTTGTTGAGTGGAATGCCGTCGAACAGTTGTTCCATGTTCTCCATGCAGCAAATTGAAACACCGGCCTTGCCCACATCGCCTACTACGCGTTCATTGTCTGGGTTGTATCCGCGGTGTGTGGGGAGGTCAAAGGCTACCGAAAGACCCTTCTGTCCCGATGCAAGATTGCGGCGGTAGAAGGCATTACTCTCCTCGGCGGTAGAGAATCCCGCATACTGGCGTATTGTCCATGGGCGGAATACGTACATCATGGAGTAGGGACCACGCAGGAATGGCGGAATGCCGGCTGCATAATCAAGATGCTCCATCTCCTTGAGGTCATCGACCGTATATACAGGCTTTACCTTAATCTGCTCGGGAGTCTCCCATACATTGTTCTCACCGGTAGCAGTGCTTGTGCAGCATGCTGTTGTAGCTGCCGCACCAAGTATATCTATGTTTCTGAAATCTTTTCTCATGGCTCTGTTTCTGTTACTTGATACCCAACTTGGCATTCAACGCTTTAAGCGTCTCAAGCACATTCACTCTCACATGTATGAAGTTTTCTATGCCGGCCTTCTGTAGTTCCTCGCTACATGCAGGGGCACCGGCGACAATGAATATCGCCTTGCCATCAACTGCTTTAAATGCAGGTATTGCATATTCGGCATACTCGTCATCACTTGAACAGATGACCACAATGTCGGCTTTTGCATCCAATGCAGCCTTAACTCCTTCCTCAATACTCTTGAAACCGAGGTTGTCAATTACCTCATAGCCTGCTGCGGCAAGGAAATTGCAAGAGAACTGTGCCCTTGCCTGGCGCATAGCAAGGTTTCCTATCGTGAGCATGAATGCCTTGGGACGGTGTCCGCTATTCTCGGTTGCAAGGCGCAACTGCTCGAACTCCTCGCCAAGTCGCTTGGCAACAAGTCTGCCACTCTCTTCGTCATGGCATCCGCAACCGCATTCCATTTCCAATGGACGGCGTCCTTCACTCGTTTCGCTGAAGTTAGGGTACTGGTTTGTGCCGAGCAGAATCTCCTTGCGTCTGGCAAGTGCTGTGCGGCGGCTGTTGCCCGATGCTTCAACCTCACTCTTTATACGTCCCTCTTTCACTGCCTTGTGGAAACCGCCGGCCTCCTCAATGACAAGGAACTGCTTCCATGCTTCGGTTGCTATGGATGCGGTAAGGCTCTCGATGTAGTATGAACCTCCGGCTGGGTCAGCAACCTTGTCAAGGTGGCTCTCATGCTTGAGTATGAGTTGCTGGTTCTTCGCTATGCGTTCGGCAAATTCAGTAGGCGTTTCATAAACCGAATCATATGGTGTCACGGTAATTGCCTCTACGCCTGCAATGGCTGCACTCATTGCCTCGGTCTGCGTACGGAGCATGTTTACATATGGGTCGAACAGTGTAAGGTTGAATCTTGATGTCTCGGCATGTATCATCATTTTGCATGAGCACTTACATTCTGGCTCATACTGCTCTACAATCTTTGCCCAGAGCATGCGTGCTGCGCGGAATTTGGCAATTTCCATGAAGAAGTTGCTTGAGATGCCCATGTTGAACTTAATGCATTTGGCAACACGGTCGACAGGTACACCGGCCTCGGTTGCAGCATTCAGATATTCGTTACCCCATGCAAGGGCACATGTAAGCTCCTGTGTTATATATGCTCCGGCATTGCATAGTCCGGCGCTGTTTACGGCAAGGCAACGGTAGCGTGGCAATTCCTCAAGAGTAGTCATGACCACCTTTACCGTATCAACGTAATTGTCGATGACCTTGCCGGCGTAGAGCTCCTTGCCAATGGGGTCGTACTCTATTGCACCGCGTACTGCAGAAAGATCGAATCCCCGTTCCTTATAATATGCTACAAGTAGGGTAGCAAAAAGAGCAACCTTACTCACGCATACATTGAAGTTGAGCTCTGTCTTTTCGGCATCAATGCCATCGAGCAGGGCAGGGAGATATTCGGGTGTGACCATCTTGCCACGTACCCTGAATACAAGCGATGTCGTTCCGTTCCCAATCATCTTGCGTGCCTTGGCATTCGCCTCTGCGGCCGACGGCATGTCAATGCTCTGGCGTATGAGCCAGCTGTTGTTGCAACAGTTGCCGCGTGTATATGGGAACTCGCCAGGTGCTGTTGTGCCGCATGTCCCGGGCAGGTCCTCCTTGCGGTAGAATGGGTTCACATTGAAACCCTCTTCTGTTCTCCAAATCATCTTTTTCTCATAGTCGACACCCTTCAGGTCCTCGACTATCTTCTCTTTCCACTCCTCGGACGTAACCGGCGGGAATTCATTGAAAAGCCTCTCTTTTTCCATATTGGACAGGTTCTTTTATTTTTGACTGTGCTGAACTCCACAGGCATGCAATGGGCATGCCATTTTGTGGGCTGTTCAATTTGTGTATTGATTCCAACAGCAAGCAAACATACAACAATTTTTGAATAAAGCAAAAAGGAGGTTGACTAAAAAGGCTCTTTTGTCGTTACGCTTGCCTCCAAAATCCCCGTTTACTTCAAGTAAACTGCGTTTTTGGAGGCTTCGCAAGCCTAAAAACAACTCTTTTTATTCAAACCTCAACAAGAGAGGCTAACCCATTTTACTTTTGGGTCAGCCTCTTGTATAAAATCATTCTGTTATCGTGTCGCGCCGTTCTTTTGTCATCCTCCTTGCAATGTACCTGTGTTGTCACGGAGTACGTCGTTTACGACCTCGTTGAGCATTACTTTGAGCTCTTCAATGAATGTCTTGGCTTCGTACTGCCTTTTCTCGATGTCGCGCAGTTTCTTCTCCCAACGGCCTGTCAGTTCGGCACTCTTAAGCAGTTCGTTCCTGATGAGGCCTACAAGTTCGATACCGGTGGCTGTGACTGCAATGTTCTTCTTCTCCTTGCGTATGTAGTTGCGCTTGTAGAGGGTCTCGATGATTGCTGCACGTGTTGATGGGCGGCCTATGCCGTTTTCCTTCATTGCCTCGCGCAGTTCCTCGTTGTCGACAAGCTTTCCTGCCGTTTCCATTGCACGCAGCAGGGTAGCTTCGGTGTATGGCTTTGGCGGCTGTGTCCACTTTTCGGCAAGACTCGGTGTGTGCTCACCGCTTTCGCCCACAGTGAATGATGGCAACAGGCCTTCCTTCTCTCCATCCTTCTCCTCGTTCTGCTCCCCGGCAAAGACAACTCTCCATCCCTGCTCCGTAATCTCCTTGCCCGTAGCCTTGAATTTAACTCCGGCACTTTCGCCAAGAACAGTGGTTGTGTTGAACTTGCAGTCGGGGTAGAATATTGCAATGAAGTGTCTTGCTACAAGGTCATATACCTTTTTCTCAAGGTCGGTAAGTCCTTGAGGGTATACACCTGTCGGTATTATGGCATGGTGGTCGGTTACCTTCTTGTTGTCGAACACCTTCTTCGACTTTACCAAAGGCTTGCCTGCCAAGGGCATGATAAGCGGCTGGTAGTCGCGCAGTCCCTTGAGTATATTCGCGCATTTGGGGTAAATGTCATCGCTGAGGTATGTGGTGTCGACACGGGGGTAGGTGGTCACCTTCTTTTCATACAGTGACTGTATGGTCTGCAATGTTACGTCGGCCGATAGCCCGAACTTCTTGTTGCAATCGACTTGCAGCGATGTAAGGTCATAAAGTCGTGGTGGTAGTTCGGTGCCCTTCTTTGCCGTTACATCGGTTACGGTAAACGGCTGTCCGATGATCTTTTCAAGTGCTTCGCGTCCTTTCTCTTCGCTGTCGTAGCGTCCTTCGGTGACATTGAAGGTTGTATCGCGATATACGGTCTTGAGTTCCCAATAGGGCTGCGGAACAAAGTTCTCTATCTCAAGATGACGTTTTACAATCAATGCCAATGTGGGGGTCTGAACGCGTCCGATTGAGAGTACCTGACGGTTTTTGCCGTACTTCAAGGTGTAGAGCCTTGTGGCGTTCATACCCAACAGCCAGTCGCCTATGGCGCGGCTGAGTCCTGCTTCGTACAGTGGCTGGTACTCGCTCTGGTCCTTGAGGGTCGCGAATCCCTCACGTATGGCCTCCTCGGTAAGTGATGATACCCAAAGGCGTTTTACGGGACATTTGGCCTGGGCTTTCTGCATCACCCATCGCTGTATTAGCTCTCCTTCCTGGCCGGCATCACCACAGTTCACAATGCCGTCGGCATTCTGCATGAGTCTCTCGATTATGCCGAACTGCTTCTCTATTCCCTTGTCGTTGATGAGCTTTATTCCGAACCTTGGCGGTATCATGGGAAGACTGCTGAGGTTCCATCGCTGCCACATCGGGGTGTAGTCCTGTGGCTCCTTCAGGGTACACAGGTGACCGAAGGTCCAGGTTACCTGGTAACCGTTGCCCTCATAATATCCGTCGTGCCTGCTCCTGGCTCCCAGGATATCGGCAATCTCCTTTGCGACGCTTGGTTTCTCGGCTATGCAGACAATCATTCTTCTTCTCCTTAGCTTATTATGGATTATCTTACAATGACTTTCTTGCCGCCGACAATATATATGCCCGGCTGCAGACCCTCAGTGGCATTACCGCGCACTACGCCATGTCGCAGACATGTTCCTGTCAACGAGTATACTTCTACAACCTCATCCGCAGTTTCAAGAACGTCAATGCCTGTCGGTATGCTTGATTTTGCATAGATCGTTACATCCTTCTGACCGCTCTTGTAGCAAGAGAAACGGGGTGAGCCTGTGTTGTACTGCAAGGTGTTCCTGCTGTAGCTGCCCTGTGCGGTTATTTTAGCAAGCGCGTCGCTTATGGTTATTGTCCAGCTGCCGTTTTCGTCAAGTGCTGAAACGGTCTTAAGGTAATTGCTGCTGCTTGACGCTGCTGCAAGGTAGCTGCCGTCAACATTGAATGCGTATGTACCGTCGGCAACACCCTCTTCGAGTACAATGATCTGGACATCATCGGCAAGGTGGGTTATACGGCCGTTGCTGACCATAATGTCGGTCTTTTCCCTGAAATTGCCGTTGCTTGAAGATGCGCCCATAGCATAGTTCTCGTACGCAATTACTATTGAGTCGCCAATGGTAAGTTGTGCGGCATTGGTTACAAGTACGAATTCTCCGTCTGTAAAGTTACCACCGTTGCCCTCATCGTTATTATCCTCATTGTCGCCGTTGTTCTCTCCTTCGCCGTCATTTCCGTTACCGCCGCTGTTTTTTCCTTCAATAGCCTTCACTACTACGTTGTCAATCTCAAATGTACCGGCCTTTGTGGATGTTCCCTTATAGAAGAATGCGATGGTCACAGCCTTTTCGCCCATATACTTCTGCGGTATTGCAATGTCACCGGTCTTTGTCAGTGTCCAGTCGGTTGTGTTCTCTGCCGCACCGAACTCAATTGTCTCCCAAGTGGCATTCTCCACATCCCCGTCAAAGTCATTGCATATCATGAGCCTGTGGTGTTCGGCAACCTTGCCGCTTTCGCAATAACGTATTACGTATTCAAATGAGACTGTTGCAATGCTGTCTTTAGAAAGGTCGAAAAGCGGTGAAAGAAGCCAACTCTCGGCATCATGGTTGGTCTTGCCGCTGCTTTCGTATGATGTTGCCACGGCATATTTGTACTGGCTGTTCAAAGTCCATGGGTAGTTGCCGATTCCTTCGTATGTGGTGAACTTCATAGTAGTGCCGTCAAAATTCTCGTTGAGATAAATTTTCCATCCGTCAACAACTTCAACGACATCATCACCGTCCTCTCCGTCGCCACTGTTTCCACCACCGTTGCCGGTTCCGTCCTCAACTTCTCCGGTAATGTGGAAAACATAGGTTATAGAGTCGCCCCATACATAGTCGGCAAGCTGTGGAAAGTCGACATAAGGGTTGCGGTTACCCTGTACGGCATATACTGCATTGTTGCGGCTAACCTCCTTCTCGCTTACAGGGTCCTGCTTGTGCCATTTCAACAGCAGCTCCACCGCCCATGGTTTGAGGGTTGGATAACTACTGTTCGCGTAGTTCATCTGTGTAGTACTCCAATTCAAATCCTGGTAACAGGTAAACATATACATATATGTGCGAGCAAAGTCACCCTTGTACTCATCGCTTGGTTCAAAAGCATTCGTGCTGTTGCCATCAACCTTTGCCTTTCCCACAGATGCCACGCCATTGGTCCATGATTCGCTTGTAAGTTCACCAAGCGGATAGTTGCTCTTGCGGCTATTGGCGGTCTCATCCGATGGGTTCAGGTGGTGAAGGTCACAATAAGCATTGTTCTGGTTACCACCCCACCAACTCTTAGGAACGCTGTGTTCAATGTTCATGCCCGACACCTTGCTGCCTTTGCTGCCGAAATAGCGTTTCTCGTTCGAGTACATGTCAAGCACACGGCGCTTGCCGTTCTCAACCACGGCATCGGTGGTATAGAATGCGCCCCAAGTCTTGTCCTCGCCACTGCCGTAGCTAATCTTCTTGTGGTCCTTAATCAGGTTATAGAGTGCTGTTTTTAAAGTTGCGCCCCCCTTAGTGCCGTCAACACTTTTGTAATAGTCGGCCTGCGCCATGGCTGTTGTTACAAACAGCAGAAGCAGAATATAGGTAAGAATCCTTTTCATATAGTGTGTCTGTTATTGTTTTTATATCTCTTTACAAAGGTATATCTAATTGGCTACAGGAAAAAATCCTGTTTCAGGAAAGTTCAATTACTTCCAGCTCCTTTATCTCTTTCCCGTCAATGCAGAACTTGACAAGAGTGCGCACCTGATGCAATCCTTGGCGTCCTGCCGCCCCTGGGTTTATGTGAAGGCATCCAGCAATATTGTCATACATCACCTTGAGGACATGCGAATGCCCCGAGATGAACAGTTGGGGACGTTCATCATATATCATCCTGCGTACTGATGAGTCGTATCTGCCCGGGTAACCTCCGATGTGTGTCATTATTACATTGCACTCCTCGACGCGGAACTTCAGTACTTTGCCGAAACGCAGACGTATCTCTTGTCCGTCAATGTTGCCGCACACGGCACGTACCGGGCAATGTGCTTCCAGCTGGTTGATGATTACTCCGCTGCCGATGTCTCCTGCGTGCCATATCTCATCGCAGTCGGCAAAATGCAGGAGATACTTGTCATCCCAACAACTGTGTGTGTCGGAAAGCAGACCAATACGTTTCATCAGGAGAAACGCTTTGTAATGAACTGTTTCAGGAATTCAACAGTCCCGTCAAGACCAAGCCGCGATACATTAACGCACAGGTCATAACTGCTTGCCTCGCCCCAATGTGTGGTAGCGTAATAGTCGTGATAGGAACGGCGTTTCTTGTCGTTCTTTTCTATGAATGCAATTGCTGCATCGCGTTCCAGCATTTCACTGCGCATTATGCGGTTTACGCGGTCGTGGTGGTCGGCTGTTATGAAGATGCTCAGCATGGCCGGGTGGTCACGCAGTACATATTCGGCACAGCGTCCAACGATAATGCAGCTCTCGTCCTGTGCGATGTCGCGTATTGTCTCGCTTTGGATTTCGAAGAGTCTGTCATGGTCAATGCAGCTGCCGCTGGATATATATTCCGATATGGAACCGTGAATGCTGAAGAAATTGCCGAACAGGGAATTTGACTCGTTTTCATCGGCCTCTTCAAAAAGCGATGCGTCAATGCCACTTTCGCAGGCTGCGACCTGTAACAGAGCCTTGTCATATACCTTGACATTCAATTCACGGGCAAGCCTTTCGGCAAGTTCTTTGCCACCGCTGCCAAGTTGGCGTCCTATGGTGATTACAAATTGTTTCATATTGTAGGTTGTTTATTTTCATGTTTCCACTCCCTGAACTGCAACACGAGCATCACAACTGTAAGCATTGCTGCCACGATGTCCGAGATTGGCATACTGTACCACACGCCTTCCACGCCATAATACTTGGGTAGGATGATGAGCAGCGGTATCAGCATGAGTACCTGGCGGGTAAGCGACAGGAATATTGACTTGTTTACTTTCCCGACACTCTGGAAAAAGTTCGTTGTTACAAGTTGGAAACCGATGACCGGCATGAATGTGCACATTACTCTCATTGCCCACGATGCGCACTCAATGAGTTTGGGGTCTGTGGTGAATATACGTGCCACAAGTCCGGGGAATCCTACGCATACCACAAAACCTATTGTAGTAACCAATGTCGCCCAGAACATTGTGAGCATGAGTGCCTTGCGTACTCTGTCGGGGTGCTTTGCACCATAGTTGTAGCTGACAATCGGCTGCATTCCCTGGGTCAGGCCAAGTACAATCATCACGAATATGAACTGCATGCTGTTTGAGATTCCGTATGCTGCTGTATAAATGTCTCCGTCACTGTCGAGTGAACAGTTGTTGCGCAATCCCTGGTTGATGATTATGACAACCAAGCATGCTGCTGTGTTGATGAGGAATGGTGACATTCCAATGCGCAGTATCTTGCTTACAATCTCACCCTTGAGCCGGTATATACCGCGCTGCAGATGCAGCAGTTCGTTGGGGTTACTCAGCAGTTTTGCCTGCCAGATGAGTGTTATGAACTGCGCAAGGATGGTGGCAAGCGCAGCACCGCGTATTCCCATGTCAAGCCCGAATATGAATATCGGGGTAAGTATTGCATTCATGATGACAGTCATTATGGTTGCCGTCATTGCCTGCTGTGGGTGTCCCGATGAACGCAGGGCTGCATTTATTCCAAAATAGAGGTGGGTTATCACGTTGCCGAGCAAGATGACCTCCATGTAGTCGCGTGCATAAGGCAGGGTGTTCTCGCTTGCGCCGAAGAAGAGCAGGATGTCATCGATGAACATGAATGATACGGCTGCGAACAGGACTCCAACAATTACATTCAGCGTCACAAGGTTGCCAAGGATGTTCTTTGCCGAGTCATAGTCGCGTTGTCCCAGCCTTACCGACAGCAATGTCGCTCCGCCCACGCCTATCATGGCACCGAAGGCTACCGACAGGTTCATGAACGGGAAAGTGTTTGTGAGTCCCGAGATTGCATCGGTACCTACATTCGGAATGTGACCGATGAAGGCACGGTCTATCAGATTATACAGTGATGCTGCAATCTGTGCAATGATTGCCGGGATGGCATATCTGGTCAGCAGCTTGCCAATCTTCTCAGTACCAAGCTCTGTGGGTGCTTTCTTGTTTGTTGTATTGCTCATAAAAAACGTAAAGTCTATATATGTTGTAGCAAAATGATATATCTTTGAGTCGGCATTGAAGATATTCTTCACTCGCTTTGAAATATTCAAGCAAACTTGATATTATTTCGTTCGTTTGTTGCTATCTTTAAGGTAACCCTTGAAGATTTACTTCACTCACTGTGAAATATTCAAGCAAGCTTGATATTATTTCGTTCGTTTGTTGCTATCTTTAAGGTAAGCCTTGAAGATTTACTTCACTCACTGTGAAATATTCAAGCAAGCTTGATATTATTTCGTTCGTTTGTTGCTATCTTTGAGGTATGCAAAGGTAATTCGGTGGATGCTTTTTGCCCCAGCACTCTTTGCACTGCAAAATTAAGAAAAAAACAGAAGTTATAATATAAATATAGCAATATAATAAAGGATGCCGACTGAAAAGAGTGTATTGGTGGGAATGAGTGGTGGTATTGACAGCACGGCAGTCTGTCATATGCTGCTTGCGCAGGGTTATGAGGTAAAGGGGTTTACCTTCATAACATGCGATGCGGGTGAGAGTGCCGCCGGGTCGGCAAGGGAACTTGCGGCAAGGCTCGGGATAGAACATCATGTTGTCGATGCCCGCGAGGAGTTCAGCAAAAAGGTGATAGAACCTTTTATTGAGAGTTATCTCTCCGGTACTACCCCTAATCCATGTGTCAACTGTAACCCTGCGGTAAAATTCCGATTGCTTGAGGATTGGGCCGACAGGCTCGGATGCAGATATATAGCGACCGGTCATTATGTGAAAGTCATTCATCAAGGGGATGGTGAAGCAAAAAGATATTATATCGTAACGGGTGACGATGACCGTAAGGACCAGAGCTATTTCCTTTGGCGTCTTACCCAGAACCAACTCTCAAGGTTGCTTCTGCCTCTTGGTGGAATGGACAAGATCTCTGTAATCGGGTATCTGAAAGAGAACGGCTTTGATGCTCTTGCCGGTGGTGGCGAGAGCATGGAGGTCTGTTTTATCCCTGGCGACTATCGGGATTTTCTCAAGGAGAACGTTCCTGGAATTGAAGAACGCTTCGGTGGCGGGGCGTTTGTCGACAGTGCTGGACGTGTACTTGGCAGGCATGCCGGTTATCCGTTCTACACTGTCGGTCAGCGTAAAGGGCTTGGAATTGCCCTTGGTTATCCGGCATATGTGTTGAAGATAAATGCTGCAAAGAATACTGTGATGCTTGGCGGCGAACAACAGCTTGTCGTACGTCACATGCTTGTAGATGAACCAGTGTGGGTGGATGGCGTTCCTGAGAATCTTACTGTAAGGGTGCGCTACCGTAGCCACCCTGTGGCGTGCGAAGCTCCGGTGGCTGTCGGTGACGGGCGTTGGCTTGTGCGTCTGCATGGTGAGGTCTCGGCCATAACACCAGGGCAGTCAGCAGTGTTCTATTGTGGAAATGTGGTGGTGGGAGGCGCTTTTATTGCCGACCAACGTGGTATAAACCAATGGATATGTTGTGATGAATAGTATTGAGGAACCGCTTACCCTTCAAGGGCTCAACAGTATGGTGCGTGCCGCCATCAATGAGTCCATGCCTGCGCGTTATTGGGTGACAGGCGAGTTGAGTGAGGTGCGCGAGACGGCTGCAGGACATTGTTATATTGAACTTGTGCAACGCGATGAACATAGTGGCGAACTTGTGGCCAAGGCTCGCGGAACCATTTGGGCGCGTATATATACGCTTCTGCGTCCTTGCTTTCTTGAGGAGACGGGGCAACCGTTTGTTGCAGGAATCAAAGTGCTTCTGCAGGTGACAGTTGGCTTTCACGAACTTTATGGCTATGCGCTTGATGTGTGCAATATCGACCCTACGTATACAGTGGGCGAGATGGCACGTCGCAGGTTGGCGGTAATAAAACGCCTTACCGACGAAGGGGTAATCGATTTGAACAAGGAACTTCTGTTCCCGGTCCTTCCGCAGCGTATTGCGGTCATATCATCGCCGACGGCTGCCGGTTATGGCGATTTCTGCGACCAGTTGCTTGGCAATAAGTACGGTTTTGTCTTTTATCCCCGTCTCTTCCCGTCTCCCATGCAAGGCAGTGGAGTCGAGCAAGGAATTATTGACGCACTCAACCGTGTTGCCGCCGATATCGATTTGTGGGATGTGGTGGTGATAATACGCGGTGGTGGCGCAACAAGCGAACTCTCTTGTTTCGATACCTATGACCTTGCGAACAATTGTGCGCAGTTCCCCTTGCCCATTATAACCGGCATAGGTCATCAGCGCGATGAAAGCGTTCTTGATATTGTTGCGCATACAAGAGCCAAGACTCCGACGGCTGCGGCCGAACTGCTCATCCATGCAATGTTGGAGCAGGGCGCGTTTCTTGATTCGGCAATGCAGGAGGTGATGTCTGCTGCGCGTGCCTACATTGATACTGAAAGACAACGTGTCAATACACTCGCAACACGCCTGCCAATTAGTGCGACTCTTTGTCTGCAAAGGGAGAAAATGCGTCTTCAGCCGGTTGTGCAGCAGATGTCTTCGGAAGTGAGACTGTTTCTCAGGGAACAGAATCACCGTCTCGATATTCTCAAGGAGAAAGCCGATGCGGCTTCGCCCCGCCATATTCTTGCGATGGGTTACAGTATCACGCGTGTAAATGGTAAGGCTGTGCGTTCGCTTGGTGAGATTGCTGCGGGTGATAATGTGGTTACAATGGTTGCCGACGGTGAGTTTACAAGTACAGTAACTGATAAAAGAGATATATGATGGAAAATATGAATTATACTCAGGCGGTTACACGTCTCGAGGAGATAATGAATGTAGTACAGAGTGGGAAACTTGATGTTGATGAACTCTCGGGCCTGCTTAAAGAGGCTGCAGAACTTGTGAAGTTCTGTCGTGCGAAGCTTTATAAGGTTGACGAGGAGGTAAATAAATTACTCGATGAGAATTTCGGCGAATAAATGGGCTCTGGTCGCTACGTGTAAGAAACTGCGTTTAAAAAATTTTACATTGTTTGTAAAATGACTATCTTTGCAAATTGTAAAGGAAATGGTCTTATTTAATGGACAACAGTCATTGTGTTGTTTGAAAACAGATGATTTATGAAAGATTTGGATTGGTCAAATATTGGCTTCGGCTACAGGAAAACTGATTATAACGTACGTTGCAGCTATAGTGACGGCAAATGGGGCGAGATTGAGGTCAGTACATCGGAGCATATTAATTTGCATATGGCGGCAACTTGCCTGCACTATGGTCAGGAGGCTTTTGAGGGACTCAAGGCTTTCCGTGGCAAGGATGGCAAGGTACGCATATTCCGTCTTGAGGCAAATGCCGAACGTCTGCAGAGTACTTGCGACGGTATTCTTATGCCTCAGGTAAGCGTGGAGATGTTCCGCGAGATGGTTACAAAGGTGGTGCAGTTGAACAAGGACTACATTCCTCCCTATGAGAGTGGTGCTTCGTTGTATATACGTCCGTTGCTTATTGGTACAAGCGCCCAGGTGGGTGTACATCCTGCATCGGAGTATCTTTTCATTATATTCGTGACTCCCGTTGGCCCATACTTCAAGGGTGGTTTCTCGACCAATCCCTATGTCATTATACGTGAGTACGACCGTTCGGCACCTCTTGGTACAGGTAGGTACAAGGTTGGCGGGAACTATGCTGCCAGTCTGCGTGCCAACAAACTTGCTCACGACAAGGGATACTCCTGCGAGTTCTATCTCGATGCCAAGGAAAAGAAATACATCGATGAATGCGGTGCTGCCAATTTTGTCGGTATAAAGGATAATACATATGTCACTCCGCTTTCTACATCAATACTTCCGTCAATAACCAACAATAGCCTGCAGCAGTTGGCAAAGGATATGGGATTGAAGGTCGAGGTGCGCCCTGTTCCCGAGGAGGAACTTTCAACATTCGAAGAGGCCGGTGCATGTGGAACGGCTGCTGTGATATCTCCGATAGAACGTATCGATGACCTTGAAACCGGTAAATCGTATGTGTTTACAAAGGATGGCAAGCCCGGTCCAGTGCTTACAGAACTTTACAACAGACTGCGTGCCATACAGTATGGCGATGCTGCCGACAATTATTGCTGGGTAACAATTGTGGAATAATTCAATTAGTAACCATAACCGATTAAAATCGAAAATCATGTATAATTTCAATTCTAGTTATTTCAGAAAGGCTGCCCGCATGCAGTTGACCGGCCAGTGGGGTTCTGCGGCACTAGTCTCCTTTGTCTCTCAGGTTGTATATAATTCGGCTTCGGGAGTAAGTTCTGTCTTGGCCCAAATAATTGCTTTTGTCCCGGCTGTTGTCTTTGCACTGATTCTGTTTAATATGGGTTTACATGAAGATATGGTTACTCTATATGTTGAGTTGTTCATGTTGCCGTTCTTTTTTGTCATGGCGCTTCTGTCCGGTTTCATGCTCCTCCCATTATGGTATTCTTTTGCGGTAATCTTCTTGAGGAATAAACGTGAGGGGGTGTCTCTTGATGTGAGTATGCTGTTTAATGGATATCGCGAATTCAAGAGAGTAAGCGGTACTTTGATTCTGATGAGTATTTATACTTTCTTATGGAGTCTTCTGCTTTATATTCCCGGTATTGTCAAAGGTATATCGTACTCGCAGACGATGTTTGTGCTGTATGATAATCCCGAGTTGTCTTATAACAAGGCTATAGAACGCAGTATGGCTATGATGGACGGCAACAAGATGCGGTATTTTAAATTGCAGATTACTTTTATAGGCTGGTGGTTGCTATGTATGGTTACTTGCGGTATCGCTGCATTCTGGGTAATGCCGTACGTTTATACCGCAAATGTACATTTTTATGAATTTGTAAAGGAAGAGTACGAGAAGAAGGTTTCAGCAGCAGCCTGAAGACGTGGCAGAGTAATATGATAACTGTAGAACTTTAAACTGTATGGGTAAAGGAAAACTTAAGAAATTTGCCGATATGGCAGCATATCCTAATGTCATTGAGCATCCTTATTCGGTGATTGATGATGTGGAATTTCCGTTGCAGGGCAACTGGAAACGCGACTTTTTTAAGAATGACAATCCAATTGTGCTGGAGCTCGGCTGCGGCAGGGGAGAGTATACCGTAGCGCTTGCGCGCCGTTTCCCTGACAAGAATTTCATTGGAGTTGACATCAAGGGTGCCCGTATGTGGACCGGTGCTACTGATGCTATGGAGAGTGGGCTTACAAATGTCGGTTTCCTGCGCACCAATATTGAGATTATAGACCGTCTTTTTGCGGCAGGCGAGGTTAGTGAGATATGGCTCACTTTCCCCGACCCTCAGATGAAGAAGTATACAAAACGGTTGACCTCTTCGCTTTTCCTTGCAAGGTACAGGAATATACTTGCCGATGATGCAGTCGTGCATCTGAAGACCGATAGTAACTTCATGTTTACATATACAAGATATATAACAGAGGTCAATGCCCTTCCTGTAGTGGAGTGCATTGAGGATGTACATGGACAGTCCGAGGTTAGCGATGTGCTGCAGATACGTACCTACTACGAGTCGCAGTGGCTATCGCGCGGTATAACAATCAAGTATATCGCATTCAATCTCCCTGTAAAGGATAAGTACGAAGAACCCGATGTTGAGATAGAGATGGACGAGTACCGCAGCTATGGACGTAGCAAGCGCAGTTGTCTTGAAACAAGCAAATAACGGAATATATTATGTTCAAGCATATTGTAATGTGGCGCTTCATTGATGGCGCTAACGGAAAGAGCAAGAGAGAGCACGCGTTTTGGGTAAAGGAGAATCTTGAGGCGCTGGTCGGTGTTATCCCCGAGATACGTTCTCTTGAGGTTGGTGTGAATGAATGTGTGGCAGGTACTGCGTATGATGCAGTGCTGGTATCAGCGTTCGATGATGCCGATGCTATGGAACGTTACAAGGTGCACCCCGCACATGTTGAGGTGGCCGCATATTTCAAAGGTATAACCGAAGGCCGTGCTGAGGCTGATTATACGGTTTGAGGTAAAACGGAAAAGTGAAAGGTGAAAACTTAGATTCTGTAGCGATGCTCCAGTAGACTGACAAGTAAAATCATTATGGCATTATATCCAAAACTTATACTTGACGCGCTCGAGAAAGTGCGTTATCCGGGAAACGGAAAGAATCTTGTCGAGGCCGGCATGGTCGATGACAATATACGTATAGAGGGCAATAAGGTCAGCTTCTCGCTGATTTTTGACAAGCCTACCGACCCGTTCATCCGTTCCGTGGTGAAGTCGGCCGAGGCAGCCATACACATGTATGTAGGCAAGGAGGTTGAGATTGAGGGGAACATCAGTGTGGTGAGCCGTCAGGCAATGCGCCCCGAGGTAGGCAAGTTCCTCCCGCAGGTAAAGAACGTGATTGCGGTCTCTTCGGGCAAGGGGGGTGTTGGTAAATCTACAGTTTCGGCCAATCTTGCCATCGCACTTGCACGCCTTGGCTACAAGGTGGGTCTTCTTGATGCCGATATTTTCGGTCCCTCAATCCCTAAGATGTTCAGTGTGGAGGATGCGCGTCCTTACAGTGAGAATATTGAAGGCCGTGACCTTATACTTCCCATAGAGAAATATGGAGTGAAGATACTTTCAATAGGTTTTTTTGTAGACCCCGAGCAGGCTATCTTGTGGCGTGGCGGAATGGCAAGCAATGCCCTCAAACAGCTTATTGCTGATGCTGCTTGGGGCGAACTTGACTATTTCCTCATTGACCTCCCCCCTGGAACCAGCGATATACACTTGACGATTGTGCAGTGTCTTGCGCTTACCGGTGCGGTGGTGGTGACAACTCCTCAGGAGGTGTCTCTGGCGGCTGCAATAAAGGGCGTGAATATGTTCGTGAACGAGAAGGTGGGTGTGCCCATCCTTGGCGTTGTGGAGAACATGGCGTGGTTTACTCCGGCCGAACTTCCAGGCAGCAAGTATTATATCTTTGGAAAGGATGGTGGCAAACGTATGGCCGAGGCTTTCAATATACCGCTGATAGGTCAGATACCTCTTGTGCAGAGTATCTGTGAGAGTGGTGATGAGGGTGTCCCTGTTGCAATGAAAGCCGATAGTCCAGATGGGCAGGCCTTTCTGCAACTTGCTGCAGCATTGGTGGAGAAGACCGAAAAACGCAATGCCGAACTTCCCGAGACAAAGATTGTGAGAACGCACTGATGACAGAAACGTTCTATATATAACAATAAGCTGGGCTGAGATTTTTCTCAGCCCAGCTTATTGTTATAGTCCTTTTATCTGATAGTAGAAATATACCGCCGCTATAATGAATGCGGTTCCTATTGCCCCGTAAGCCCAACGTGCTCCGTTGCGCCCAAGGCGCTTTACAAGGAAACTTGCGTTGTCTGCGGTGAAGAACCAGTCCCAGTCGAGCAGCGATGCCAGCAGTGAAACGATTCCGGCCAGCAGGAATATAAGTTGTACAATGTTGTGCAGTATCATCTTACCAGGAATCATTTGTTCTGTGGTGTCCAGCCCTGTGCCTTGAGCTCCATCTCCACACCATCGCGTGTGATTAGTGCAAGTCCCATGCTTTCGCTTACAATGTGTCCGATAACGCGCACCTCCTTCATTGCGGCAACCTTCTCATGGTCGGCTATGGGTACTGTGAACAGTAGTTCGAAATCCTCGCCGCCGTTAAGGGCGCATGTGGTCACGTTCATGTTCAGTTCCTCGGCCATGATGGCTGTCTGGTAGTCAATGGGGATGCGTTCCTCATATATACGGCATCCAGTTCCACTCTGCTTGCATATGTGCATCAATTCCGATGAAAGACCGTCGCTGATGTCTATCATTGCTGTAGGTCTTACACCCTCCTCGCGCAGTTTCTCAATGACCTCCTTGCGGGCTTCGGGCTTCAATTGGCGTTCAAGTATATACTCCTTACCCTGAAAATCGGGCTGCACATCCTGTCCTGCAGTGGCAATCTTCTCGCGTTCGAGCAACTGCAGACCCATGTATGCGGCTCCGAGGTTACCGGTTACGCATATGAGGTCGGTCTCCTTTGCTTCACTACGCTTGACTGTTGTGCCTTTGGGTGCTGTGCCAACGGCTGTAATGCTTATGGCAAGACCGGTGAGTGAGGATGTCGTGTCGCCTCCGACAATGTCGACGCCATACTGTTGGCACGCAAGCCTGATGCCTGCATACAACTCTTCGACATCCTCAATGCAGAACTTGCGGCTCAGTGCAAGCGATACTGTTATCTGCTTGGGGGTTCCGTTCATGGCGTATATGTCGGAGATGTTGGCTACGACAGCCTTGTATCCAAGGTGCTTCAGCGGGAAATAAGTGAGGTCGAAATGTACTCCTTCCATAAGCAGGTCGGTGGTGACAAGGGTCTCTTCGTCACCGCTGAACTGCAATATTGCGGCATCATCGCCAATACCCTTAACGGTCTCCTTGTTTTGTGCTATTATATCCTTTGTTATCTTCTCGATGAGGCCGAACTCGCCAAGGGAAGATATCTCGGTACGTTTTGTCGTGTTCATAAATCAAGGATTATGCTCTGTTGATGATTTCACGGAAAATTGTTGTCATCTTTGGCTGTGCCTCATCGGCAGCTTTCTGTACCTCCTCGTGGCTGCACTCCACAACGATGCCCTCGACGCCAAGGTCAGTGATTACAGAGATACCGAACACGCGTATGCCGCAATGGCGTGCAACAATTACTTCGGGTACTGTTGACATGCCTACGGCATCACCGCCCATGCGGTGGAACATGCGGTACTCGGCCGGTGTCTCGAATGTGGGGCCCTGTGTTCCCAGGTATACACCCTCGACAACGCGGATGCCTTTCTCGGCAGCAATCTCCTTGGCCATGGCAATGAGCTGCTTGTCGTACGCTGCACTCATGTCGGGGAAACGGTCGCCGTAAGGGATGTTCTTGCCACGCAAAGGATGCTCGGGGAAGAAGTTTATGTGGTCGTTGATAATCATCAGGTCACCGATGAGGAAATCGGGGTCCATGCCACCGGCTGCGTTCGAAACGAAAAGGGTCTTGATGCCCAGCTCGCGCATTACGCGTACGGGGAATGTAACCTCCTTCATCGAGTAGCCCTCGTAGAAGTGGAAACGGCCCTGCATTGCCATTATTTCCTTGTTGCCGAGTTTGCCGAATATGAGCTTGCCCGAATGCCCCTCAACTGTTGAAAGCGGGAAATTGGGTATATCCTTATATTCAATCTCGTATTTGTCTGTTATCTCGTTGACGAGGCTGCCAAGACCGGTGCCGAGAATGATTGCAGTCTCGGGTGCTGTAGTCATCTTTCCTCTCAGGAATTCAGCTGTTTCTTGAATTTTCTGTAACATAATTCTCTATTATTTGGTTAAACATTTTTTCTTCTCCTTCTCCAATGATCTTCACCTTGATTGGCAAGGCGTATA
The DNA here is from genome assembly GCA_045634085.1 of Bacteroidaceae bacterium. GTDB lineage: Bacteria > Bacteroidota > Bacteroidia > Bacteroidales > Bacteroidaceae > HGM04593. Next base: position 24,237 of record JAZQZM010000067.1, read on the forward strand.
TATTCTCTTTTACAGTTCTCGGCAGATCGCTTCTCTGCACCAGTCTTGTTGCATCCTTTTCGGTCGTGATGATTGCCTTCTTTGCGCCCTTCATCTCCTTGAAGCGTGCTGCAATACTTTCAAAGTCGGCTGTCGTGAAATTGTGGTGGTCCTCAAACTGCATCAACTCCACCTTAGTTCCTCTTCTTTCAATCTCATCCCTGAGTGGCGCCGGCTTTGCAATGCCGGTTACAAGCAGTATCTCATCGTACGCGGTAATGTCGTCTGCTTCCGCGGCTTCCTTGAAAATAGGGTAATGGCTGCCGTATTTCATCTCTGAGAAGAAAACCGGCATCTCTTTCCACTTCTTTATGTAATTTTTGCACCACTCCAGCTGTCGTGGTGTTACGCCGTTGCATTTTGTTATAATGACAATGTCGGCGCGTTTAATACCCGAAACGTCTTCGCGCATGCGTCCGAACGGCAAAACAGAGTCTTGCCATATCGGGCGGTTGCTGTCGATGAGCAGGATGTTGAGTCCGGACTTGACGTGACGGTGCTGGAACGCGTCATCAAGCAGTATTGCTTCCGGACTTTTTTCTTCGGTCAAAAGGTGCTTTATGCCAACAACCCTCTTTTCACATACAGCAACATCAATGTCGGGGTATTTGTTCTTGATCTGGAACGGTTCGTCGCCAAGTATCGGCATCGGAGTCGATTCCGTTGCTTTGATGTAGCCTTTGCTCTTGCGTCCGTATCCACGGCTCAGAACTGCTATGCGGTGTTTCGGTGCAAGCAGCTCAACCAGATATTCTGTATGCGGTGTCTTGCCGGTGCCGCCAACAGTTATGTTTCCTATGCATATTGTAGGGATAGGAAAACTGTGACTTTTAAGCAGGTTGCAGTCGAACAAGAGATTTCTTAACGCAATTGCCCACCTGTATGGGTTTATTGCATCTGAAACTGTTGCGACAATGCCTCTTTTCCTGTCAATCATCTGCTTGTCTTTTTTTAAGTCGTTCTCTATTTGCAAAAGTAACCAATAAATTTTATAAACTCAGCCGGTGCGTGGGTAACTTTTCTGTATTTTATCTCTATTAAATGTTAAAAAATCTTATTTATTTATTTTTTATATCGCAGGGCAATCATTTTCTTTGGAAATGTTTATTGATTTGAAAAAAAAAGTTACTTTTGCCGTGAAATAGAGTGCCGTTTGCCAAAAAAGTTGTAAATTGCACCCCGATTAACTGCATACACGAGTGGGGAAAGATGCTCGAGTGGTTGAAGAGGCACGCCTGGAAAGCGTGTATACGCCAAAAGTGTATCGGGGGTTCGAATCCCCCTCTTTCCGCGGTTATTTATGTTGACTTTGAATGAATTAACTTTAAAATATTAATCTAAAAATTACACAAAATGAAAAAGCTTTTTGCACTTGTTGCAGTTTTGGGCTTGCTTGGTTCAGCTCAAGTTTTTGCAGCTAACGAAGACGTGAACAATGTTCAGCAGACTGAGGTTACAGATTCAGCTGCAGTGGCAAATGATTCTATTGTAGCTCCTGCTGATTCAGCAGCAGTTGAGGCTCCAGCTGAGGCTGAGGCTCCGGTAGCAGTTGTTGAGGATGGCGGTATTGCCGGCGTTCACAAGACACTCAAGACCAAGTTCATTGAGGGTGGTGCTGAGTTCATGGCACTCGTAGCAGTTGCGATGGTTATCGGTCTTGCATTCTGTATTGAGCGTATTATCTATTTGAGCATGGCTCAGGTTAACACAAAGAAGCTTATGGCTGGTATCGCTGACGCTTTGTCAAAGAACGATGTTGAGGCTGCCAAGTCACTCTGCCGCAATACAGCAGGTCCTGTTGCTGCTATCTGCTATCAGGGTCTTCTCCGTATCGACGAGGGTCTTGAGACAGTTGAACGTTCAGTAGTTTCTTACGGTAGCCTTCAGTCTTCAATGCTCGAGAAGAACTGCTCATGGATTACATTGTTCATCGCGATGGCTCCATCACTCGGATTCTTGGGTACTGTGATTGGTATGGTCATGTCATTCGACGAGATCCAGCAGAAGGGTGATATCTCTCCAACTATCGTTGCCGGTGGTATGAAGGTCGCTCTTATTACAACTATCTACGGTATTATCGTAGCTCTTGTATTGCAGGTGTTGTATAACTTTATCCTTACCAAGATTGAGGCTCTCGTTTCTGAGATGGAGGATTGCTCAATCACTCTCTTGGACCTCTTGACCAAGTTCAACTTGAAGAAGTAATAACAGCTAAATAAATTTATAGTTATGAAAGCTGATTTGTATATTAAATTGTCCAAATATGTACTGCTTGCGTTGCTCGTCGTAACGTGCGTTCTGCTTGGCCTGTTCTTTTTCGTTGGCTTTGACAACGAAATAATACTCCCAGGTCAGGAGAAGCCGCTTACAGACCCAATGTTCTTGTCAGCACTCATGTATTGGATGTATCTGTTGGTGATTGTGCCAATTGTACTCATTGTCATTTATCAGACAATCGGTTTTGTTAAGAAGTTCACAACCGAGCCTAAGGAGGCTTTGAAGGGTCTCGTTGCTCCAGGTCTATTCATCCTGTTGGTGCTCGTTTCTCTTGGTCAGATGTCTCTCTTCGGTACCGATGCTGCTATTCTTATCAACGGTAAGCCATTCGAGGATGCGACTTTGGTGAATTTGACAGATATTGTTCTGTATCTTCAGTACGATATGTTCATTATCTGTGCGGTAGCTACTGTTATAAGCCTTATCGGTGTATTCAAGTACATTAATAAAGTTAAGTGATAAGTCATGGCAAAAGGTAATAGAAAAGTACCCGGAATCAACGCCAGTTCAACTGCGGATATCTCGTTTATCCTGTTGATTTTCTTCCTTGTCGTGACTTCTATGAGCCACCAGACAGGTTTGAACTCGCGTCTTCCGGAGAAAAACGATGACAACACTCCTCCGCCAAAGATCCTGCAGCGAAATGTGCTTGCTGTCAATGTGAACATGCATAGCAAAATTCTCGTTAAGCCGGGTGATATGGAAGTGAGTGAGTTTGAGAACAGATACGGTGTCAAGGTGACAGACGTGCCTTTTGAAAAGTTGCGTTGGATTGCCAAGGACTTTATCTGTAATCAAGTGACAGACGCCCAGGGTAATGTCCTTTCCAAGAAACTGGAGGTTTATCCTGTTATGGTCGATACGTTTGTTGTATGGAAGGACAGAGATGGTATCTCTCATGCACTTCCCGATGGTAATCCCCGTTCAATATCAAAGAACCACGTAATTACTTTGACAACAGACAAGGCTTCTGAGTATAGTGTATACTTCAAGGTGGCTAATGAGCTTTATGGTGCTTACAACGAATTGCGTAACGAGTTGGCTAAGGAGGCATATGGTAAGCCTTATGCAGAACTCGACGGTAATCAGCAGGAGGTTTGTCAGCAGTACTATAAGATGAAAATCTATGAGGCTAAGCCACAAGAGTATACTGTGAACGTTCAACAATGATGATTAAGTATGAGTAAGTTTAATAATAAAGGTAAGGCAGAAATGCCTGAGTTGAATACCTCGTCACTTCCTGACTTGATCTTCTCAATCCTTTTCTTCTTCATGATCGTAACATCAATGCGTGAGGAGGAATTGAAGGTTGAGTTCAAGGCTCCTACAGGAACAGAGTTGTCAAAGATTGAACGTAAGACAGCGGCGATAAATCTTTACATTGGTGCACCTAATGAGAACAACCGTCAGTACGGTACAAACCCAATGGTGCAGATTAATGATAAGTTTATACCGGTGTATGAAGTTGGTATGCGCGTGGCTGAGGAGCACAACAGCATGAAGGGTGAGGATAGAGCCCAGATGCGTGTGGTACTCAAGATTGATGCCGGTGACGGTACTGAGGGCCGTAGACGTCCAAGTACAACCATGGGTATCGTCAGCAGCGTGAAGGAGGAACTCCGTGAAGTCGGTGCCCTCTCAATCATGTACTCTGCCGGTGAGGTGAAAAGAAATGAACAGTAATTGAAAATCTGATACGTAGAAATGGCGGCTGGAATACGGCCGCCATTTTGTTTATATAGCACTGTTCATGAATCTTCATTCCTTGCAAAGAAATAGCGGAGCACAGTGCGCTCCGCTATTTCTTTGTGTTTATGTTAGTAGTTCTTTTTAAGCCTTTCTTCTTACGTATGTTACAAAACTGTACTCGTGGTCGTGCTTTTCGTCTTTTCCGTAGCTCTCCTCTTCAATAACCTCCCACTCTCTCTTGTTGAACTCAGGGAAAAACGCGTCCGCATTTGCGGGTGTATCCTTTATTTCGGTCAGGCAGAGTATGTCGGCCAGCGGCATTGCTGCACGGTAGAGTGTCTCTCCGCCAATGATGTACACTACCTCCTCGTTGTTGCAGTTTGCCAATGCCTCCTCCAAAGAATTGAATGTTTCGGCACCTGGGAACTCGTTCTGTTTACGCGACAGGACTATGTTCCTGCGGTTTGGCAATGCTCCTTTGGGCAAGGAACGGAAAGTGTTGCTTCCCATTATTATCGTGTGCCCGGTTGTGAGCCCTTTGAATCGTTTCAGGTCGTTCGGTAGCCAGTAGATAAGCTTGTTCTCAAAACCGATAGCGTTGTTTTCGGCTATTGCCGCAATAAGTGCCAACTTGTACATGGTATAATCTTTAAAACGTAAACACTCTTAAAATGAGGCCGCTTTCGGCGGTTTACTTTCAGGTTGCAGCCCGTTATACAGCTACAACTCCCTTGATGTGCGGGTGTGCGTCGTAGTCCTCGAGTGAGAAGTCCTCGAACTTGAACGAGAAGATGTCCTTTACCTCGGGGTTGATGACCATGCGTGGCAGTTTCTTCGGCTCGCGTGTGAGCTGAAGTTTGGCCTGCTCAATGTGGTTCAGGTAGAGGTGGGCGTCTCCAAGTGTGTGGATGAACTCGCCGGCCTTCAGTCCTGTCACCTGTGCCATCATCTGCAGCAACAGAGCATATGACGCTATGTTGAACGGAACGCCGAGGAAACAATCGGCGCTACGCTGGTAGAGCTGAAGGCTCAGTTTGCCGTCGGCAACATAGAACTGGAACATCGCGTGGCAAGGTGGTAGGTTCATGTTCTTTATGTCGGCCACGTTCCATGCGTTCACGATGATTCGGCGTGAATCGGGGTTGCTTTTTATTGTCTCAACCACCTCCTTTATCTGGTCGATGTGTTCGCCGTCATATCCGGGCCATGAACGCCACTGATAGCCATAGATGTGTCCAAGGTCTCCGTTCTCATCGGCCCACTCGTTCCATATGCGTACACCGTTCTCCTGCAGATATTTCACGTTGGTGTCTCCGTTGAGGAACCATAGCAGCTCATGTATTATGGATTTCAGGTGCAGTTTCTTTGTTGTAAGGCATGGAAAACCATCTTCGAGGTTAAAACGCATCTGGTGCCCGAATACACTCATCGTTCCTGTGCCGGTTCTGTCATCCTTCTTAGCGCCTTCAGTGAGAATCCTGTCAAGCAGGTCAAGATATTGTTTCATGGTCTGGAGTCATTTTTTATTGTATTATTTGCGAAGATACAATAATTATGCGAAAACTGAAATTGAAACTGCATTTTATTCACACCAAGCCGGTAGCCCACCGATAGCGGAATATACAGAATATACACTTGTAATTTATATTATTTAATAATATACGGCAAAAAGGCATGTGAATGCATATTTTTTATATCTTTGCATATTGTATGGCGAATTGTGCAGTGTCTGGCCGTGCCAATGTATCGGATACTCGCTTTTCGCCGGTGAAAGTAGCTTATAAATGAAGTTCAATGGAGTTGAATGCTGATTTTGTAGAGAGGACCGAGTCTCTTTTTGGAAAGGAAGTCTACGGTCGTTTTGTTCAGGCACTCGAAGAGGAGCCTGTTGTCAGCATCCGTCACAATGAACTCAAGAGATTTTCCCCTATCAGCGGTGAGGGTATTCCCTGGACGCAGTCGGGCTGTTATCTTTCCGAACGTCCCGTGTTTACTGCCGACCCCCTTTTCCATGCGGGTTGCTACTATGTCCAGGAGGCATCGTCGATGTTTCTGGAGCAGGTGGTGAGGCAGTATGTCGATACTCCTGTGCGCGCACTCGACCTGTGTGCGGCGCCTGGTGGAAAGTCTACTCACTTGCATTCGCTGCTGCCTGCCGGGAGCATGCTGGTTTCCAATGAACCCATGCCTCTCCGTGCCCAGGTGCTTGCCGAGAATGTCATCAAGTGGGGTCGTGCCTCGGCAGTGGTTACCAAGAATGAACCCGCCGATTTTGCACCGTTCAGGAACTTCTTTGATTTCATGCTTGTCGATGCGCCATGTTCGGGTGAGGGAATGTTCCGCAAGGATTCCTTTGCAGTGGAGCAGTGGAGCCCCGCAATTGTAAGACAGTGCGCAAAGAAACAACGCGAGATTGTTGCCGATATTTGGGAATCTCTCCGCCCCGGCGGCATTATGGTGTACAGCACCTGTACATTCAACCGCGAGGAGAATGAGGATTGTGTGGAGTGGATTGCCGAGACGCTTGATGCCGAGGTCTTGCAAGTTGAGACTACTGCAGAGTGGGGCATAACCGGCTCACTCACAACCCAGGGGTTGCCAGTGTACCGTTTTATCCCCGGTAGCACAAAAGGCGAAGGGCTTTTCATGGCTGTTCTGCGCAAGGAGGGCGATGCCGCTTTGCAGCAGCCGCGCCTGCCACGTCTTAAAGTTGCCGACAATAAACTCAAGCGCGAAGTCGAGAGTTGGCTCAAGGAGCCTGCTGCTTTTGACGTCGTGATGCAGGGCGACGTAATAGTGGCAATGCTCAAGCAGCACACTGCTGCCATGATGGCGTTGTGCCAGAAACTTAGAGTACTGCATTGTGCCTTGCCTCTTGCCGAGGTCAAGAACGGCAAACTCCTGCCCACGCATGCGCTTGCAATGAGTGTGGAACTCGACTCTTCGGCGTTCCGCAGAGTCGAAGTTGACAGGGAAAAGGCACTCTCTTACCTGCATCGCGAGGCGTTGTCTTTCAGTGACGAACCGGTAGGGTATCTGCTTCTCACCTACAGTGGGGCACCTCTCGGTTTTGTCAAGAACATCGGGAACAGGGCCAACAACCTTTATCCCGCAGAATGGAGAATACGTAAGAATCCGTTTGAATTATAAATAAAATTGATATAGAAAATGAAAAAACTGTTTTTATCGTTGGTAATGCTGTTGTCGATACTTCCGGTTGCAGCTCAGTTCGGAGGTTTTGACCCTGTGTCAATGGAGGAGGTTGTCACTGTAAAGGGTGACAAGGGTACTCTAGTGTTCGATGCATTGATTGATGCCGGCTATCATCTTTACTCTACAGATGTGCCGGCCGGAGGTCCTACTGCACTTACCGTAAAGTATCATGTGGTAGAGGGTGTAGAGCTCGTAGGCGAAGTCATCCCCGGTGAAGGTGTCAAGAGAGAGTATGATGATGTGTTTGAGATGGAGGTGCCTTTCTTTGATGAGAGTGCGATGTTTACCCAGAACTTCAAGCTCCTTGGCGGCGATTACCGTATCGAGGGTACCGTGAGCTATCAGTCTTGCGGTCAGGGCCAGTGCTACATGGGCCGTTACGATTTCGAAGTGAAAGGTACTGCCGAGAAGGTTGCTGAGGTTAAGCCCGCTGTGCCTGCCGTAGAGAAAAAGGTGACTCCGAAGGCCGAGGAGAAGAAGCCCGAGGTAAAAGTTGAGCAAAAAGCAGAGCCAAAGGTTGCGGCTCCTGCTCCAAAAGTTGAGGAGAAGGCTGAGCCCGTAAAGGAAGAGGTTGCCGACTCTGTTCAGGAGGCAGCCGTAGCAACTCTTGTCGAGGAGCCTGCTGTTGACAAGAATTCTAAGGAGTACCGTTGGAGAAGCGTTATCGACGAACTTGGTTCTTTCGGTGAGGAGGGCAGTTCATCACTGCTGGTAATCTTCCTGGTTGGTTTCGGCGCAGGTTTTGTTGCGCTTCTTACACCTTGCGTGTGGCCAATCATTCCAATGACAGTAAGCTTTTTCCTCAAGCGTACCAAGAACCGTTCGAAGGCAATTTCCGAGGCAATCCTCTATGGTGTCTCAATCGTTGTGATATACCTTACATTGGGATTGTCGGTGACACTCATCTTCGGTGCAGGAGCATTGAATGCCCTCTCTACAAGTGCGGTGTTCAACATCTTCTTCTTCCTTATGCTTGTAGCATTCGGAGCATCATTCCTTGGAGGTTTTGAACTTACATTGCCATCTTCATGGACAAACAAGGTCGATGAGAAGGCAAGCACCACAACCGGTATCCTGAGCATCTTCCTCATGGCATTTACCCTTGTGCTTGTATCATTCTCATGTACAGGTCCTATCATCGGTTTCATGCTCGTGTCTGTGGCCGATTCAGGCGAAATCCTTGCTCCCGCAATCGGTATGCTCGGTTTTGCACTTGCATTGGCATTGCCATTCACCCTGTTTGCACTTTTCCCGTCCCTCCTGAAGCAGACACCGCGTTCAGGCAGTTGGATGAATACAATAAAGGTCGTTCTTGGTTTCGTAGAGTTGGCATTCTCACTCAAGTTCCTCTCTGTAGCCGACCTGGCTTATGGTTGGGGAATCCTTGACCGCGAGACATTCCTTGCATTGTGGATTGCACTCTTCCTCATCCTGGGTCTTTATATGCTGAAGATAATCCGCTTCCCGCACGATGACGATGACGACCGCAAGACCACAGTTCCCGGATTCTTTACAGGTTTGGTGTCAATCGCATTTGCAATATATATGATTCCCGGTCTTTGGGGTGCTCCATGTAAGGCAATCAGCGCCTTTGCACCTCCTATGAAGACACAGGATTTCAGCCTTTACCAGAACGAGTTCAAGCCTCATACCGATGATTATGAGACAGCTCTGGAGATGAGTCTCAAGACAGGCAAGCCTGTAATGCTCGACTTCACAGGTCATGGCTGTGTGAACTGCCGTGAGATGGAGGCTGCAGTCTGGAGTGACGACCGTGTTATCGATATCATGCGCAACGACTACATTGTAGCATCGCTGTATGTCGATGACAAGACCGAACTCGAACGTCCGTTCAAGGTCGAGGCCGAGGGAGGCAAGATGGTATGGATATCTACAGTAGGCGAGATGTGGACCTATCTGCAGAACAGTAAGTTTGGCGGCAGTGCCCAGCCATTCTATGTGCTTGTAGATGCTCATGGCGACCCGCTTGCCGAGTCATACAGCTACAAGACCGATGTTGATGCATATATCCGTTTCCTTGAGAAGGGTATAAGCAACTACAACGAAAAAGAGAATAAGTAATTAAGACAATTGTCGAGTATTGCCGGCTTATGCCGGGAAATATAAAGGAACAGATATGAACCTGACACCGTTTATGAAGCCTGTGTTCAAGCACAGGGTTGGCCAGATTGCAGAGTATGCAAGCAGAGCCGAGGATATCCAACGTTCAGTCCTGAAGCGCCTTCTTTCGGCTTCGGGCAGTACAGAGTGGGGAATCAAGCACGGTTATTCCGGCATCAAGAGCTATGAACAGTTCGCCAAGGCAGTCGCAGTACAGGACTACGAGACCCTGAAAGGGTATATTGACCGCATGCGTCAGGGCGAGAAGGACGTGCTCTGGAAAGGCCGTTGCAAGTGGTATGCAAAGTCATCGGGAACAACAAACGACAAAAGCAAGTTCATTCCTGTGACACCGCAAGGCCTGCAGAATGCCCACTACAAGGGTGGTTTCGACGTCGTTGCGCAGTACGTGGCCAACAACCCTTCCAGCCGCATATTCTCGGGTAAGGGACTCATTCTTGGCGGTAGCCATGCACCAAACTACAACCTCCCGGGCTCACTGGTGGGCGATTTGAGTGCAATCCTCATTGAAAATTGCAGCTCATTCGTCAACATGATGCGCGTACCAGGCAAGGACATCGCACTGCTCAGCGACTTCGAGGAGAAGATGGAACGCATAGCCCGTGCCACATGCAATGTCGATGTGACCAACCTCTCGGGCGTTCCTTCATGGATGATGGCAGTGCTCAAGCACATGCTCGACATCACCGGCAAGCAGGGTGTTGAGGAACTGTGGCCCAACCTTGAGGTCTTCTTCCATGGCGGTGTAGCCTTTACACCCTATCGTGAGCAGTACAAGCAGATAATCCGTAAGGACAGCATGAAGTACATGGAGACATACAATGCCAGTGAGGGTTTCTTCGGCATACAGAACGACCCCACCGACCCTGCAATGCTCCTTATGATAGACTACGACATCTTCTACGAGTTCATTCCGTTCGAAGAGTTCGGTTCGCCCGATGCCCGCGTGCTTCCGCTTTGGGAGGTCGAGGTAGGCAAGAACTACGCAATGCTCATCTCAACATCCTGCGGTCTGTGGCGTTATATGATAGGTGACACCGTGCGTTTCACAAGCAAGGATCCGTACAAGATTGTCATCTCGGGCCGCACCAAGCACTTCATCAACGCCTTTGGCGAGGAACTCATGGTCGACAATGCCGAGAAGGGACTCCAGAAGGCTTGTGCCGAGACAGGCGCGCAGGTGCAGGAGTATACCGCTGCGCCGGTCTTCATGGATGCCAATGCCCAGTGCCGCCACCAGTGGCTCATTGAATTTGCCAAAGAACCCGATTCGCTTGAAAAGTTCATCGACGTACTCGATACCACACTCCAGCAGATAAACTCCGACTACGAGGCAAAGCGCTTCAAGAACAAGACAATGCAGAAACTTGATATTGTCGTTGCACGCAAGGGCCTTTTCAACGAGTGGCTCAAGAGCAAGGGCAAGTTGGGCGGCCAGCACAAGGTGCCCCGTCTTAGCAACAGCAGACAGTACATTGAGGAACTGATGAACATGAACAGATAAGATGAGATTGAAAGAGATAAAATACCTGTTTCTTCTTTTGACGATAGTTGCATGTGCAAGTATCGGCAGACCCGACGGCGGTCCTTATGACGAGGAGCCTCCCGTGCTCATGAAGTCTGTGCCCGAACTCTATGCAACCAATGTCAATGACGGTAAGGTCGAACTTCTCTTTGACGAGAATGTCAAACTGGTCAACGCTTTTGAGAACGTCGTAGTCTCTCCGCCTCAGATGCAGATGCCCGAAATCAAGTCAGCGGGCAAACGCGTCACGGTAGAACTCTTCGACACACTCAAACCCGGAACCACCTATTCAATTGATTTCGGCGATGCCATAGTCGACAACAACGAGGGCAACCCTTATGAGAATTTCGCCTATGTCTTCTCGACAGGCGAGGCCGTTGATACCTTTGCCGTTTCCGGAACAGTTCTCGAGGCCAATAACCTCGAACCCCAGAAGGGAATGGTGGTAGGCCTCCATTCGCAGCTCGACGATTCGGTATTCATCACCCGCCCCTTTGAACGCGTCTCACGTACCGATGCCCGCGGCCGTTTCACCATAAAGGGAATAGCCCCCGGCAAGTACAGGGTATATGCTCTTGCCGATGCCAACCAGAACTACCGTTTCGACCAGAAAAGCGAGAAAATCGCTTTCATGGACACCTATGTGTCGCCATTTGCAACCCAGGCCATGCGTGCCGACACCATTTGGCGCGACAGTCTCACAATCGATACCATAAGGCAGGTACAATATACCCGTTTCCAGCCCGACGACCTTGTTCTGCGTGCCTTCCTCGAGAAGATGAATGTGCAGTATCTGGTAAAGAGTCAGCGTGCCGACCATAACAAGTTCACACTTTACTTCGCGTCGGAGAACAAGGAACTGCCGGTAGTCAAGGGCATTGGTCTTGACCTTGACGGCCAGTATATTCTTGAGAAGAGTGCAAGGATGGATACTTTGACCTATTGGCTCAAGGATTCGTCACTCTACCGTGCCGATACCATAGCCTTGTCCGTTACATACAAGGTACCCGATTCACTCGGCCTTTATGTCGACAGGTGCGATACCGTCAACCTCGTTCCAAAGAGAAAGTGGGCAAAGGTTGTCGAGGCCGAGAGAAGACTCTTCGAGGATGAGAAGAAGAAGTTCCTCAAGGTAGCAAGCCGCAAGGACGGTTATGACGAGAATAACCCTCCCGAATATATCCCGCGCACCAAGGAACTCAACTTCCGTTTCTCGGGAAACAGTTCAATGGACGTGAACGGCAATGTACGTTTTACCTTTGACGAACCTCTTGGCTCCGCCGACGAATCGAAGATACATCTCTATGAGAAAGTCGACACCAATTGGGTAGCAAGGGATTTCGTCTTCCGTGGTAGCGACAGGAGTATAAAGGAGTACATGCTTTATGCCGAGTGGCGTCCCGAGAAGAAGTACCGTGTCGATGTCGACTCGGCAGCCTTCAAGGGAATCTATGGCGGAGTGTCCACAAAGTTCTCACGCGAGATGGTCTTCCGTTCACTCGATGACTATGCAGTGCTCTATGTCAATGTCCCTGCGGCAGGCAACAAGGCAATAGTACAGTTGTTGACATCAAAAGAGACAGTCTACATGCAGGAGCAGTCCAAGGAAGGCCGTTGTACCTTCTATTTCATAAAGCCAGGTACATACTATCTGCGCATGATAATCGATGAGAACGGCAATGGCGTGTGGGATACAGGCGACTTTGAGAAGGGAATCCAGCCCGAGAAGGTATACTACTATCATCACCGTCTTGACCTGAGGGCACTCTTCGAGTACTCGCAGGACGATTGGGACATCAACGCCCCGCTTGACAGGCAGAAACCTCTTGAAATCACAAAGCAGAAACCGCCCAAGGAACGCAAGAAACAGAACCGTAATGCTACACGCAAGTTCAAGTGATGCGTAACATTAGAAGAATAACGTAAAAACGATACATATATGGAAAACAGATTCATGATATACAATACACTCTCCCGCAAGAAGGAGGTGTTCGAACCGCTTCATGCCCCCAATGTGGGCCTTTATGTATGCGGTCCCACAGTGTATGGCCCTGCACATCTTGGCCATGCTCGCCCGGCAATCACATTCGATGTACTGTTCCGTTACCTGCAGAACCTCGGCTACAAGGTGCGTTATGTGCGCAACATCACCGACGTGGGTCACCTTGAGCACGATGCCGACGAAGGCGAGGACAAGATAGCAAAGAAAGCACGTCTTGAACAGCTCGAGCCCATGGAAGTGGTGCAGCAGTACACGCTTCACTATCACAAGGTTATGGACGCGCTCAATGTCCTGCCACCAAGCATCGAGCCACATGCATCGGGCCACATCATAGAGCAGATAGAGCTTGTAAAGGAGATTCTTGACAACGGCTACGCTTATGAGAGTGAAGGCTCGGTATACTTCGATGTTGCAAAGTACGACAAGGACCACAAGTACGGCGTCCTTTCGGGCCGCAATCTCGAGGATGTACTCAACACCACACGCGACCTCGACGGTCAGCAGGAGAAACGTAACCCTGCCGATTTCGCACTCTGGAAGAACGCCCAGCCCGAGCACATCATGCGCTGGCCATCACCATGGGGTGCAGGTTTCCCGGGCTGGCACTGCGAGTGTACAGCCATGGGCCGCAAGTATCTTGGCGAGCAGTTCGATATCCACGGAGGCGGCATGGACCTCGTCTTCCCTCACCACGAGTGTGAGATTGCACAGGGCATGGCTTCAATGGGTCACCATGTAGTCAAGTACTGGATGCACAACAATATGATTACAATCAACGGCACCAAGATGGGCAAGTCATTGGGCAACTTCATAACCCTCGACGAGTTCTTCAACGGTACACACAAGCTCCTGTCACAGGCTTATACGCCAATGACCATACGCTTCTTCATCCTCCAGGCACACTACCGCAGCACGGTCGACTTCAGCAACGAGGCGTTGCAGGCAGCCGAGAAAGGTCTTCAGCGTCTGCTCGAGGCATACAAGACACTCAGCGGCCTCTCTGCATCGGGAGAGACAACTGCCGATGTCAAGGAACTCCGCAGCAAGTGCTACGATGCCATGAACGACGATATGAATACAGCCCAGGTCATTTCGCACCTCTTCGATGCCAGCCGTGCAATCAACCAGATAGCCGACAAGAAGGCAACAATCAGTGAGGCCGACCTTGCCGAACTCAAGGAGACATTCCGTCTCTTCGCGTTCGACATCCTGGGACTCAAGGAGGAACGTGGCAGCGACAGCGGTCGCGAGGAGGCATTCGGCAAGGTTGTTGATATGCTCCTGCAGCAGCGTCAGTTGGCAAAGGCCAACAAGGACTGGGCTACCAGCGACAAGATTCGCGACGAGCTTGCAGCACTCGGCTTTGAAATCAAGGACGGAAAAGAGGGCTCAACCTGGAAACTCAACCGTTGATTTATGAAACGATATACCCTTTCATTCCTTTTTCTGCTCCTGCTCCTTGTGGCATGCGCCGGAACAGCAGAGAATGGCAACAGGCAGGCAACAGGCAACACCCCTGGGGCTTCGCAGCCTCAGGTAGTGGAACCAATGGCTATAGTGCCGGTCTTTGACGGCGACAGTGCCTACAGTTACGTAGCAGCTCAGGTAGCGTTCGGCCCTCGTGTGCCCAACAGCGTGGCACACAGCAAGTGCGGCGACTATCTCGAGGCAACTCTCCGTTCTCTCGGAGCCGAGGTTATTGCCCAGAGAGCCGATATCAAGGCCTACAATGGCGATGTACTCAAGGCGCGCAACATCATAGCGCGTTTCCAGCCCGAAAAGAGTGAACGCATACTCCTTTGTGCCCATTGGGACACCCGTCCTTGGGCCGATTCGGACCCCGATACCACCAATCACTACAAACCCCTGCCGGGTGCCAATGACGGCGGCAGTGGAGTAGGAGTGTTGCTTGAGGTTGCGCGTCATCTCTCCCAGGTGCCCACCGAATTGGGTGTCGACATCGTTCTCTTCGATGCCGAGGACTATGGTCGTCACAGTGCCGAGTGGCGCACAGCCGTTGACGGCGAGGAGACCTGGGCACTCGGCTCAAAGTACTGGGCGCAGAATCCCCATGTCAAGGAGTACAAGGCACGTTACGGAATACTGCTCGACATCGTTGGTGCTCCCGGCTCAACGTTCCTTTACGAGGGCTACTCAAAGCACTATGCACCAAGGATTGTCAAAAAGGTGTGGAACCAGGCCTACAAGTTGGGCTATTCGGCATACTTCGTCAACATCGACGGCGGCGTCATTACCGATGACCATGTGAACGTGAACAAGATACTGGGTATTCCCTGTATCGATATTATAAACTGCGACCCCGAGAGTCCCAACGGCTTTGGCGAATACCACCATACCATGAAGGACGATATGGACTGGATTGACCCCGCATCCCTCAAGGCTGTGGGCCAGACTCTCCTTTCGGTCATTTATAGCGAGAAATGATGGCTACAATCAACGAGATACAGGATGAGATAATTGAGGAGTTCAGCGATTTTGAGGATTGGCTCGACCGCTATCAACTGCTCATAGACCTTGGCAACGGACAGGAACCCCTGCCTGCCGAGGCAAAGACCGACAACAATCTCATCGAGGGTTGTCAGAGCAAAGTGTGGCTCGATGCACGTTACGAAGACGGAAAGGTAATCTACATGGCCGACGGTGATGCCCTTATAGTAAAGGGTCTTGTGGCCCTGCTTGTCAAGGTATATTCGGGTCACACCCCCGAGGAGATACTTACTGCCGAACCCTACTTCGTGGAGGCGATAGGTCTCAGGGAGCACCTTTCACCCACCCGCAGCAACGGACTTCTTGCAATGATAAGGCAGATGAAGCTTTATGCACTGGCATTCAAGGCCAAGAACGCATAACCCAACAATAAGCGATAAGAGCTCCCATTCGGGAGCTCTTATCGCTTATTGATTGGTTTTGTCTATTCTGTACAACTTATCACTCGGTCTCACCTTGCCGGGAACCTTGAACGACACCCTGTCACCCTTGCGCACCGTCTCAACAGTCTCAAGGTTCACTCTCGGGTCCTCAAGGTCAATGTACACGGCACCGGTTGTAGGGCCTGTGATGAGAATCTTGTCGCCGGCCTTCACCTCGCCCGCCTCAATGTGGAACTCGCCCACACCCAGGTTCGAGAAGTATTTAATAGCCTTTCCAATGTATACCTTGCGTTCGGTAGCCTGTGAACCGTAAATGTTGCTCCACTCGCCGAGCTTCTGTCCCTGATAGTAGCCGTCCCAGAAACCGCGGTTGAATACAGTCTTCAGTCTCTCGTCCCACGCATCCTTCTTCTCCTCGGTGAATTCGCCTGCAAGGTAAGCGTCAAGAGCCTCGCTGTAGCATCCCGCAACGGTCTGCACATATTCAGGGCCGCGTGCTCGTCCCTCAATCTTGAACACCCTCACGCCACTCTCAATCATGCGGTCCATGAAACGAATTGTCTTCAGGTCCTTGGGTGACATGATATACTTGTTGTCAACCTCAAGTTCGATGTCACTCTCGCGGTCCTTTACAATGTATCCCCTGCGGCACACCTGCATGCACTGTCCGCGGTTGGCGCTACGTCCAAGCTGGTGCAGTGACAGATAGCATTTGCCCGAGATTGCCATGCACAGCGCACCGTGGCAGAACATCTCAATGCGCAGCAGCTCACCCTTGGGGCCGCATATATTCTCGTCTACAATCACCTTGTGAATGGCAGCCACCTGGTCCATGTTCAGTTCACGTGCAAGCACTACCACATCGGCAAACTGCGCGTAGAACTTTACAGCCTCGCTGTTGCTTATGTTCAGCTGTGTCGACAGATGCACCTCCACGCCCACTCGGTTACAGTACTGCATCACCGCAACGTCGGCAGCAATCACCGCCGATATTCCACTCTCCTTTGCAGCGTCAATAATCCTGTACATCATTGCAATGTCATCCTCGTAGATGATAGTGTTCACCGTGAGGTAGCTCTTGACATTGTGCTTGTCGCATATTTCGGCAATCTCTCTCAGGTCGTTTATTGTAAAGGCACTTGCCGAGTGTGCACGCATGTTCAGGTGCTCTATGCCAAAATATATGGAGTTGGCACCTGCCTGTATGGCAGCCGAAAGGCTCTCGCGCGAACCCACAGGCGCCATTATCTCAAAATCGCTTCTTTTGTAGTCCATGGTTGATGTTGCATTTGTACTGCAAAGGTAGTATCTTTGCATCATAAAATCAATAACTGAATGAAGATAGGCAATATTGAATTTGGAAAGTATCCCATTTTTCTTGCTCCCATGGAGGATGTGACCGACGAGGCATTCCGTCTCCTGTGCAAACGCTTTGGGGTAGACATGGTATATACTGAGTTCGTTTCAAGCGACGCCCTCATACGCGATATCAACAGCACCGTCCGTAAACTCAATATACACGACCAGGAACGTCCTGTAGCCATTCAGATATACGGCAACGAGGTAGAGCCCATGGTCGAGGCTGCCAAGAGGGTAGAACAGGCCCGTCCCGATATTCTCGATATCAACTTCGGCTGTCCGGTCAAGAAGGTAGCCCGCAAAGGATGCGGTGCCGGCATGCTGCAGAACATTCCCAAACTGCTCGAGATAACCAAGGCAGTTGTAGATGCTGTGAATGTTCCCGTGACTGTGAAGACCCGCCTTGGCTGGGACGAGAACAGCAAGTGCATTGTCGACCTTGCCGAGAGGTTGCAGGACTGCGGCATAGCTGCACTCACCGTGCATGGCCGCACGCGTGCTCAGATGTACACCGGTGATGCCGACTGGACACTCATCGGCAAGATAAAGGAGAACCCCCGCATGCACATCCCCATAATAGGTAACGGAGATGTAAGGACACCCGAGCGCGCCAAGGAGTGCTTCGACCTTTACGGTGTCGATGCCGTCATGATAGGCCGTGCAAGTTTCGGTCAGCCATGGATATTCCGCGATGTAAAGCACTACCTGGAGCATGGCGAGCCTGCCACACCTTTCACCTTTGCCCAGTGCATGGATATCCTGCGCGAGCAGGTGCGCGACAGTGTCGATTGGCTTGGTGAACGCCCCGGCATACTGCATGTGCGCCGTCACCTGGCAGCCACACCGCTGCTCAAAGGCCTGCCCGATTTCCGCCCCCTACGCATAGAGATGCTCCGCGCCGAGAAGGTCGAGGAGTTGATGGCTATACTTGACAGAATAGTAGAAACCTACGGTAACGAATAACAAGTTTCTTCAACAAAGTCAAAGCTGCGAGAAAATTATTTTTAAGACATAAGGACATAAACTAACGCAGTTGGTTTATGTCCTTATATCTAATAATCTTTGAATGTGCTTGGCAAGCATCAGCCTTTTGGGCTTTTTTGTCCTTAAAGCCCTTTTAGGCCTTTCGAAAAAACTCTCAATCTATAATTATTCCGCTGAAAATTCTCCCCGATTCTATTCCAAGCCTGCGTGCCGAGAAGAACTCCCCGTGACGGCTGTAGGTGCATATGCCGGCAACCTCAATCTCTGTGCCCTCTATGCCGCACTCGGTGAGCAGCATGCGGTTGGCCTCCCAAAGGTCAATGTGCCATTTAGTACCGCCGTCGGCGGCAGGGTAGCGCATGGCAATGCACTGCATGTCGAACCCGGCTTCCTCAAATGCCCGGTACACCTCGTCGCCAATCTCAAAGGCATCCAGCGATATTCCAGGGGCAATTACGGCCTTTATGTCTGCCGGGCGGCAACCATACTCCGCGTTCATCTTTTCAATGCACTTTACCGCTATGCGCGACACTGTTCCTCGCCAGCCGGCATGTATGGCGGCAATGACCCCACGCTGTGTGTCGTGCAACAGGATAGGTATGCAGTCGGCAGTCGATACTCCAATACATGTGCGCGGCAGCGATGTCACAATGGCGTCAACACCGTACAGCCTTGCCTGCTGCTCCTCTTGCGGCAATTCCATGAAAGCAGTGTCAATGCACAGCACCTCGCAGCCATGCGTCTGCCTTGGCAGCAGAAGCCGGCTGTCCGTAATGCCAAGCATGCGGCACAGCTCCTCGCGGCATGCGGCAACGTGCTCCGGCGCATCGCCGCAATAGTGCGTTATATTGAACCCGCCATAATTGCCGGAGCCCCCTCCACGCATTGTGGAGAAGGCTCTTGCTCCTGTCCCTATGTTGTATTCAAGGATTCTCATCTTCCCGGGCGAAAGTTTACCGTGATGTGAGTGACATGCTCCTTGGCATTGATGACGCCTTTGGCAGGGTCCCATTTTGGCATCAGGCTCACCACGCGCAGTGCCTCGGCATCCATGTGCGCGTTACCGCTGCTCTGGTGTATCCTGGCACCGGTCTGTGAGCCGTCGGCAAGTATCGTTACCTCAACGACAGCCTTGCCCGCAAGACGCTGCTCCTTGCACTCGGCAGGGTAGCGGGTGTTTGCCCTTACAAACTCCCTTAATGCTTTCTGGCCGCCTGGGTAAGTTGCGTAACTGTTTGTTATAGCAGTTTTCTCCTTAACGCGAGGCTCATTTGCCTTTGCAGCCTTTGCAGCCTTTGCAGGGGTGCTCTTCTTGCTCTCGGGCTCCTTTACTTTGGCGTCCGTGGGCTTTGGAGCATCCGCCTCTTCAATTTTAGTAGGGACAAAAATCTTGTCCTCATTGCTCATCTTCTTTATCTTCAGCATCTGGGTCTTCTTTACACTGTCCTTTGCCTGTACAAGTCCGTCAGCCGCGGGCAGGCCGGCATTGGCAACAGCGAACGAAGCAAGCAGTGCTATTGCAAAAAACATTCTCATTTTATGTGCTTGCTGTTTTTCTATCTATGATATAACAATATTTTCCCTGAAATTGGATTTGGGGTATTCTACTCCTCACCGCTTCGCGGAGCTCCTCTTCGCATGAGGAGCACTATTAAATTTCCTCAAATTCAAAAATTTCAGTCCTCCTCTTGCTTTGTAAGAGGAGGTGTCACGTAGTGACGGAGGAGTTTTTAATGTCTGTGGCAGGTTTTGTTATTCTACTCCTCATCGCTTCGCGGAGGGCCCTTTGGGACTCCTTTGGAAAGCTAAAGCTTTCGTTGTCGCAAGCAGTGCTGTGGCTCCGCACCGCCCTCTTATCATGAGGAGCAATATATTGTTGAATAAACTTCTTCAATCAAATGGTTTCAAGTGCCTGCTCAATGTCGGCAATAATATCCTCCGCATCCTCAATACCCACTGAAAGGCGAATGAGGTCCGGGTCAATGCCCGCAGCAATCAACTGCTCGTTGCTCAGCTGGCGGTGAGTGTGGCTTGCCGGGTTAAGCACGCACGAACGTGCATCGGCAACGTGTGTCACAATGGCAATGAACTTCAGGCTGTCCATGAAACGTATCGCATCCTCCTTGTCACCCTCAACGGCAAAGGCCATAACGCCGCAACCGCCATTAGGGATATACTTCTGTGCCAGTCCGTAGTACTTGCTGCTCTTGAGGCCGCAGTAGTTCACCCATTTCACCTTCGGGTGGTTCTCAAGGTACTCGGCAACCTTCTGTGCATTCTCGCAGTGGCGTGGCATGCGCAGGTGCAGCGTCTCGAGTCCAATGTTCAGCAGGAATGCATTCTCAGGGGCCATCATCGCACCCAGGTCACGCATCACCTGTGCAACCATCTTTGTAATGTAAGCAGCCTTGCCGAAGTTCTTTGTGTACACCAGGCCGTGGTAGCTGTCATCGGGCTCGGTGAGGCATGTGAACTTGTCGTGCTGCGCCTCCCAGTCGAAGTTACCGCTGTCAACCACGCAACCGCCCACGGCAACCGCATGGCCATCCATGTACTTTGTGGTAGAGTGTGTCACAATGTCGGCGCCCCACTCGAACGGGCGGCAGTTCACCGGTGTGGCGAAAGTGTTGTCAACAATCAGGGGCACGCCGTTGCGGTGAGCAATGTCGGCAAACTTCTCAATGTCGAGCACGTTCACGCTGGGGTTCGAGATTGTCTCGCCGAACAGCGCCTTAGTGTTCGGGCGGAACGCCTTCTCAATCTCCTCGGCAGGAGCATCGGCATCAACGAAAGTAACCTCAATGCCCATCTTCTTCATTGTTACGGCAAACAGGTTGTATGTTCCGCCGTAGATAGTGGTTGCCGATACAAAGTGGTCGCCCGCCTGGCAAATGTTCAGTATCGCGTAGAAGTTCGCAGCCTGCCCCGATGATGTCATCACAGCACCGACACCGCCCTCAAGCGCGTTAATCTTTGCGCCCACGGCGTCAACAGTAGGGTTCTGCAGGCGGCTGTAGAAGTAACCGCTGTCCTCAAGGTCGAACAGGCGTGCCATCTGCTCGCTTGTCTCATATTTGAAAGTAGTACTCTGGTATATCGGCAACACGCGGGCCTCGCCCTTCTTTGGCTGCCATCCACCCTGCACGCAGAGTGTTCCTGTGCTAAGTTTCTTTGTCATGATATTGTCTTTTTACGTTTATTTTTACCTTATTTTATTAATAACGCCGCGAAGATAGTAATAATTGTTGAAAATGACATTCGCCCATTATTCCCTTTTGGTCCTTTTTGCCGTATTAGGCATTAAAAGCCACGAATATAATTGGCCTATGTTAAATCTTATGTACTTATGTACTTCTGTCTTTTAAAATTTTCTACAGCGTTGTGAATGTTGTTTATGTTTTATATTGTTAACTATTACGGATATAAAGCTTTTGATAAACCGGGAAGAGGTAGTGAAAGTATGGGATAACTGGCGGAATGTGTAAAAAAAATAAGATTCCGCCTGTTATCTTGATGTTTTTTATTCTTTTCGAATTATGCGAATAGCATAAAATGCAATCTTGCTATATAAAGAATGCTGTTTCTGCTTTTGCTCCATTGTGCTCAGACAAGCAGTCTTGTGAGATTTCAGCATTTGTATTTTGCGCTATGAGAGTTTGTATGTATATTTGCACTGCGTAAAAATACGCAGCGCATCTCGTAAAATGTAATACTATGTACAAAAGAGTTGAATATCAAACGATTAAATCAAGGTTGGAAGAGAGCCGCAGGTTTATCCAAATAGTTATGGGTGCTCGCCAGATTGGCAAATCAACTGTTGTAAAACAAGTCCTAAAGGATATTGATATTCCTTTTCAGTTTTTCTCGGCTGATAATGTTCCAGCAACAAATACGGCATGGATATCAAATTGTTGGGCTGCAGTACGCAGTCTAAAGGAGAATAAAGGGTGGGATTGCGTTGTGCTCGTCATTGATGAGATACAGAAAATAGCCAATTGGAGTGAAGCGGTAAAAAAAGAGTGGGACGCCGATACGTTCAACGACTGCAATATAAAGGTGCTGCTCCTTGGTAGTAGCAGAGTTTTGCTTGAAAAGGGATTGTCTGAGTCTTTGGCTGGGCGTTTTGAAGAGATACGCATGACTCATTGGACCTATAATGAGATGAAGGAGTGTTTTGGTTTGACACTTGACCAGTATATTTTTTATGGTGGTTATCCGGGTGCAGCAACATTGCTTAATGATAGCGACCGTTTTGAGCAATATATACAATCTTCAATTATTGATGCAACCATCAATAAGGATATACTGATGGATACCCCAATAAGTAAACCCGCATTGTTGAGACAGACATTTGAGCTTGCTGCTGCGTATTCGGGCAACCTGTTGTCTTTGAACAAGATGTTGGGCTCCCTGCAGGACTCCGGGAATACTTCGACTCTGGCGGGATATGTCAATCTTTTGAACGAAAGCGGGCTGTTGTGCGGGTTGCAGAAATATAGCGTGGATATGTCAAGGAGGCGTGCTAGCATACCTAAATTCCAAGTCTACAACAATGCTCTGAAGATGGTTTATACACCACTGACATTTGAACAGGCAATCCTTGATCGCAAGGCGTGGGGGCACATCTTTGAATCGGCAATAGGCGCATATCTTGTAAGTCAGTCCTTTGTTCACCGTTTCGAAGTATACTACTGGCGAGAACGCAACGATGAAGTAGACTTCATTCTGCACAGAAAAGGTACTCTTGTTGCCATAGAAGTCAAGAGTAATGCCGAGAAAACAACGCAGGGCCTGGAGAAATTCAAGCAACTATTCAAACCAAAAGTGTCATTTATTGTTGGCGAAGGTGGAATAAGTGTTGAGGAGTTCTTTTCAATGGATATAAATAAATTGTTTTGACAACAAACTTATTGGGGCAGGGCCTGCCCGCCCTCAGTGTTTGTCTTTCGGGCAACTAGGCCTTTTTGTCCCTTGGTGCGTGATAGCTCTCCCACTTGTTTGCAAGGGGGAGTACGGCGTAGCCGGGAGGGGGATTCATGCTAAATATATTTTTAGACAGAAGAATTACTTTGTAATCGAAAAGACTTGCAGCAGTTAGTCGCCGGTAGCACAGCCGCAGTTTGTGCCCAGCGGGATGCGAGAAGCAAGGCTTTTCAACTTGAATGCGCAGTTAAAAGAATAATTTATTTTTTTTAGACATAAGAACATAAGAACAAAAGGCTTTCTGTCATGAGATAAGCGTGTCGCGTAGTTTTACTTACGACAATTCTGCATGGGAATCTGTGATTCCCATGCCTTTACCTCATTGCAGAAAGGTTGCAAAAGCATCATCGCTGGGTGTGCTGGTGGCTTGTGTTAAATCTTATGTACTTCTGTCTTTTAAAATCCAGTTAAACAATTTTTGCTGTTCTTTGTTAATGCTGTTAACCTAATTAAAATTAGTGTTCATGTTCAAAAAACGCGTTTACATGATTTGTATGCGCTGTATTGAAAATTAATCACTTGTTTTTGTCTAAAGGTATTGAAATTTTTACTAATTTTGCGCCGCAATGTGTGCATTGTGCGCACATGTGGCTTTGTGAAATACATTTAACTAATTAATAATTAATAACAAATGAAAAGATTTACTTCTTTAATGTTGATGCTGCTTGTTGCAGTGACAACATTGTTTGCGCAGACATTGCCTGCGACAGACAAGGCTTTTACAGTCGAGAATGATCGAGGTGCTCTTGCCATAAATAATGATGGCACAGCCCTTATCGGTACACCTAATGTTACTATTGCCGATGATGCGCAGAAAAACTTTGCTTTTGTTCAGCACGAAGGTAAGGTTTACCTCTACAGTGTATGGGCATCAAAATTTGTTAACAAGGATTGTTCTTTGACAAACTCACTGCCTGTAGATGCAATTACAGTTGAAAATGTTGCCGATGGTAAGTTCTTCTTCAAGTACGACGATGCACACAATGTAAACCTTGGTGGTAGCGGGCAGATTGCTGTAAACGACTGGGGAACAAAAGATGCAGGTAACCAATTTACTTTGGTAGAGAATGGTGATTTTGACCCAACAGCTGCTCTCGCAATCTTGGACAACTCATGCACAATTACCTATAATTTCACATATAACGGTAATGTCGTTGCTACTCAGGTGACAAAGATTAATAAGGGTGCAAACTATCCTGCTTTCACATCTTTGCCTTGGGGTGCTGCAGCAACAGTTCCAACAGGTACTGCTGATGCTGACGAGACTGTTGAGGTCGTTTGTACAGTTGATACATCGGTTCTTCCTTTTGTTCCATCGGCAACTTATGACGATGCAAATATGAAGTGGTACTATGTGAAGAATAACAACACATACTATTTGAGCCACAAGGCAGAGCAGGGTTATATTGCATTGGATAATGCTGTAAAGACAATTGATGAGAATAACAAGGATGCATTCTCATGGGCTTTCGTTGGTAACCCATTCGAGGGATATCAAATTGTGAACAGAGCTACTGGTAACACATATGTACTCTCATCTTCTACTTCGGTTAGCGACAATGATGCAAACGTATGGCCTGTAATGACAGGAACTCCTGTTCCAAGCGGTAACAATGAGTACTGGATGGCTACAAGTAGTTCATACATCGAAAACGGTTTCTTCCTTGCACAGAAAGGTTTTGCTAGCAATAGAATGAATAACCGTAACGGCAAGCTTGCTTACTGGACAGGTGGTGCTGACAATGGTTCTACATTCACAGTTGTTGAGCGTCCTATGGGTCCTGTTGCAGAGCTTGAGGCTCTCATTGCTTCAGCTGAGGTTTTGAAGACAACTGTAACAAACAACCAGGGTACTGCTATTGGTAAGTATACTGCAGAGACTTTGGAAACTTTGACAGCGGCTATCGAGGCTGCTAAGGATATTGAGGATGCTAATATTACAGCAAGCGATGTTGAGACTTTGCAGGCTGCAATCAATGCAGTATCTGTAATTCTTCCTACAGCAGGTAACTATTACCAGTTCCACAGCTCACTTGCTGCATTTGCCGAGACAAAGGCTGTACACGGAACAGACGGCAACCCGGGTTGGAAAACTTTGAACAACGATGACAAGAACTTCTACTGGAAGGCGGTTGCGACAGCTAACGGTATCGCATTGCAGAATGCAGCCAATGGCAAATATCTGCACGGTAATGCAGGTCAGTCTGGTGCTTGGAGCCTGACAGATTCACCAGAGGGCGCAGAAATGGGTGTTAAGATTTTCTCAGAGGCTGATAATGCGAAGGGCTTTGAGTATGGTATCATCCTTAACAACTGGCAGATGCACGCAAATGGTCATGGTGGCGGTACTGGTACAGGCAGCAACCTTGTATCTTGGAATACAGACAATGCAAACTCTGCATCATCTTGGTACATCGTGGAGGTTGAGTTGCAGGAGTTCTTTACTGTAACTTATAACTTTAAATATGGTGAAGAGATTAAGTACACACATTCTGTAGAACTTGCAAAGGGTGCTGCATTCCCTACTGTGAATGTTGCTTTGCCTTATGGTGTAACTACAGACTTTGCAGTTCCTGGAGGTACTGTGACTGAAAATGCTACATTTAACTTCAATTTGACAATCGCAACAGAGGTGCCATTTGAGGCTGTAGAGAGCGGTACTCCTACAACTTGGTACTATACAAGAATGCACGGAAATCCTGCAGTAACATCATACATCCAGGATAATGGTGAAAATAATGTTGAGTGGCTTGACAAGAGTGTTGCTGCCGATGAGATTGACTCTCACCTTTGGGGCTTTGTTGGTAATATCTTCGATGGTTACAAGGTTGTAAACAAGGGCTCAGGTAATGCTATTAAGTCAACAGGTAGCGGTGCTGCTACAATGGCTTCAGTTGCTGATGCTACAGTATTCATTGCAATGACAAGCCAGAATACAACAGAGGGTACTTTCTGCCTCAGATATCCAAACGGTAACTACCTCAATGCACAGGGAGAGGGTGTTTCCCACTATGGTGCTAATGACAACGGTTCTTCATTCTTCTTGACAAAGTATGAGGAGACTAATGTAACTGTAAGCAGTGCTGAGTGGGCTACAATGTACCTTGGCTATGCAGTATATGTGCCAGAAAATGTAAATGTATATGCTGTAACAGGTGCAGAGAATGGTTATGTAACTAAGTCACAGCTCGAGGGTGTTATCCCAGCAAACACAGGTGTTCTTCTTGAGAATGCAGGTACTTACACATTCAAGAAGGCTATTGCTACAGAGTTTGCAAATGTAGAGGGTAACTTGATGAAGGGTTCTGTTGAGGATACATATGTTGAGGGTACAGCTTATGTTCTTGCTAACGACTCTGAACTTGGCGTTGGTATGTACAAGGCAGAGTTGAACAAGGATGCTGAGGGTAACGAGGGTACAACTCACTTCCTCAACAACGCAGGCAAGGCTTACTTGGTACTTCCTGCTGCAAGCGAGACTGTTGCATTCTATGGTCTTGACTGGGATGGCACAACAGGCATCGAAGGTGTAGAGGTAGAGAACGAGGTTAAGGCTATCTACGACCTCACCGGTCGCCGTGTTGAGGCAATCACAGCTCCTGGTATTTACATTGTAGGTGGCAAAAAAGTTTTGGTAAAATAAGTGGCCTCCCCTAACCCCTCCCTAATGAGGGGAACTGAAAAAAGTGGCCTCACCCTAACCCTCTCCCAGGGAGAGGGAACTATAAAAAGTAAATTAATAAATTTTAAAAAGTCCTCCAAACTCTCCCCTATGGGGGAGACGGAGGGGGCCTCTATAATATGAAGAAGACTTATGTATCACCTCTCACAGTAGAGGTAGCTGTAGAGGCATCACAGATGCTCGCAGCTTCATTGAAGATGGATAACGAGAAGACAGTAGATACCTCAAACGGCGGTCAGCTCTCAGGCGGTCACCGCGGTGAGTGGGGTAATTTGTGGAATTAAATAGTTGGGGCGCTTTAAAGGCGCCCCAACTATTTAATTCCGGGTACCCCACGAACGAAGTGGAGACGCAAAGCGGCTCCTTTGATGCGCGCCGAGGTTAGTCGCACGCAGCACCGGCAAAGTTGGTGCCGTGTGGGTCTCGTTAAAGCGCGCATCGAAAATGGGGTAATTTGTGGCAGTAATTCCACAAATTACCTTATCGACGAGTTTTGCAGCCATTGGTCACGCGCAGTGCGGGCTCATTTCGCACCGCGTGGGTGGCGAGAGCAAAACGAGTCAATGGGGGCGCTTGTGGCAGTAAGGTCACTTTAATCCGTTGATTTTTAGTACTGTTAAAAAGTTGGTGACCATTAACTTTTTTTAGTATTTAGTTGGCTATTATATTATAAAGCAGTAACTTTACAGCGAATTATGGCCTCACCCTAACCCATTCCAAAAGAGAGGGAACTGGCTGAAGGGGAAAATGATAAAACACAAAACAAAATAAATTAATTATGAAAAAATTTTTACTTTCAATTTTTGCCGTAATGCTGGCAGTGTTCAGCGTACAGGCGGAGGAGTACAGCTACACCTTGGCAAAAGGCGATGGCACTAAATTCGGAGATGTAACTTGGAAAGGAGTAAAATGGAATATTTCTGCGGATAATACCTCGCATTATCAATGGGATGGTAGCACCTCAAAGGGATATCAGTTCGGTTCAGGTAGCAATCCTTGTAAAACTTTGACTTTATCAACTTCAGGCATTGAGGGAACTATAACCAAAATAGTTGTCAATACATCTGGTGCAAGTTCTATAAATGCTTCATTAACTGTATCTGTTGGTGGAATAGAGTATGGAAATTCAACCAAATTGACTTCAACTTCTACTGATTATACTTTTGAAAATACTACAAGTAGCGCATCAGGTGAAATAATGCTTTCTTATGCTAATTCATCATCTAAAGCGATTTATATTAAGTCTATAGCTATTACATATGAGACTACTGGCGAAGGTGGTGGTGCTGTAGAGCCCGAGCCCGATCCCGAGCCTGAAACTCCTGTGACTCCGGAGGAACCTGAATTCCTTACACCTGGTGAGTACACAGATGTTTTGACTATTGAGTCAATAGGTGTAGAGGCTTATGATTCTTATACTGACTGGAGTGGTGTGAAATTGAGTTCTGCTGCTGTTTATGCCGGAAATTCGTTTAAGAACAATAACTCAATTCAGTTGCGTTCATCCAATAGTAATAGTGGTATTGTAACCACTGTATCAGGTGGTAAAGCGAAAAAGGTCTCAATAGAATGGCAGGATCAGAATAATACTAGAACACTGAATATTTACGGAAAAAATACACCGTATGAATCACCTGCTGATTTGTATGATTCTAACAAACAAGGAACTAAATTGGGTTCGATTACCGGTGGAGCTAGCCGTTCAACAGAACTGACTATTTCAGGTGATTATAAGTATATTGGTGTACGCTCAAATTCTGGCGCTTTGTATTTGAACTCAATTGAGATTATTTGGGAGGTCGAACCAGCTTCTTACACTCTTGCAGTTGGTGAAACTCGTTACTCAACATTGAGCCTTGGCTACGATGCAACAATTCCACAAGGTGCTAAGGCTTATGTGGTATCGGAGGTTAACGGCGGTTATGTTACTTTGGAAGAAGTGACAGGTGTTATCCCTGCAAAGGAGGCTGTAATTATTGAGGCTACTCCGGGTAATTATAATTTCGTACAGACAACAGAGGGTGCTGCAGTAGTAGAGACAAACTTGCTCGAAGGTACACGCGTTGATACATATATTACAGAGGAGGCTTATGTTCTTTGGAATGTTGATGGCGAGGCTTGCTTCTGCAAGGCTGAGATGACTGACGGCAAGTGGTTGAACAACGCGAACAAGGCATACTTGCCAGCTTCTGTAGCTAACGGCGCAGCTTCTTACAGCTTCCGCTTCGGCGAGGGCACAACAGGCGTTGAGAACGTAGTTGTTGAGAACGAGGTGAAAGCTATCTTCGACCTCACAGGCCGCAAGGTTGAGACAATCTCAGCTCCTGGCATCTACATTGTAAATGGCAAGAAAGTGCTGGTTAAGTGAGAGTAATGGTTGATAAGCTTGCTTAATCAAACATTACCGAACGTAAAGCACTTGCGCGAAGCGAAAGTTTTGGTGAAGTAATCACCAAAACTTCGATAACACTTGCAGCAAAAGGTCACGCGTAGCGCGGGCGCAGTTCGCGCCGTGTGGGTTGCGAAAAGCAAGTGTTGTCAGTGGTGCTTGTTAAATAAGTGGCCTCACCCTAACCCTCTCCCTAA
>JAZQZM010000068.1:0-2478 GCA_045634085.1 Bacteroidaceae bacterium
ACATTCAGCAAAGTAAATAAATTTCCTTTGCATTCATTTAATCGCATTTTTCAGCGTGCCGAGTTCTTTGCTACTTTCTGTCGCACAGAAAGTAGATACAAGAAAGACTTGAAGAAAATACAAGTGAACGATTAAGGTTGAAAATTGCGAGTAAGTGAGTGTATGGAAACATGTTTACATACAAAACGAATGAAAGCAATTTCAACGAAGTTAAAACTGCCATAGAACATTACGGCGAGCGAAAGCGAGGTTTACACTTGATTTCTACACAGCCTATTTATTCCATATTGCAACATCACTCATACAACTTGTAAGTAGTACGCAGTACCTGGAACTCCGTGCGGCGGTTCAGCTGGTGGCAAATCTCTTGCTCGTCCTTGTCAAGGGTCTTTATGAATGCTTCGGTGAGCACATCGCCCTCTTTCAGGAATGCATATTGCTCGGTCATCTTCTTTGTCACACTCTTTGGAGTGCCCTCGCCATAACCCACTGCTGTGAGTCGCTCCTGTTCAATGCCCTTTTCAACAAGATACTTCATCACCGATTCTGCACGCGCCTGTGAGAGTTTCTTGTTGTAGCTGTCAGTGCCTCGGTTGTCGCAATGTGCGGCAAGCTCAATGGTGACATTGGAGTTCAGTTCCAACATTGATACAAGCTCATCAAGGGCAGCTGTAGATGACGCTGTCAGTGTGGCTTTGTTGTATTCGTAGAAGATGTTGTCAATCAATACAGGGCGTGCAGCCGATGCCAGTTCAAAGTCAAGTTGGTAGCTGCACTCACCTTCATCGGATGTGGTCTTGAGCTCACGCATTGCATTCAAGTGTCCTTTGCAGGTTCCAAGCAATACATATTCTACACCGGGTGTGACACGTACACTGTATGAACCATCCTTCATCACTCCAAAGCTTGTGTTCGTGCCATCGTTGCCAATCATGTAAATGATGCCGTCGGGCAACTCATAACCATCCTTTTCGTATATCCATCCGTGCAGTGTGTGTACCGTCTCGGGCAGCATGAACGAGTAGATATGATCCCAACCGCGCGCATCGCCTCTGTTTGAGCTGAAGTAACCACGGTACAATCCCGGAGCAAATGTCATTCCAAAATCATCGCCATTGGAGTTCACCGGAGCACCAATGTTCCTAACCTCCCAAACTGTGTCGTTTGGTTGTGTTGCATAATAGATGTCGAGTCCACCCATGCCCGGATATCCGTTCGATGAGAAGAAAAGTTCGCCTTGTGGCCCGAATGCGGGAAACTGCTCATCGGCCTCGGTATTTATACCCTCTCCCAAATTCTCTATCACACCCTCCATGGCTTTGCTATTTCCAATGTAGAATCTCCAGATGTCAAGGCCGCCATAGCCACCGGGCATGTTCGATGTGAAGTAGAGCCATTCTCCGCAGGGCGATACAGCAGGGTGTGCATATGCCGAGAGTGTGTCGCGTGAGATAACAACCTCCTCGGGCTTTGTCCATGATGCATCGCTGCGTTTGCTCTTGAAAATTGTTGCATAACGGGGATACTGCTCATCTATGGCGCAGCGTGTGAAATACATTATCTTGCCATCCGGGGTGAAAGCGCATGCTCCATCCTCGAACTCTCCGTTAATGTCGCTTTCAATCTTTTCGGTCTTCTGCCATTTACCCTTCTCATCACGTTTGGTAAGGAAAATGTCTGCGCTCTTCTGGCCTGTTATACTGCTCAAGTCGTCGCCGGTAGCCTCCTTACGTGTGCTGGTTGTCACAATCATGGTGGTGTCCTCGCCAACATATGCAGGGCAGTAGTCACTGCGTTGTCCGTTCAGTTCCTTCACTTTCTTTACAATGTAACGGGTGGGGTTCTTCTTCCATTCGGCCGATTGCTTTGCCGATTCAAGGCCAATCAATGCCAAGCGGTCATCAGGCGCTTTTTCAAGATATGCCTCGTAGCTCTTCTGTGCTGCCTTGTAGTCTCCTTTTACCAGTTGCGCATCGGCAAGATAACGCAGGGCGGTGGAGTCAGGGTAACCATAGCGCACAGCGTTCTGGTATGCACCCACCGCCATCACGGCATTGTAGCTCTTGCGGTAGCATTCGGCCATTTTCCATGCAACCTCTGCACGATGGGCACGTTCTTTTGGAGCTATCTTGCGGTAACCCTTCTTGTACTCCTTGGCTGCCTCGTAATACTCAAGCACGGCAGCATACTGGTCACCTTTCTTGATGGCCTTTTCGCTTCCGCAGGCTGCTGTCAGCAGCACGCAAACGGCAAGCAATATTATGTGGAATATCCTTTTTCGCACAAAAATGTTGTTATCGCTATTATACAATAACTGAAAAAAAGGCTTTTTATTTTAGAAGCTGTTTAAATTTCTAAAAAATATTTTCTTATAGCAGTCTGTCATTTCGCCGTTTTTTATATTCAAAAACGTCTGTTTCTTTCTTTTTCGCAGTTACATAGCCCGCTATGTGCCCTTGAAAAATAAATAAACATCCA
>JAZQZM010000069.1:0-36346 GCA_045634085.1 Bacteroidaceae bacterium
ATAAAGAAGTAAAGCAACAGAAAATCAAAGGTATCGACGAGCTTTGTAGCGAATGGTCACGCGCAGCAACGCTAAAGGTGTTGCCGCGTGGGTCGCTAAAAACAAAGCGAGTCAATGCCAAGAAATACCAACAGGCATTGAACAAACTGAATATAAAGAAGTAAAACCAGCACCTTCCAATAATGAAAAAAACAATCCTTGCAGCCATAATGGCAATTGCCACAGCCACAGCAGCTGTCGCACAGAGCAACGCACAGGCGCTCATCCCCTACCCCAACAAAATCGAACTGTGCAACAACGGCAAAACCTTTGCCCTAAACAGCAAAACAGAGATAACCACCTCCCTGGCCGACGGCACGTTTGTTATAGGCGAACTACAAAGGATACTACAAAAGCGCCTTGGAGTATCTCCGGCAATGGGCAACGGCAAGCAGAACAAAAACATAATATCACTCGAAGTTGACAGCAGTATAGAAGGCCGCGAGCACTACATGCTGGAGGTAAACAAAAACGGCATATATATAAAAGGTGCAACAGAAGGAGCCATCTTCCTTGCCCTGCAGACACTGGACCAGTTGCTCATTGGCGATGCGTGCAACACTGCCAATGGAAAGATTGCCCACATAAGCATTGACGATAACCCACGCTACGGAGTACGCGCCATAATGCTCGACCCGGCACGCCACTTCATCCCGGTAAAGGATGTAAAGCTGTTCATCGACCAGATGGCACGTTTCAAGTTCAACACCCTGCAGCTGCACCTCACCGATGACCAAGGCTGGCGCATAGAGATAAAGAGCCACCCCGAGCTTACCGACATTGGTGCATTCCGCGTGCAAGGCGGCAACCCTCAAGGCCCCGACAACGGCTACTACACACAGGATGAGTTGAAAGACATAATACAGTATGCCGCCAATCGCAACATAGAGATTATCCCCGAGCTGGACATCCCGGGACACTCCGTTGCCATCCTTGCCGCACACCCGGAGCTTGGCTGTGCATTCCGTCACGCCGACAAAAAAGACCTTGGACACACCACAAACATGATGTTGTGCGCGGCCAACACCGATGTCTACACCATCTATGCCGATATCATAAAAGAGGTAGCCGAACTGTTCCCATCGCCCTACATACACCTTGGCGGTGACGAGGCCGCAGTAAAGGAGAACTGGGCAAAATGCCCCGACTGCCTCGCAATGATGCAACAGTTGGGATATGAAAAGCCATCGCAGCTGATGATACCTTTCTTTGGCAACATACTCAGCATTGTACGCGACAACGGAAAGAAAGCCATCCTGTGGTGCGAGCTCGACAACATTTGGCCACCTGCCAACGAATACCTGTTCCCCTACCCCACAGACGTAACCCTTGTCACCTGGCGCAACGCACTCACACCAAAGTGCATTGAGCTGACACGCAAACACGGCCACCCACTCATCATGGCACCGGGCGAGCATGCCTACCTCGACTATCCACAATACCCGGGCGACCTCCCCGAGTTCAACAATTGGGGCATGCCTGTGACCACACTGGAGCAGAGCTACCGCCTTGACCCTGGTTACGGCCTGCCCGCCGAAGAACAGGCGCACATACAGGGCGTGATGGCCACACTTTGGGCCGAAGCCATAAGAGACATCAACCGTGTCACATACATGGCGTTCCCACGCGCCATGGCCATTGCCGAAGCCGGATGGAGCAACATGCAGCAGCGCAACTGGGAAAGCTTCAAGCAACGCATATACCCCAACATCACAGAGATGATGAAGGACGGCATTTCCGTGCGCGTACCGTTTGAGATTGCCGAAAGGAAATAAAAGCTTTTTTGGAAAAGGAGACAACGGAGTGATATTGCGTGCAATATCACTCCGTTGTCTCTTATCGCTTGACATCGTGTCAAAAGCACGACGCATTCTAATGCCCAAAGGGCGCAAAGGCGGAAAGACCTATAGGGAGAAGACGCATTCTCATCCAGAGCGTAGCGAATGAACTGTGTATATGTCGTCAATTTAGTTTTCCGTTTTCACCTTTACCCTTTCACTTTTGGCAAGGCCCCGCCATCAGCCATTGTCGCACTTTACGCCCTTCAGGTCTTTAGAAGCCTTAGCCCAATAAAAAAAGCAGCAACCACAAGTGGTCACTGCTTTTTTATCGAAGCATCTGTTACAATTACTTCTTAACCTTGTCTACAATTGCCTTGAAGGCTGCAGGGTTGTTCAACGCGAGGTCAGCGAGAACCTTACGGTTAATCTCGATACCAGCCTTGTGCAAAGCACCCATCAACTGAGAGTAAGACATACCCTCGATGCGAGCTGCAGCGTTGATACGCTGGATCCAGAGAGCGCGGAACTCACGCTTCTTGTTACGACGGTCACGGAATGCGTAAGTCAAACCCTTCTCCCAAGTATTCTTGGCAACGGTCCATACGTTCTTTCTAGCACCAAAGTAACCTCTGGTCAAACCTAAAATTTTCTTTCTTCTTGCTCTTGAAGCAACGTGATTTACTGATCTTGGCATAGTTTTTAAATTCTTTTGAATGTTAGCGTCGCACGCGTGGCGGCGAACTTAAATGCTAAATACACTCGGTTAATAATACAATACTTAACGCAATGACAACAATTCCTTAACACTCTTAACATTAGCAGCATCGAGAGTTGTAAAGTGTACAAGGTTTCTCTTCTGCTTCTTTGTCTTCTTAGTCAGGATGTGACTGTGAAAAGCATGCTTTCTCTTGATTTTACCTGTTCCGGTAAGAGCGAATCTTTTTTTGGCACCGGAGTTAGTCTTAACTTTTGGCATTTTTTAAAAAAAATTATTAGTTAACAAATATCGGTAGCGTACTATCCAACACTACTCGCTTTTTTATTCTTCTGTTGTTGTTTCGGCTGCAGGCTTTGCAGGTTTCTCCTTCTTTGCAGGAGCAACCTTCTTTGCCGAGAGCATGATTGTCATGCGCTTGCCCTCAAGCACTGGCATTGAATCTACTTTGCCATACTCCTCGAGGTCCTTCGCAAAACGGAGGAGAAGAATCTCACCCTGCTCCTTGAAAAGGATTGAACGGCCCTTGAAGAATACATAAGCCTTGACTTTGTCGCCATCCTTGAGGAAGCTTATCGCATGCTTGAGCTTGAAGTTGTAGTCATGCTCGTCGGTCTGAGGACCGAAACGGATCTCCTTGACGTCAATCTTAACCTGCTTTGCCTTCTGCTCCTTCTGGCGTTTCTTCATCTGATAAAGGAACTTTGAATATTCAATCAGACGGCATACCGGAGGATTGGCTGTCGGAGAGATTTCTACAAGGTCCAATTCCTTTTCCTCGGCAAGAGCAATAGCCTTGTGTGTTGGCATTACCACCGACTCAATGTCATCACCTACAATGCGCACCTCTGCTGCGCGAATCTGCTCGTTAATACGATACTGGTTCTTCAGGTTGTCGTTCTTCATTAAATATTGTATAAGTCCTTTCTTTATTAACGCCCATTGCGGGCATAACTTTTCAAAATCGGATGCAAATTTATTACTTATTTGTCACATAAAGAAGAGGATTCGACTTTTTTTTATCCTTAAAAGAAAAAAACTTGACACGAAAAGCAAAAAAACAGCCAAACAAACGATTCAGCACATAGCAATAAAAATTCAAGGCCGCCCGAAAGCAGCCTTGAACAGTATCAAATCCAGCCAAACAAATTCAGCTTTCACTTTTCAGTTTCAACAACCTCCTTGCGGATTGTCTTGGTACGTATCTCCTCGCAGATTTCGGATACGAACTGCGCTATTGGTTTCACGCCCTCATCACCGGCATAACGGCTGCGTACGGCAACAGTGCGGTCTGCCTCCTCCTGCTGTCCAAGGACAAGCATGTACGGAACGCGGTTGTTACGTGCCTCACGTATCTTGTAACCAATTTTCTCGGAACGGTTATCAACATGAACAAGCACACCGTTCTTCTTGAGTTCGGCAGCCACCTCATATGCATAGTCGCCATACTTCTCCGAGATTGGCATAATACGCACCTGCTCGGGAGCAAGCCATGTAGGGAACTTGCCCTCGTACTTCTCGATGAGCCATGCGAGTGTACGTTCATAACAACCCATACTTGTACGGTGAATG
Organism: Bacteroidaceae bacterium; assembly: GCA_045634085.1. GTDB lineage: Bacteria > Bacteroidota > Bacteroidia > Bacteroidales > Bacteroidaceae > HGM04593. The sequence continues at coordinate 4,108 of JAZQZM010000069.1, forward strand.
ATATAAGGACGCACCTTTTCGCCGTTCTGGTCTACGTAATACATGTCGAACTGGGCAGCCAACAATGGATCCCACTGGACTGTAATCATTGTATCCTCTTTGCCATACACGTTCTTTGCATTGATATCCACCTTGGGACCATAGAACGCAGCACCGCCCACTTCCTCAACAAACGGAATCTCGAGTTCAGTAAGCATCTCGCGGATGTGTTGTTGTGTCTCTTCCCATACCTCGGCCTCACCGATGTACTTGGCACGGTTCTCGGGATTCCACTTTGCAAGTACATATGTTACATCATCCTGCAGACCAAGAGTCTCCATCACGTGCTTTGCAAGAGCAAGACACTTCTTGAACTCCTCGACCATCTGGTCGGGGCGCACGATGAGGTGCCCCTCACTGATGGTAAACTGACGCACACGTGTCAGACCGTGCATCTCGCCCGAATCCTCATTACGGAACAGTGTAGATGTCTCACTGTAGCGCAATGGCAGGTCGCGGTATGAGTGGTGTGACGACTTATATACATAGTACTGGAAAGGACATGTCATTGGACGGAGTGCGAACACCTCCTTGTCGGTCTCTTCGTTACCGAGCACGAACATACCATCCTTGTAATGATCCCAGTGACCCGAAATCTTATAAAGGTCACTCTTTGCCATCAAAGGAGTCTTGGTGCGAATGTAACCCCATTCGTTGTCCTCGAGGTCCTCAATCCAACGCTGAAGAGTCTGGACAATCTTCGCGCCCTTAGGCAAGAGCAAAGGAAGTCCCTGACCGATGACATCAACGGTTGTAAAGAGCTCCATCTCACGACCAATCTTGTTATGGTCGATATTCTTGATATGCTCAAGGTGTGCAAGGTATGCCTCAAGTTCTTCCTTTGTAAAAAAGGCTGTACCATAGATACGTGACAATGAAGGATTGTTCTTGTCACCACGCCAATATGTAGTAGATGCCGAAAGCAACTTAAAGCCCTTGATAAGGCGTGTATTGAGCAAATGGGGGCCCATGCACAAATCGGCAAAGTCATCCTGAGAATACACAGTTATGCGTTCACCCTCGGGAATTGCATCAATGAGTTCAAGCTTGTATGTCTCGCCTTTTGCCTTCATCATCTCAATAGCCTCTTCACGGCTCAGTTCCTTGCGCTCGATACGTGGGCTCTGCTTGATAATCTTCTTCATCTCCTTCTCGATAGCCTCAAGGTTCTCCTTTGTAAACGGAGTACACTCGAAATCGTAGAAGAAACCGGTCTCGGTTGCCGGACCGATAGTGAGTTTTGCCTCAGGGAAAAGATGTTTCACAGCCTCTGCCATAATATGCGTAGTAGTATGACGGAGTACATTAAGCGCCTCTTTGGAATCAAGGCCAACCATTTCTACACATGCGCCATCGGCAGGCACATCTCGAAGGTCAATGACATTGTCACCAACCTTTGCAGCAACATAGCTGCTGAGTAATTTAGGATCGACAGACGAGAGTATCTCAATATACGACTTGCCCTCATGAGCAAACTCGTGTACCTCGCCATTGAAAGAAATCTTTATCATAACTTTAATCTTTAATCTTTTATTTCCAATTCCTGAACATAGACAGGCTATCCAAAGTGCGAAGATAGAAAAAAAATAAGAAAGAACGGTAAGAACTTATGTTATTCTTGCGCACCTGCCTCTAAAATATTGTTTAAAGTAGAACGCGTCACCTGCTACCACTCATCTTGAATCGTTTGATAAGGCTGTAGGCATGGAAAAGTCCAAGTTCGCCTGCCTTGCTAAGGTCGGCAAGCCCGGCCTCGGTATTACCGGTATATATCCTTGCCAGTCCACGATTGAAATACGCCTCGGCAAAACGGTCATTCAGTTCTATAGCTTTTGTGTAGTCCACTATTGCCGACTTGAAGTCACTGAGCTTTGCCGATGTATTCGCACGATTGAAATAAGCATGAGAAAAATCGGGAGCCAGTTCCACTACCCTGTCAAGATCATCCTTTACCAGACGGTAATTGATATCGGGCAATCCCTCACCATGTTTCGACATCAATCCGGCCTCAGCTGCCTCTTCGTTCATATGCTCTGCCTCCAGAAGCCTGTATCTCACCATTGAACGCACAAAATAAAGAATCCAGGAATCGGATTTGACTGATATGGCTGCGTCAATATCAAGCATCGCCTCCTTGAGGTCCTGTACCAGATAATAGTCCATAGCACGTTCAAGGCGCAAATCGGCATCCACGGCATCTGCGGCAATTTCCTTTGACAGCAAATTGACATTCGCGAAGTGCCTTGAAACCTCACTCTCCGAAAGGGCGCGTTCATCATTTGTCAACAGCAACGGCACAACGTTTCTCCGGGCATTAAAGTCCTCAAGAGGCTTATAATAATGGGATTCGCCTTCAAGTTCTGAAACAGCCTTGTAATAAGTAAGGACAAAGAACGGTTCAAGTTCCACGTAAACATTCCTGTTCTGCACACGGCCACGATACTCTGTCGTGTAACGTCTTTCATCGGCCACATCAGAAGAAATCATCTTGTTGTAGTTGCGTACATTGTCATCGGAACGCCTGCGCGTCTTGTCCTCCCCGGCAACATACTCTTCATCGTTCCTTACCCCATTATAGTAGATATCGAACTGCCTCTTGCGCAGCCACTCCTCATCGGCATCAGCCCCATTTGTATCTCCACACCTGCGACGTGCCGCCGCACGACACTGGTAGGCATACTCAAAGTTGGGATAATTATTGAGCACCACAGTATAATCACTCACGGCGCCCTCGCAGTCACCGACCCTGTCACGAAGCAATGCACGGTTAAAACGCGCCAAGGTATTATCCGGGTCAATATTCAGCACCCAGTCAAAATCCTCAATGGCACGGTTGTCATCACCGACCTCCATGCGCAGTATTCCACGATTGTAGTGTGCCACAAAACTTTCGGGTTCAACATACAGTGCCATGTCATAATCCTCCATAGCCCCACGAAAATTACGTCTGTAATAGCGGATAAGAGCACGGTTTACATAACTACCACTATTGTTTGGCATAAGGTCTATCGCCTTGTCCAGATCCGCTTCAGCGGCTTCATAATCACCCTTAACGGAACAGACTATCGCGCGGGCATCGTACACCGCCGAAGAGTACCTGTCATGCATGACTGCCCTTTCTACCATTTCCTGCGCCAGCAAGGTATCCTTAAGATTCAAAGCGACCTGGGTACGCATGAGACACGCACGGCTGTTGCGAGGAAAAAACGTGAGCAAAGAATCGAGCACCTGCGCCGCTTTGCCCCAATCCTCCTGCTGCATTGTCACAGCTGCAAGATTCTGCCACACTTCGCCATTCAACGGATTGAAACGGAGTGATTTTCTCAGATCCTGTTCGGCAAGCAACAGGCTGTCGAGATTTGCACGGCAAAGGCCACGCAACTGATAGCTGCGGGAAATATACGGATTCTTCTCTATTGCCACATCAAGGTCACGTTCTGCTCCGGAATAGTCCTCAAGGTAATATTTGGCAAGAGCACGAAAAAAATATGGTTCGTGCAGATATGGTTTAGCGTCGATAACCTGATTGAAATATTGAATAGAGAGCACATAATCCTCAAAATAGAGTGCATTGCGCCCTATCTCCATCACCCGTGTTGTGTTCAGCTGCGCACTGCACAGCATTGGCACGAACAGCATCACGAGAGCAGCAATGGCTCTCAGAACCCTCATCGGAGAACTCTCTTTGTCTTATATCCGCAAGAGACGTTACCCCTTGCGAGGCTGTTCAACTTAGCCTTGTTCATCTGGCGACGGAGCATGGTAATCCTGTCGGCAAAGACCTTACCCTCAAGATGATCGAATTCATGTTGCATGACACGTGCCAAGAATCCCTCGACCCACTCATCATGCTCTACAAAGTTTTCATCGAGATACTTCACATGGATACGCGACGGGCGTGTAACCTTCTCATGAATACCCGGCAGGCTCAGACAGCCCTCCTCCATAGCCTCGGTCTCCTCAGAGGTTTCAATTATATGGGCATTGATATACACACGGCTGAAATCCTTGAATTCGGGATAGTCATCCGAAAGCACATCAAGGTCAACAACGACAAGACGTATGGCAAGACCAATCTGGGGCGCAGCAAGACCGATACCCTCGGCCTGATGCATAGTCTCGAACATACTCTCAATCAACGATTTCAGTTCAGGATAGTCGGGTGTTATATCCTCGGCAACCTTACGAAGCACCGGCTGTCCATAAAGATAAATAGGTAATATCATATTATAAAGTTTTAATTTCTTTCATCAAATCAGGGGAAAGCCCACTTATACCCAATTCCGGTTTTCACATTCTTCGGCTCTCCATGTAGGACTGGAGTATTATTGTCGCACTCACCTCATCGACAAGTTCCTTGTTACGACGTGCCATTTTCTTTATCCCGGCCTCAAGGATTGTCCTTTGAGCAAGCACCGAGGTAAAACGTTCATCGTGAAACTCTACCGGAATATCAGGCAACAGTTTACGCAAACGGTTTACGAACGGAGTTATGCGACACATATTCTCAGACAGTTCATTGTTCATCTGTTTTGGCAGACCTACTATAATCCTTTCTACCGGTTCGCGTTTTACATAACCGAGCAGGAAGTCTATCAGTTCAACAGTCGGTACCGTAGTCAGGCCACCGGCTATAATCTGCATCTCGTCGGACACGGCCAGCCCGGTCCTTTTCTTTCCGTAGTCAATTGCAAGCAAACGTGCCATATACGTCCTTATTTTAACGCCCTACGCGCATAAATTCCGTAAACCATCACTACAAGGAAACACAATAACGGCAAAATGAACGAGATGTTCACCGCCGGCATCCCGGCCACCGACTCAAGATCCAATATTGCGCCCTGCAACGGCGGCATAAGCGCACCACCCACAATAGCCATAACCAAGAAAGCCGCACCAAGAGTTGTATCCTCCTTCTTCACATCCTCGAGTGCAATTCCATATATCGTAGGAAACATCAATGACATAAAGAAACTTATCGCCACAAGACAATAGAGCCCCGGCATTCCCACAAAGACAATTGCGCCCAACGACATCAGCAGTGCACCGGCACCAAAGACAGCAAGCATGGTACGCGAGCTAAAGAACCTCATCAGCACTGTTGACACAAAACGGCTGCAAAGGAAAAGCCCCATGGCACATATATTATAAGTCTGCGCAGTAGCCTTGTCTATACCCAGATTATCGGCATACTGTATGATAAACGTCCACACCATTATCTGTGCTGCCACATAAAACATCTGCGCGACAACACCGTTACGGTACATATTATTCTTCCACAGACGTGACATAGTCTCCCAGTTACCCGATTTCTTGCTACGCGAGCCCTGAGTATCCGGAATTTTCGTAAACAAGAATATCAGGAATATGACCGACACTACAATACCCAACACCACATACGGATTACGTATAACAGTGAGGTCGTAGAGACGTATATCCGCCTTCTCCTCATCATTAAGTTGCAAGGGTACCGATTCCCCGGTTTCGTCCAGGCTCTCTTTTGCACGTTGTACGAACGATGTCATGTCAACGCCAAGAGTTCCACTTTTTCCGGCAAAAGCCTCAATATCCTTGATACTGACTTTTAAAGCAGACGATTCATCATTCTGCTTTGCCGCAGCCGAAGTATTCCAAATCCACTCCCAGTCCTGAACTTCCATAGACTTCTCAACCTCGTCAACAGCTGCTACGACCTCAGTCTTTCCTTCACCCAGAGCTGCTTCATAAATACAGTTCTGACCACTGTCCCTGAAATCGGAAATCAGGACCGGCAACACCAGAAAAGAGGCAACAGCCATTCCCAGGAGAGACCCCATTGGATTGAATGCCTGCGCCAGATTAAGACGGCGTGTAGATGTCTCCTTTGCACCCAAAGAGAGTATAAGTGGATTCGCGGTAGTCTCAAGGAATGCAAGGCCGAAAGTAAGAATGTACAATGAAAAGCAGAAGAATGAGAACATCTGGAAATGCGCTGCAGGAATAAACAGGAATGCACCGACCGCATACAATCCGAGTCCAAGGAGAATGCCTCCCTTATAACCATATCGGCGGACAAAGAGTGCAGCCGGAACAGCCATTGTAGCATAACCTCCATAGAAAGCGAACTGCACAAGAGCCGCCTCAAAAGCCGTCAATTCCATCAGTGTCTGGAACGCCGCAACCATAGGATTTGTTATATCATTGGCAAATCCCCACATGGCAAACAGAGACGTTACCAGGATGAAAGGTAAAAGATAACGTTTCTCAACCAACTTTTGGGTTCCTGTATTATTGTTGTTCATCATCAGTTTATATTAATCGTAAAGATGAAAAATCCTCTCCATCATGCGCCATTTTTCATTCGAAGAGCTGCCTGGAGCCGCTTTTTGGAACTCAGACATATAATCCTCCCACTCCTGCTGACGCGGCAATGTCGACAAACGCGCCATTGCGCTGTCCCAATCAAAATCAACCGGAGCCTCAACAATCATGAAAAGACGTGTACCAAGTATATATATCTCCATTTCAAGGATACCCACTTCACGGATACCCCAAAGAATCTCACTCCAAGCCTCACCTTCACTGTGACGACGACAGTACTCCGCAATAAGTTCCGGATTATCCTTCAGGTCCAGTGTCTGGCAATATCTTTTTACAGGACCGGAATACTCCTTTACCCTATAACCATCCGTCTGCATTGTATATTCCATTTCAGATTGTCGAAACTGTTATTTGCAAAAAAGGCTTCACTTTGGGTGAAGCCGCTTTTGCTCTCATAATTACTTGTTGTAAAGCAGCCAAGCCTTCTGATAGTCAGCATTCTGAGGATGCGCAGCCTTGAAACGTGCACGTGCCTGAGCAGCCTCGTTACGACTGTCATATGATGCGCAGATTACTCGGTAAAGGCCATTGGGGTTCTGAACAATGATGGCATCATAGCCCTCACCTACAAGTTCGGCACGCACTCTCTCTGCACCATCCTTATTCTTGTAGCTGCCACACACCACACTGTACTCTTTCAGCAAAGCTGCATTGCCCGAAGCGATAACCACCTTCTCAGTACGGTAGCTCTCATCCACATCGGCTGCTTTCACTGTTGAAGAGACCACAGGAGCAATCTCCACAGCCTCACTCTGCTGGCTCTGTCCGCCATTGTTCTGCTCCATAAGAGCCTCATCATACGCAGTCTTGTACAAATTGTCATTTGACTTACAAGACGCTACCACAAAAGCCGAGCATACAGCAACGGCTATAAAAAACATTTTTCTCATAATCGCGATTATATATCTTATTTTTTGCAAAGATAATAATAATGCGACACAACTTCAACTTTTACAACGCTTTTTAACAGAATCACATGGTTTACATAGAGTTTTGCAATCCTTTTTTCAGTTAAACCCATTTTTACTATATCTTTGTAAAAAATCAAAGCAGACAATAAAAAAAGGAAGAACATACAAAAGTAGATGAATCAATATGAAAAGACTATTCCTGCTGGCAATTTCGTCCCTTGCAATTGCCTCATACACAACAACAAAAAACGTAGAGAAGAGCACCGGCATTACACACGACAATGTCAACTACTGCGATTACTTCACAGGCAAGACAATGCGTTATGACTTTCACCATGCAGGTGACAATGAGAACGAATACTACTATTTCGACAGGCTCATGCGCGAAGGCGAATGGGCCGGTTCACGCGTGTCACTTGTCAATCCTTTTGATTATGGAGAGCAACACTACAGGATTATTGATGCCGCAAGCGGAAAGATTATATACAAGAACAACTACTGCACCCTGTTCAATGAGTGGCAGACAACCCCCGAGGCCGCTGTCACAGCCCGTTCGTTCCCCGAAGGAGTAATTTTTCCGGAGCCAAAGAACGACTTCATAATAGAGTTCTACGCACGCAACAAGAAAAGCAAGGTTTGGGAAAAGAAGGAGTCACACAGAGTAAGTGTCAACGACTACGACATCTACCCAATGCAGAGCAGCTACGAAACTATCGACATCCACATAGGCGGCGACATCGCACACAGTTTCGACATTGTTCTGTTGCCCGACGGATTCACATGCGAAGAAAAGAAAAAGTTCATTGCATCATGCCGAATGTGGAGTGAAGCACTCTTCTCATACGCACCGTTCACCCAGAACAGATACCGCATAAACATACGTGCCGTGTGGGCACCATCTGAAGAAAGCGGAATAAGCATACCGGGAACAGGAGAGTGGAAGAAGACACTTCTTGAGTGCCGTTTCTACACGTTCGACAGCGAACGTTACCAGATGACAGAGGAGTTCCAGAAGGTACGCGACGTTGCAGCATCAGCACCATACGAAAGCATCTTCATCCTCACCAACACCGACAAGTATGGCGGTGGCGGCATCTACAACTTCTACGGTCTGGGCTCTGCCGGCAAGACAGGACGTACCGGAGAAGTCTATGTACACGAGTTCGGACATTCCCTGATGGGACTTGGCGATGAGTACATTGAACTTGGCAACACCGTTAGTGCGCTTTACCCCGAGGGCGTAGAGCCTTGGGAAGCAAACCTCACCCGTTTTGTAGACTTCAACGGAAAATGGGAGAAACATATTGCCGACAGCACACCAATCCCAACACCAAGAGCAGAAGGCTCAACCGAGAAGGATTGGGTTATAGGAGCCTACGAAGGCGGAGGTTACCTTGAAAAAGGCGTATTCCGCGGCTGGCCCGAGTGCATGATGAAAGCGCTTACCGACTTCTGTCCTGTGTGCCAGGATGCAATAACAAGATATCTTGACTATCTGTGCAAGTAAGATATTGGACATATAAAAAACGCGGGCATGCCCGCGTTTTTTATATCAATTGTCAATCGACATATTTCATCTCCGTTCTCCTTCCCGAACCGTCCACGAACGACACCGGACATCCTTCCGCATCGTACTGCCACTCGCCATAAAGGTATTTCTGATTGCCGTTGTCATCCTTGATGATATTGCCCTTAGCATCCCTTGACAGCATAGCCGACGGCAGATAATTGCTTGTTGCGCCCAGCATTCCGAACGCCGCCAGCTGATACGCGGCATAATACTCTACACGATTTGCATATATACCCTGTTCAACACCCCAATAGCCGAAATATCCCGAGAAATCGAAATTGGTCTTGTTCTTCACATTTGTATAAAGGAAATCATCACTACAGTCCAAGAGGACAGAATCGGCCTCATCATTCATCTGAAGACTCTTTATATACCCCGTAACGTTGCCGCGTCCGTCACGCTGCGGTTCGTAGATGCAACCGCCATCGACGTAACCGCGGAAAAGTTGTGTCTTGGAGTATTCCATATCCATTGAAGAGATTTTGGCAAGCGTTCCGTTCTCATTTAAGATACCCTCATCCTTTCCACTCTCGCGTCCATTCCAATCGGGAAAATCAGGATACTCCCTTGAGATGCTGTATTCAACACGGAATTTATCGCCATTGTAGTAATAATTTGCCTTAGAGGTTATATTGCACACATAATATCGTACGGTATTAGCAAATTCATTAGCACGGTGGTGTACTATATTTGAGTTGATTTCCTTTATGCGGCCAAGGGCATCGTAACTGAAATTGTGTTCCCATGAATAAAGACGACCATCAAATGTATTTATTGTCTTCACCTGCGCAATCCTGCGCCCGGGAAGGGGCTCATATGGCGTAACCGCAGTATCGGCATCATATTCTTCGTTATCACTGCAGGCTGCAAATGAAACAGCCATAAATGCAAAAAGCATAAGCTTAAGTATGTTCTTCATATCTCCACTGTTTACTTGATTGGCGCGAAGATATGGCAAATCTTCAGCATATACAAGATTTTTAGATTAATTAGGCATACAACATACAGGACGCCTGATTTGTTATCATATCCATAAACAAATGACGCAACTATGGCATTCATCGATTACTACAAGGTTTTAGGCGTTGACTGTAACGCCACACAGGCCGAGATAAAGAAGGCTTACCGCAGATTGGCTAAGATACACCACCCCGACAAGAACAACAACTCGCAGGAGTCGCACAAAAGATTCCAGGAGCTGAACGAAGCAAACGAGGTGTTGGGCGACCCCGAAAAAAGGAAGAAATATGATCTGTACGGTGAGCATTGGAGGAACGCCGAAGAGTTTGAGGCACAACGCCGCCAATACAGTGACAATGCAGGCGGTTATAACTTTGGAGGATTCGGAGGATTCGGAGACTTCAGTAGCGGAGACAGCAATGCAAGCGGTTTCAGTGACTTTTTTGAGCAGTTGTTCGGCAACAATGCATTCGCATCACGAAAAGCAAGAAGAGGGGGTGAAGATATTGAGGCGACCCTTACAATTCGCCTACGCGATGCAGCCACAACGCACAGACAGTCATTCTCCATCAATGGCGAGAACATACGCATAACAATCCCTGCCGGTATTGCCGACGGACAGAGAATCAGACTCAAAGGACATGGCAAGGCGACACCAGGAGACACAATGCGTGGTGACCTTTACATCACGTTCCACATTGAACCCGACAAGCTCTTTACACGTAACGGGGATGACCTCTACACAATAGCCGAAACCGATATTTATACACTTCTTCTTGGTGGCGAGGCCATTGTCCCCACCCTTGACGGAAGTGCAAGAGTCAACATCAAACCGGGAACACAAGCCGACAGTACACTGCGCCTGCGCGGCAAAGGTTTCCCTGTGTACAAGAAAGAGGGTTCTTATGGGGACCTATTTGTAAAATTAAAGCTGCAACTGCCCACACTTAACGAAAAGCAGAAGGAACTGCTCCGCAAGATAAAGGATGAACAATAATGAGGGTGTCCAAAAAGTTCACCCTCACAAGCACATTCTAATTATAAATCATCACATACCCATTCAGATACATGGCAAACAGTAGCCACAGCAAATAAGGGATATTCATATAGCCTGCTGCACGGTTCTGCAGGAAAGCTGCGGCAGCATACAGCAGCACCGCGACAAACAAAAGTATCAGCGTAAGGAAACCAAGGATGGGAGACTGCAACCCGAAGAATGTCATGCTCCACACAAGATTCAGCCCTAGTTGCACGAAGAACAACAACATCGTCAGCCATGTATATATTGAACGGATACTCCATATTATACCTGCCGAAATACCCATAAGCAGATACAGCACCGGCCATACAATGGCAAATACAATACCAGGGGGATTCAAGGAAGACTTCAGCAGCGTCGGGTACCACTCTTGCATTGAGGGCTGCTGAATGATTTTAGAGACATAGCCTACCGCTAACGATATTATCACGAACGACAATACAGGTACAATACGTTTCATAAAAGACAATGTTTATATAAGTTACTGTCCGTTGCACGCCGTAGCTTGCTGACGGTCACTTATATAAACACTGACAAAGGTATTATGTTCCACCGGCAATGGTGGATATCACGGTTGCTATCACAGAATTTCGCCCTCGGCCTTTTTCCTCTCGCGTACCTTGATAACCTCGTTTATCTGCGAATCGGAATAATACGGCACCTTGCCCGATGGGACATATTTACTTGATGAGGACAAGTGTGTATCCTGGTCATCAAAAAAGATATGCGCACCGAAAGCCTTCAAAAGTTCATCCTTGCGCAGACCGCCCAGGAAGTAGGCTTCATCGACATACACGCCCCACTTGCGCAGAGTCTTTATCACGCGGAAATGCGAGGGGAGACTGCGCGAAGTGACAATTGCCAATCGCAACGGGGAGAGTTCTATCGAGGTGGGCAGACACTCCTGTATCTGAGAAAGTTTCTTGAGCAGGTTGGCAAACGGTCCCTCCTTCAAAGGAACATCGGCATGCTCCTTCTCATACTTGTAGAAAGCATCAATACCTTCCTCCTTGAAACGGCATTCCGACTCATCGGAGAATATTACCGCATCAGCGTCAAATGCAATCTTCACACGGCTGTCTTCCGGATTGAAATCGGTAGGAGGCGCATAGATAAGCGCCGAGGCGCAGATACCCGAATCCATCACACGCTGCACATCTCCCTCGTCCTTTGACAGGAAAAGGTCTATAGAGAATGCCTTGAGGTATTTGGACAAGGACTCACCGCCCGAGAGAGCCACGCGGGTAATATCAAGACCATACATATCGAGAGACTTGAGCATACGCATGCCTGTCTCGGGGCTGTTGCGCGACATGACCACCACCTCAACGATGGGACGATTGGCCTGCTTGTTGAGTTCAAGCAGACTCTTTACAAGATAGAATGCCGTACCACGCTGTAGAGGCTCATCCTCATGCTCCTCCTGATACTTGCGGTACTTGGCAACACCAAACTTTTCAAAAATCTCATTTTCAGCCTCAAGGTCAAAGAGTGCACGTGATGACACACCAATGACCAGACGCCCGTCCAAATTCTCCATTATCTATTTTATCCAAATTGTCATTTATTAATAAAGTCCCATGGACTGTCCCTTTTCACAAGAATTTCACAAAAATAGTTCATTCACCTGCATTTATCAATAAAAAAAGATAAAAATATTCCACATGGCATGCAAGAGAGGGATTAGAAACAATATTTTAATTAACTTCGCGTCAAAACAGCAGAATAAGAGGAATGATCAAGAACATTGTCTTTGATTTTGGTGGCGTGCTCACCACAATTGATACAGCAAGAGCATTGCAGCGCTTCCGCGACCTTGGCGTGGAAGAGCCCGAACAATACATAAATTCATATTGCCAGAAAGGCCCGTTCTTTGAACTTGAAAACGGAGACATAGATGCCGAGGAGTTCTGCAACAGGCTCAGTGCCATCTGTGGCAAAAGAATCACATATGAACAGGCAATGGAGGCATGGATGGGATTTCTTGTAGAGATACATGAGGAGTGGATGGAATACCTGCAGGGCTTGCGCGGGGAGTACCGTCTTGCTGTGCTGAGCAACACGAACCCCTTCATCCAGGGCTGGGCACAGACCTGCGCATTCACCTCATACGGAAAACCCCTTGCCGACTACTTCGACATGCAGTTCTTCAGTTATCGCATGCGCTGTTCAAAACCAAGCGAAGAGATATACCATAAAATGCTTGAACAAGGCAATATGAAAGCCGAGGAGACTCTTTTCGTAGATGACGGCCAAAAGAATATTGACGCAGCAGCCCTGATAGGCATAAAGACCCTCAAGGTTGAAAATGGAGCCGACTGGCGTGCTCAATTAGAAGAGATACTTGCTGCAGAAGAAAAAGATGGGTTATCAACGGCATACTAATGGACGCGCCTGCTCCTGTCAACACATGCCAAACCGGCAAGAATGAGCACTGCCCCTAAAAGCGCCACCCATGTCACCTGCTCGCCAAGAACAACAGCCGAGGTTGTCATAGCCACAACCGGATTCAAATAAAGCAGGTTTGTCGCACGCACTGTACCTATCTTGTCAAGGCACCAGTTCCATCCCAGAAAGCAGAGCATTGAAGCCACGCAACCGAGAAAAAGGATATTGCCCCACACAACTGCTCCGCCTTCATAAAGCACCTCTACATTTACACCGTTTGCACAGAGCAAAGGAATTATTGTCAACAGGCCATAACCGAAGATCTTGCGTGTTATGAGCATATTACTGTAGCGGTTCTGCAATCTTTTGATTACAAGGGAATAGAGAGCCCAGCAGAGGCATGCCGCCAAAGCAAGAACATCGCCCAACGGCGAAAGCTCCAGAATGAAGTTTCCGTTGAACACTACCAATGCCATACCGGCAAAAGCAAGCAGAGATGCAAGTTGCCCCTTCCTGTTCAGCCGTTCTTCAGGATAGAAAAAGCCGACAATCAATGCCGTAACCAATGGAGTAAGGCAAACTATAAGCGAAACGTTTGAGCAATAGCCATACTCAAGAGCATAGTTCTCTGTAATAAAATAGAGAGAACCTCCGGTGAGACCAAGAGCAACCGCCAGTAGCTCATCTTTCCAGTTGCCAAGAAACAGCCTTTTACCGGCAAAGGGCACGATAAGAAGATATGCAAGAACAAAACGGAAAAGGAAGATCTCATCGGGACGCAGGCCCGCATCAAGGAGCAACTTTGTAAGTACAAAGGTACACCCCCAGATAACGACAATTACAAATGCCGTAAGATACACAAAAAATCCAGGAGCCTGTTTTCCCATTCTTGTAAAGGATCAAAAAAACTCCAAAAACCGTCATCAACACCAGTCGCACGGTTTTTGGAGTTCTGTATATTTTCAGATATTATTTCTCTCGCCCCATAACCGCAGAGAGTTCAGCGGCACGCTGCAAAGCAAGATGTATGTTACTGCACACATTCTCCTTACCGACAATGTCTACAAGACCGGCCTTACGTAGAGACTTCTCCACATTGTCATGCACGCCCGAAAGAATCACAGCTCTACCCTCTTTTTTTGAGGCAGCTATAAAAATCTCAAGGTTATGCAAGCCTGTAGCATCAATAAATGTCACCTTACGCATACGCACCACACGGATTGGCATGGCATCTGTAGTGCGCGTCAATTCATCGAACTTGTTGGCGATACCAAAGAAGAAAGGACCTTCAATCTCAAAGACCTCAGTACCGGCTGGTATTGCAAGGACCTCATCATTCTCACCGTCACGGTGCACCTCCATCTCATTACGCATCACCGAGATGTGCGCACTCTCCATTGCACGTTTCATGAACAGTACAATCGCCATGAGAAGACCTACCTCAATAGCCAAAGTAAGATCAAAGAATACAGTAAGCAGCAGTGTCACGAAAAGAACACCTGTACCGGACATAGAACTCTTGCACATTGAGACGATAGTTCTCCAACCACTCATGTTGTACGACACCATGACAAGCACACCGGCAAGACAGGGCATCGGGATACATTCAACAATACCACCCAGGAAAAGCAGCACAAGCAACAGCACCAATGTGTGCACGATACCGGCAACAGGGGTACGTCCGCCGTTGTTGATGTTAGCCATTGTACGGGCAATTGCGCCGGTTGCAGGAATACCGCCAAAGAATGGCACAACGATGTTAGCTACACCCTGGCCAATCAACTCGGTATTTGAGTTATGACGGTCACCTATTACACCGTCGGCAACCATTGCCGAAAGAAGCGATTCAATAGCGCCAAGCATTGCAATTGTAAATGCCACAGGGGCCAATGACTGCACTGTATCCCACAAAGAACTGCCCTCATTGAGTGCAGGAAGCGTGAACGACGGCAAACCTGAAGGCAAAGTATAAAGGTCACCGATAGTTTTTATGGAATCGACAGCTGCAAACTCCTTCAGCAGATAGGTAACGACAGTCATCAACACAATGGCCAAAAGCGAACCCGGAATCTTCTTGGAGAACTTGGGAGTCAATGCAATCAAAACTACACTGAGAATACCCATTCCTGCACTCCATGGGTCAATCTTGGAAATATTCTCAAAATAGAACACCCATTTATCAATGAAGTTTGCAGGCACAGCACCGATATCCATTCCCAACAAGTCCTTAATCTGGGTAGAGAATATGGTTATGGCAATACCGCCTGTAAAGCCTATTATAATAGGATATGGCATGAACTTGATGACTGTTCCCATGCGGCAGAGACCCATTATCACCAATATGATACCAGCCATAATGGTCGCAATGACAAGACCATTGAGACCATGCTGGTGCAACACACCAGAAATGATAACGATAAAGGCACCAGTGGGGCCACCTATCTGCACCTTCGAACCACCGAAAGCCGAAATAAGGAAACCTCCAAGTATTGCTGTTATGAGTCCCTCGGCCGGACCAATCTTGCCGGTACCGTCATCACTGGCAATACCAAAGGCAATGGCCAACGGAATGGCAACGATACCTACAATAATTCCAGCCATCACATCAGCACCGAATTTCTCACGCGAATAATTCTTCATTGAACTGAAGAATTTTGGATAAAAATCTATAATCCCCTTCTTATTCATTGTATAAAATATTGTATATCATGCAATTGTATCGCACATGATTCAAAACCGGACCCGTATCCGTGAAAAAACTGCGCAAAGTTACAAAATAAATCTTTTTTAACTTATTCTACATATTGATTTTTTAAGCAAGAAACCACAAAATCAAAAAGCACATAAGGTGTCAGCTGACACCTTATGTGCTTTTTGATTCCATTAGGGAACCTCAAGATTGACTTGAATCCTTCTCCACGTGCAGAGTAAGTGTCTGATAAGGGAAATTGAGACCCTCATTCGGGAAAGTCTTATACACTTTCTCCGTCATATCAAACATTATACTGCGATAATCCTCCTGCTTGCACCATACACGTACAAGAATATCAACCGAACTCGCACCCAACGAACTTACACCGATAAAAGGCGGAGCCGGTGTGTCAAGCACACGGCCATCCTCCTCAAGGAGACGCAGCAGAACAGCCTTTGCCTTATCAAAGTCATTTCCATAAGATATTGAGAAAGTAAGGTCAAGTCGTCGTTTCGACTCACGTGAATAGTTATTTATAATACCCGTTGAAACAGGACCGTTAGGCAAAAGGATGACCTTGTTGTCGCCTGTATGCACAAGTGTATTGAACACTTGGATTTCCCTTACGGTACCAGCTACACCTTGCGCCTCAATGAAATCTCCTACTTTAAAGGGACGGAACATAAGGATTATCACACCACCGGCAAAGTTCTGCAATGTTCCGCTGAGTGCCATACCCACAGCAACACCGGCCGAAGCGAAAAGCGCAATAAAAGACGAAGTATCGATTCCTATCACCCCAATAATGACAATCAGCAAAAGCAACATTACGACAACATCAATAAGGCTGACAACGAAGCCGCGTATTGATTCATTGCCCTCCTGCTTTTCCATGATAACTTTAATAATTCGGATGAGACGGCGTCCTAACCAACGTCCCACACTCCATATCAAGGCTATCTGAATCAGTTTCAACACAAAATCGAAGGCGAAATTCGTTACGGCACTGTATATATCGGAGACAGTAAGTACGGATATATCGTTAAACATCTCAGGCAATTTCGTCGCCTCACTCAGGCCAAGCGTATCAACCGCTGTCAATAGATTAATCATGTTTATCTTGTAGTTTAAATAATTTACACATCAATAAAGTACAACAACCGGTCACAACTTCAGTCACATCCCAGGATTTGCCTTGCTGCATTCTTTGTATCGACCTTGGTTATCACGCGTTCAATGACACCTTCACCATCAATCACAAAAGTAGTACGAAGTATGCCCATATAAGCCCTGCCGGCCATTTTCTTCTCGCCCCATGCACCAAATGCCTGTATTGTACTCTTTTCCACATCGGCTACAAGAGGGAAGTTCAATTGCTGTTTCTCTTTGAAACGTTTATGCGACGCTGCGCTGTCGGCACTTATACCCACAACCGCATATCCCGCGTCAACAAGTACATCCATACCGTCGCGCAAGGAGCATGCCTCGGCTGTACAGCCCGGAGTACTGTCTTTAGGATAGAAATAAACTACAAGTTTGCGACCTTTATAATCACTTACACGAATCTCTGTCCCGTCCTCATCACGACCGAGAAAATCAGGTGCTTTTTCACCAACGTTCAGCATATGACATCATTTTACAAGTTCAACTTTCAATATTCTTACATTCTCAAGAGGGCGGTCGTTCCTGTCGCATCTTTTATTCTGTATCTTGTCAACGACATCAAGCCCTTTCACCACCTCTCCGAATACGGTATACTCACCATCAAGATGCGGGGTTCCTCCGACAGTGGTATATGCCCGTTCCTGTTCTGGAGTAAAAGCTACCTCTTTGCCTCTTCTTTTGGAAAGTTTATCTCTTAGAGTTTCCAATTGCTGCTCAGTAAACACCACACCCCATACAATGTAGAACTGCGATGCCGATGAGGCCTTCTTGGGGTTCACGTCGTCGCCCTCACGCGCTGCAGCAAGTGCACCACGCTTATGAAAGTGAAGTTCTGGCATAAACTCAGCCGGCACACTGTAGCCAAGATCACCATCGCCAAGTAATCTTCCTCTTGGTGCTTTCTTGGAATCAGGGTCACCTCCCTGAATCATAAAGTCCTTTATAACACGATGAAAAAGCAGAGAATCGTACCTGTGTTCCTTGACAAGCTTTACAAAATTATCCCTATGCGCAGGTGTCTCATCATAAAGTTTCATTTCGACAACACCTTCAGAAGTATGCATTCTTACCATATACTCCTTTCTTGTTGAACAAGAGACAACACACACGGCAAGCATAAACGCCAGAAAAAGTTTTTTCATAAATAACAGATTATATTTAATTGTCCATCCTTGCAAAGATACGAACAAGCGAACGAGAAATATGAAGCTTGCTTCAATATTTTTCAAAGTGAGTGCAGTGTATCTTCGATTTTTAAACATACACAAGGGGCATAGCGCCCCTTGCATCATGATATTCCAGCCATCTCGCGGCGTCTACGGCGCAAATAGCCATCGTCAGCCCTAAGCGTGTAGAATATAAATCCATTACCTTTAGGCGCCATAGCCAATTCATTGCTTTTTATAAGTTCTTCAATAATATCGGGCAGTCCCATGTAGGACTCAATATTCAACGCCGTGTGTCCGTTTTCACGAGGCATGGCAAACGCCGTTGCAACCTCTACCGGATAGGCTGTCCCGTGTTCAGCAATAAAATTACGCACATTATACACCGTAGGGTGTTCGCGTCCGTCACATATGGGATGCACACTGTCATACGACAGTTGCGATATGCAACGGCAAAGGGTCTCATACGTAGTAAAACCACGCACAACCATCTCCTCGTTTCTGTAACAGATTTTGAAGGTGGGAAAAGAGTGGACCTCGTAATCCCGGCAAAGTTTCTTGCCATTGTCATACAACCTCCTTACATCATCACTCTTATATATTCGGCTGAACTCCCGCCTGTCAAAGCCCACAAGAGAAGAAACCGCGACAACACCTTCGTCGTCATTAGTATGTACACCCTCTACCGCAGTCACCTCCTGCAGTGCGCGCAAATAGCGACGCGAGGCATTCTCCATAACATCGGGATGCTTCTTTTCATACTCACATGCTGCGATATACGCCATATTAAGCGGCAAAGTAGAACGTCGGTTCTCCGAGAAGAGCTGCACCACTGATTCCTTTACCGGCATACCATGCACCGCCGAAGCCTCAATCCAATGATTGTGTATATTTCTGTTCGACAGTGCTATGTCACTGCCAATCGAAAGCCGACGATTGTTGTACGAGAGTATGTCCTCAATCATTCCTCCCATAACATACGAAATCTCAATGTGCTCACCAAAACGGTAAGCCAGTGCCCTGAGGACAGGTACACTACCCCAACACCATGTACATGCAGGGTCGGCAAATACAGTAATCCTTATCTTTTCCATTATACTCAGTTTTAATTCAAAACAAGAGGATAAAGGAATTTGTTCCGAAAACAAGAAAAGTGGGTTAATGAAGTGACCCACAAAAGTTAGACAAAAACTTTTGTGGGTCACTTCATTTCTAGAGTCAATCTCTTTTATATCGTCTAATCCTCAGTCCCTTAATCTGAAACCCGAAGCGCGTGAAATTATTCTAGCCTCCTCGCGACGTGCCAACTTGAAGAAAACCACATTCAGCAGTATTCCAATAAACGGCATCAATACCGGGAAGAAGACCTGCAACTCCGACTCACAGACAAGAATAAGCGATGTCACAAGCAGGACAACATAGTAACCTGTAAGCAACAACATGCTCAGGATTGCACTCCTCTTTTGCAGTTCAAAATTACTGAAGAACGACACCACTATCGAGAACAGGTTTACAAGTACTGCAAACACAAGTACTGCACCAAGTGTAATCACCGCCCATGACGCATCTCCAGTGTGGGACATCAGCTTGAAGTTGCCCATCACCATTTGCGCGCCGCTCGGCTCGGTAAACTTCGCAATGTCCTCAAACATAGCCCATACCAGCAAAGCTATTACTGCAACAGGAAACAGCTGATAAAAACGAAATTTCATGTCAGTGAAGATTACAATTCCTCCTCTTCGTTCTCCTTTGCAGGATCACGGAAGTAAACCTTACCGTCAAGGAACTCCTGAGCTGCAATCAATGTCGGCTTTGGAAGTCTCTCGTAGTAACGTGAAATCTCAATCTGCTCATGATTCTCGAACTGCTCCTCAAGGTTATCGGTTGATGAAGAGAACTCATTCAACTTCTTGAGAAGTTCGTCCTTCATTTCCGCAGCAATCTGGTTTGAACGTTTACCTATAATAGCAATAGACTCATACACATTGCCGGTTTCGTTCACAAAATCTGCCATATCTCTTGTGACAGTGTTTGTTGGAGCATTAGTCTTTTTGTAATCCATCTTATATATAAGTTTAATTAATCCTTTATCAATCTTTCACAAATTCCTTTGCTTCCTTGAAGTAGCCGTCGGCCTCTTCAAGATACTTGCTACCGGGGAACTCGGTCTTGAAAGCATAGTACTCATCAATAGTCTCGCGGTAACGTTCAAGTTTCTTCTCCTCTACACTATGATGTGCCATCTTATATCGGGCTCTGAGGATAAGCATTGTAAGTTCCTCGCGCAAACCGGTATAAGGATAATCCTTGAGGGCATTCTGCGCAGTAACAATACATGCCAGATAATTATTGCCTCGATATGCCATAAAATCGCCAAGGTCATAATAAAGTTTTGCCGACAGGTAGTCCTTCTCTACAAGCAGGTCGTGCATCTTCACAATCATATCCTGAGCCTCGTGACGCAAAGCGCTGAGTGGGAAATACTCCATAAACAACTGCAGTTCACCAATTGCAAGATATGTGCCCGACTGGTCAAGCTCGGGCTCGGCAATATCCATAAAGAGTGATTTTCCCGAATGGAAACGGGCATACTCAGCAAACTCACCACGCGGATAGTTGGTATAATACACTTTGAAATATTGCGATGCAGTATCAAAATCCCCGGAATCGTAATAGCACTTTGCAAGCAGAATCAGAGACTCCTCGGCCTTGTCACTTCCTTTGAGCATGGTAATAATACCCTCGAGCAGCTGAGACGCCTTGACATACTCTCCCTGGAGGTAATAGGCTTTAGCAGCCTCATACTTATAATCGATATTGTTCGTAGTCAACACCTTGTTGTAGGAGTTGCACGACGCCAATACCAAAACAGCCGACAACAGTATGATTATTCCCTTTTTCATCTTAATCTTTTAGCAGAACTGCAAAAGTACATCTTTGCAATTCAGCACGCAAAGATAGTACATTTCAACCAAAATTCAAACAGTTTACAGGCAATCTTCCCCTGTTTTAAGTAAATTAACCATAATTAAAATAAAAGCGCACACCAACGGCATGCGCTTTTATTCGTTTCGTTATGCGAAAGATCTTAAAGAACGACTACTTTCTTGCCCGCTACAATGTATACACCCTTCACAAGTGGCACAAACGTATTGTCAACGGCCTGTACAGCAGCAACTATGCGCCCTGTAACATCGCAAACAGATACATCCGCAGCAGACTCCGCAGAGACAACAATTCCGCCATCCACACTCCTTACAAAAACACAATTCTCATCAGCCACAACAGTAACACCTACTGTTCCATTTGTATTCTTCATGCCTTTTTTCTGGTACACACGCACCCAATCGAAACGTGTTTCATAAGTATGTGTCACGTCGGCATCGGCAGCCCAGGCATTGTTTCCTACACTCTGATTGAGAATCAGATGGAAATGTTTGTCAAACGGCCACTGTCCCTGACTGAGTTGTGTAGCATTCACCGATTTGGCGTAGCGGCCAACTTCTTTACCGTCGACATACCATATCAATGTCTTCTCGTCCCACTCAAGGCCATAAGTATGATAACGGTCGTGCGATGTATATACATTGAAACTTGATTTTGGATTATTGGTATTTCCAAGATCGTATGTCCAGTTGCTGTGGATTGTATGCCATGAACGTTCCTGCGAGTCAATGGTCTCCCAAATGTCAATTTCTCCACAATCGGGCCAACCGGCACTCTGGTCCTCGGGCATCATCCAGAATGCAGGGAAGTTACCCGCCCATGGGTTGGACTTGATGCGTGCCTCGACGTAACCGTATGTAAAGCCAAAGCGATTGTTGCTCTTTATACCGCCGGTAATCATTGGAACAGGGTCACTCTCCTGGTCGGGGTTAGGTATTGCACGTGCAACAAGGTCACCGTCCTGCAGGTAGATTACCTCCTTGCTGTCGCTGAGCCAACGGTTCCATGTCGCTCCATAACGCTGGCAGCGCATCCACTTCTCGTCAACAGGCTGTGACATATCCTCGGCATTGAACTCGTCACTGTAGACAAGCTGCCACTCGTTGCCCTCCTGTGGAACGAATTCGGCAAACAAAGCTACATCACCATCGAGACACCACGCAGGCACAAGATGTTCCTTAGCATTGACATTGACTTTTTCCTCTATCTCGCGCCACTGAAGATTGCCGTTCACATACTGCTCGCCATCAAGATTATATCCATGACGCACAATAACCTTATCACACTTATATCCCGGAGCACCGCGTAATACGAATTTAATCATTTCATCATATTCAATCATCATAGGCAATGCTGTATTATCCACACCGTCTATACTTCCATCAACTGTGTGAAGTGTCAGTTTCCTCTTATCGCCTACTATACTTATAAGATAATCTATGATAAGACCATTTTCGGCTACAAAGTTCTCGGAACCGCCAGGATTTATATTATCCGTATCCAATTTTAGACGCATACGATACACACCCGCAGGTATCGCATCATCAAGAACAACGGTAGGAAGGATTGCCACAGCTCCCTTTTGAGCAGGATTTCCTTTGCTGTCTACGCCATTATGACAAGAGAATGCGACGAGTTCACTCGACATTGCCGGCAAACCATCCTCATTAAGCAGAGCCACGAATTTACCGTCGTTGTTGAGGTCGATATACATATAAACATTCTTGATGTCCTCACCAGCAAAATTTTCTATTATTACATCTATTTCCCGAGTCCCTTCAAGCGTATAAAAACCAGTTTGGTCCTCATCGGTAGCAACGCGGTATGCATCTCTATAAGTATCCGGGCCACTGGGAGAGTTATCCATTTTGTTAAACAACACTAAATATCTGTGTTCTCCGGGAACTTGCGCATCCTTGTCGAACGACAGCGCATAACCATCGCCACCCTGGCCGTTGCCGGCCTGTACAAAAGAGGCGGTCAGCACCACATCACCATCGATATATTCAGCAGGGATTGTCACCTTGCCATCCTTTACAAACGTTCCGGGAATAATCTCCTCGCGGTACTGCTTGACACCGTGCAGTACATCATTGCCATCGAAGTTGTGGCCGTGAAGTACCTTTACAGCATCGAGCACATAACCTTCGGTGGGGGCAACTGCAAGCACAAGCGCCTCGCCAAACGCCACTGTTGCAGGCAAAGCCGAACCGTCGACAGCAAGCAAAGCACCGTTCTCGGCAACAACCTCAAGCGCGCCGTCATCGTTGTGCACATTCAGTACTACATCACATATTGCACCACCGTTCTTGATGATACCGTTGCCATCCTCGGCGCGGCCTGCGGGGTCAATAGAAGCCCAATCGACCTTGTAACGCATGCGGTAGAAACCGGGAGCCATGTCGGCAGGCACTGTAAATGCAGGAGGGTTAAGAACATTTGAGTTTGTCACCTTCTCGCCCTTGCTGTTGTAACCGTTACCGGAATTCAATGTAGGCTCGGCATAAGAGAAAGCCATAATATCACTGCCGGCAGGGATTGAGCCATCGGCATTCAAAGTAGCCTCAAAAGCACCGTCCTGTCCACGATCGACATATACAAAACCATTCATCCAAGTACCGGCAAAACCAAACGAAGGAGTCACGGTCTCGCCAGCCGTTGCGTGAAAGCAGCCATCTTCAATCTTGCTATATACCTTCAACGGTGTAGGCAACTGGATTGTCTGGCTGCCAAGCGAAACGCTGTTCAAGCGGCGGCTGCTATGAGTATAACCCTGTTCCTTATCAAAAACAATGGGATAATCCTCAGTAACCACAGGCGCATTCTTGTTGACAATTTCCATCTTGTCTATGTCGCCCATATAACCGTTCTCGTTGAAAAGACGGATGAGATTCTCGCCTTTCTCGAGCACGACATCGAACTCGACAGAACCGACAGTACTCCAACCACCGGAATTACCGGTAAAAGTCATTGGCTCGCCACCATTGACACTCAGTTTCATTGTGCGGTTATCACCGGTTATAAAATAGACACGCAGGGTATATTCGCCACCCTCCTTGCTGTACACATTACGCCACTGAAGGTCGTTGCTGTCGCGGTTACCGAGCCAACCCACAGCCACGCCACCTGAGCAGCCCGACTTCTCGCTGTAGACTGCAGTGCCATATACCTCATGATTCTTGATCTCCTGATAATCAGTGAGCCAAGCAGTCTCGGCCTCATAGACCTTGCGCTCAAGACGTTCCTGGGCCTGAAGCTTATAAATTCTTGTACCATGTGCAGGCACTGTCACAGAGTATGAGCCTTCATATACGCCCAAATTCTTCTTGGCAAAGAGGTCGCGCACCGCCACCTCGCCGGCAAGGTCTAGCTGTGAGAAACTGATGCTCATTGAAAGCGCCGCATCGGTCGGGTTATAAAAAGCCACCGCACGGTTTTTGCCATATTTCTCATCAACGTCCTTCACAAGCACGTAGCCACCATTATCGCGTTTTACCACGTAGGCCTGTAATCCAAGTTCGTTCTGATTAAGGGCTATAAGTTCCTTATTCTGCATCAGTTCCAATGCATTGCCCTTGATATCGTTCATATCACAACCTATGAGCAGAGGAGTACTCATTATACACCACATACCAAAGTGTGTCTTGTCCTCCTCATCGGTAAGACCACGGCCTACCTCAAGCATATCCATGTCGTTGTAATGGCCATAGGTCGTATAGGCCGAAAGGTAGAGGCTCTGGTTGATGATGCTCTTTACCGACTCCCAGCCAAGATAGATATCCTCGGTTGTGCGCCAAGAATCAACAAGACCGCATGCCCATGTACCGGGAAATGCCCAACGGCAAATGTTCCATGTGACTTCGTCGCGACCAACAGCCTTTATGGCAGCAGCAATCTCCTTGTAGCGTTGTTCCACATCAAGGTCAAGTCCCTCGGCATTGTTATTGGCGTCGGCACCGCAATAGTCAACCTTGATGAAGTCGAAATTCAGCTTTTCGGGATTGAAGAAGAGGTCCATATCCTCGGCATCGTGTCCATAAAGACCTACGCCGATTCCAATTTCATCCTTTGGCTTTCCCCAATACGAAGCACAGGTATTACGGCCGGCATCGGAATATATACCCGCTTTCAAGCCTTGGCTGTGGATATAATCGACAAGAGGACGCAGCCCGTTGGGGAAGCGTTCGGGGTGAATAAGCAGCTTGCCGTTCTCGTCGCGTCCGCCGAAGAAACCGTCATCGATATTTATATGATTATAACCGCAATCCTTGAACCCGAGCTTTACCATAGCATCGGCCTGAGCCTTTATTACAGAGTCATTGATTTGGAAACCATAAGTATTCCATGAACTCCAGCCCATGAGAGGCGGATTGTCCGCAGCCGCACACAAAGGCAACGACAGCAAAAATGCGTAAATAAGTCGCTTCATATTATTTTAAATTGATATTATCCTAAATTGATGCAAACATATTAAAAAAAAACGAATTTCCCAAACTCCACGAATTTCCGTGATTTATAAGCAACAGGCACAAACAGAATTCCAAAATCTTGTAGTACAGAGTACAGATGTCCTCGCGGAATACTTTTCCGCTATCCACCATAAAGGCTGCACTTGCCTTTGCATTGGGTAATAGCTCTACGCTGTTGAAACTAAGAAACTCCATAATCTTGCTTTGTTTTCAGCAAAATTATGGAGCATATAAGGTGCGATAAAAGACAAGAATGACAAAACAACGTTTTGTTATCGACGAGTTTTGCAGCAACAGGTCAAACGTAGCATAGCCGCAGGTTATGCCGTTTGGATTGCGATAGGCAAAACGAGTCAATGACTAACAATATCGACGAGTTTTGCAGCAATAGGTCGCTCGCAGTGTGGAGCAGTCACACCGAGCGGGTTGCGATAGGCAAAACGAGTCAACGGCTTTGTAAATTTAGAGTTTAGAGTTAAGAGATGAGGGTAATGTGTCCAAAGACTGCTCGTCAAATTCATTGCGAGTTTCCGTACCATGAGTGCCGTATTTGTCATCGAGCATCTTGTTGGTAGTAGAAAGTTCTACTAACTTATCTTCGTCAATCTTTCTCATAATTCAGTGTGTTAGATTACAACATACAAGCCCAACCGAACTTTCGTGCAATCTCCTTTAGCAGGTTGCGGTCGCGTACAGGGATAATCACCTCCACTGTTTCGTTCTCATTGCTACGAGATGCAATGTTGGCCGTATCAAGGTCATACTGTGTCTGCATATTCATCAACACATCAGCAGGAACGCCAAGAACTTTCTCGATAGCAACAGCAACACTCAACGATACAGAACGCTTGCCATTGATTGTCTCGCTCAAGACAGATGCCTTGATTCCAGACTCTGCGGCCAACTGCTTCTGCGTCATCTTTCTCTCTTTCAACTCATCCTTAATCATTTCTCCCGGGTGAGTAGCTACAAATGGTGTCAAACTTTCCTTATTCATAATGTTTCGATATTTCAAATAATAAAGCGTTAACTACTATACCTTCTTCGTCGGGAGAACTGTTGAACAGCAAGCGATACTGTCTGTTTATCCATACGGCATCAACACCGTTCAAGTCTCCCTTTTTCTTCTCATAATGAAGCGACTTAATACAATAGAGGTCTTCTATGCGACGGGCAGCCCTTATATAGTTCACAACCTTTACATATTGCTTTACGACATCCTTTGCCAATTTACGGTATCGGCTGTCCGTTGTTGTGCCACTTACATATAGTTCCTCTAATGAAACATCTTCAAATACTATATTCATTGTAATAACAATTCTGTTAGCAATACTACTGCAAATATAATAAGGATTTTTGAATAATTCGCAAATTTGCTAATTATTTTTCTACATAAACACTTCCATACCGTTTATCTCGAATATGCGTAGACAAGAGTACAGAGAACAGAGTACAGAGAACAGAGAAAAAGTTTACTTTTACTCTGCCGAGCGAGAACAACTCGGGCGAAACCTGGCAGACTGGTGCTACCTCTGCCTTCGGCGAACCTCGGCGGCACTCGTAGTGTGTGCAAGCAAGCTTTCACACACTCGCTGGCACGAGCTTTCGCACCGAAAAAAGCCGTAGCAGGAAAGTGTGTATTAAGCGAGTTAAACGCCAAGCTTGCTTGAGCGTTCAGGAACGAGGGCGGCACTCTTCAACGCAGTTAGTGCCCTTGCAGTGCCCTTAATCATCTAAATGCAAGCAGTGGCACATCGCACATCGGCAGTTAGAAGCCTGAAGAGGCAGGCAATAAATACAAGAAACCCCTGCAACGCAGGTTGCAGGGGTATGTAATGGGGATATGTGCGGTGGCTATTTAGCCTGTAGGGCGTGGATGAATTTGCCTACTGTCTGCATTTGGTTGACTACAAAAAAACAGGTTCGCTGTCGATTCATAGGTCATCCCATCCGTGCTTTGCCCATAAAACCTCATGTATCGTCTTCTCGAAAAGTTCGCACAAATTACATGTTATAATAGAATCCTGTTTTTCCGAATCCAAAAGATCGTCCCAAAGAATAGGTATGTCATTGCCGCACCAGGGGCATTCGAAGTGATAATAGTCCCATTCCTCATATTCAAAATTCTCGTCATTATCTATATTCCCCTTTTGACTAAGATGTACTGTTTTACTTTTAGTTGAACCTTCCTTGAATGATATATACATTTTACCTGTACAACGCTCATCAGACAAATTTTTATTCACACAAAGCTCCACAGTAGCATCACCGATTCCTCCATGTGGATATGCAAAACAAAAACGCTCATCATCAAAAGAGAAATAGATTTTCCAAGCAGAATTGCTCTTAATCTCAATTGGTATAATAGAAAGGCCTTGTTTAAGTTCTATAGAGTACTCCTCTTCGTCGATTTTTGTCAGATTTACATCACTTGGAAATACTACTTCAGCTTGATTGGTATCAGTTTCTTCATCACTACATCCACTAAATGTAATACTGAAAGCAAGCATTGAAACAAACAATGCCACTGCTTTTAGGGATATTAAATTCTTCATACTGACTTGATTTATTTGATTAAAAAAATTCATTCATGCTCTCTTTATACATATTACCGTAGTTTTCTACGTTATATACAGTCGCATGTGAACCCACAGTATTTCGTGCCAGTTTATAATAAAGGTCTCGCAAAATTATATCGGGATTTGTATCTACAGTCTCCTGAAACCCTCTTGTGAATCCGTTTGACAGCCATATTCCCATTTCCGGGTCTTTCATATCGGCTTTTGAGGTCTCGACAGCATTGGCTGCCGTTATAAATAAAACACCAGGAATACCCTCACACGCTTCACCTATTGAACCGCTATAACATGCGTCCATAGAAAATAGTATCTTGCGATATTTTCCTGCTTCATTCATTTTGCTTAAAATCCCATTTAATTGCCAACCATAGACTGTTTCCATTGAGCCCCACGCCAGTTTACCAAAATTACCGTGCCCACACCAAAAGACGATGATATTGTCATTTCCACACGAAGAAACAACATGTGGCAATCTCTCAGAAACTTCTCCCATTAGTATCTTTTCAAAATCATCAATGCCTATGTCGTTGATTTTATAGTCAACCTCCACATTTTCATATAGATTTTCACCATCTGTCCTAACTTTTACAACTCCTGGATAGATGTTGCGTGGGTGATATGCGATATTATCCTCAATAATCAATATAATATGTTCATCGTCATATCCGTGTCGTTTCAACAACTGATACATAGCCAATGCATCTGCCTGATGTCTGTAATTGGCCCATGTATCTGAAGTGCCGACAACAACTGCCCACTTCTCATTCAGTTCGGGGTAGTAAAAATCCTTTTGATCTTGACTGAATGACTGCATATTCTGGTTCTGCCAATCCCAAGCTTGCAAAGTAGAGGTCGTGCGTCCGGTGCCATCGGTTGAAAGATATTCTATAGTATGGTATTCTCCATTTATATATACCCAATGTGCGTAGGTCGTGTTCAGAACCGAGGCGTGCGTTTTTTCATCAAAAGTCCAGTCGCCCGTAACACCGTTCAAATCGGGTGTACCACCCTGCTGTAAATTCTGATAAACAATCCTCATATCTTCGGGAAGCCACGAGCATTGGTTTTTGGTACGTCCGTCCAATACTCGCAGAATAGCATCATTGATACTCTCTCCCTCATTCATTGCTGTCAAGGCATAAGACAGGAGTAGGAACGAATCATACAGATGCGCCTCACCGTTTACGGGTTCTTCACCAAACTTCGCAGTATAGGCACTGGCAAATCCGGATTGTGGGTCAGCTGAGGGTGAAACGCCCTCGTAATACATATTCTTCAGCCTCCCTTTTAGAAGTTCCGAATTAGCCGCATCGGAGCAAAGAACCTTTGGGAATTCAAAATATTCTTCACCTCCTGCTTCTTCCTTCATTTTTCCAATCATCTCATCAAAGGCTACTACATCCTCTTCTGTACCAGGAACAAATATCAAAGAGCGAAAACGATTATACCACTGCTCCGAGGCTGACTGCATTGCGGCATAAAGTTCTTCTTTGTTATTATAAATGGTAATATCACCTATCTCTATGCCCAATTCCGTAGCCTGAAAAGCAAACCAATCACTAAAACTCCGTCCATAATCATTGTTACATGCCAACAGACTAACAGAAATAACTCCAGACAGATAAGCCTGAGAAAGCAGCAGTTCGCATTGGGCAATATCACTCTGTACCATATTCCACACATGTCCTTTCGATGCATTGATGCGTTGATATTCCGTAGATGTCGCAATCGGGACTATCATACATTTCTTCTTGGCATAGCACATTTCTGCTGCTTTCTCGGCATTTACCGAATATGAAGGTCCTATGATGGCCACGTAGGCATCGTCCTCTGCTACTTGCCTCACATATTCTTCCAAGTCACCGGTGTCCTCGTCTTTCCACTCTATCTCAATCTTGACATTATTTGTCAGACCTTGCTGAGCCTCTGATATATTCTCGAGTACCCAGTCCGCCGTTCGTTCCCATCTGTTCTGTTGCGATTCAGGCATAATCACTGCAACCTTATAAGTACAAGTTTTTACTTTAAGATCCTCATGCTGCTCATCTACACAACTAGACAAGCACAGCAACGCCAATAGCAAGAACAAACAAACACTACCTTTCTTCATATTCACTCTCTTTCTCTATAGCCTCCTCCTTGTATTTATAGTAGGCATCTTCCCAATAATTTTCCTTTTCGTAATAGGGTTTCCATTGCATATTCATATCATAGAAATAGGGACTGATGACAATATCCGTGTACCCATCTTTCAATCCATAACTGCTATGCGATGGCAATTCTTTTCCGTCTACCCACATCGTGAGATAGTCTTCTATAAGTTTGTCGGTTCTGATAATTACAGAAAACGGAATACTCTTTCCATGCGCAGAGCAGTCTGCATCCATACCTATTGCCATTGTAAGAGCAAAATGATTATCTCTGATTGATTTATATATTCCATTGTTAGAGCCTCCAGCCAAAGGATATATGAAACCATTGTTTATTTCATTCACCAAGCGATACGTACTATCCGGCATAGCATAGCCCGTATAATCATTAGCCAAGTAAATGGTATCCAAGCCAGTACTGAAGTAGTAACTATCCTCCACATTATCCTCATTGTAATACGCATTAAATCCATCAGAGAATCCGCTGATGGCATCCATCAAGATTGGTTCATCGGGCATTGCCGCTATAATTGTTGCACACCCCTCCGGAGCAACGATGCATCCCGCCAAATAACTCACACCATAACGTTGGATACGAATAGTGTTGACATTGGGGATAGCCTCACTCTCGAAAAGCAAGATTGTCTTCTGCTCGTCCAATTCAACATCCTTTTCTCTCACCATCAGCTCATAATCATTGCTCCCCAATATCAGCAGTTCGCGTACATCGCTTTCCTTTTCCATCCACGAAGCGAGAAACGATTCCGCCTCCTCTATATTGTGTGGCCAAACAAGAGAGAGGTTCACATTCTCTTGTTCTTGATAAAATCTTAGCACCCCCGACAATATCAAATCGTTATACCCATTGTCGCCCGCCCCATTGAGCGAAGTGACAAGTGTTACCGACAGACTCTCATTAAAAGTTTCGGCAGTATCGCCGTCCCTGTCAGTGCAGGAAGACAATACTACCAAAACTAAAAAGTATTTCAAACACTTGTGCATACGCAAATGTTATTTCTTGATAAGGCGGACACGCATGTACCAATTATTATCAACTATATCCCCAACAGCATATGAACCATCTTTTCTGATACGAACATGATGTTTGTCTGAAGTCATATATTCCGCTTGTTCGTCGCCTCCACGAACTACTTCTTCTTTATTCCAAAAAAACATATCCACCCATCCCTTAAAGGATGCATTATATCCAAGTAATCCATCTTCCAAGAAATAATGCCCCGTATTTTCAGCATTCAGAAATTCTTGAATAGATTTATAAACTTCAGAACTGGGAATCGTCCAACCATAAGGAGGATAATCTGCATTAGAGGCAGCAGATGAACGATGATAAACTTCACCTTTCCTCCAATATAAATCCCCATGATGTGCATTATAACCTATACTAAGTATATTACCTTTACCATCACGCGGAGAGACATAATCCTCACGTGTCCAAATGTTGTTCAGAATCTTTACCAAAGGATAATTCTTTGGGGTTGCATCTATTGCTCCTGTGTTATCATCTCGTACGATTCCATTACCCACAAGATAAGCATCTTTCACTGTTCCTTCCTTAATGGTAACATTCTCGCCTGCAGTGGCTCTAATGGAAGCACCTCTAAGGTATAGTGTTTTAACATTACCAAAGTCAAGTTCGGGATATTCCTCAATTGCTAATTTCTCTCCATTCCACGAAACACGTGATGGTTTATGATATTCATCGCCGATAAAGAATCCCATATTCATACGCATAATACCATTGATTACAGGGTAAACAACTATTACACGAGAATCTTTATTGATTTG
>JAZQZM010000070.1:0-65076 GCA_045634085.1 Bacteroidaceae bacterium
CCGTGTCTCAGTTCCAGTGTGGGGGACCTTCCTCTCAGAACCCCTATCCATCGTAGGCTAGGTGGGCCGTTACCCCGCCTACTACCTAATGGAACGCATCCCCATCCTTCATCGCCAGAGCTTTCATATTCAAATCAGGCAATCTAAATATGTTATTCGGGATTAATCTCCCTTTCGGGAGGCTATACCAATATGAAGGGCAGGTTGGATACGCGTTACTCACCCGTGCGCCGGTCGTCCATTCGAAGCAAGCTCCGTCTGGACCCCTCGACTTGCATGTGTTAAGCCTGTAGCTAGCGTTCATCCTGAGCCAGGATCAAACTCTTCGTTGTAATTTATATCTGTAAATGCCTCCATAAAAGAAGACACCACCAATCTAATGAAATTGTTTGTACTGGCCGGAATTAAAAGTATATCAAATTTATTTGACGGTTCGTTTTTCGTTCCTTACTTTACTTCAATAATCTGCTTATAAAAAACAGACCACGTTGTACTGCTTGTCTGTATGGAATGTTGTCAAGGATCATCTTGCTTTACCGAGGCGCAACCGTGTTGCTTCCCGAAAGCGAGTGCAAAGGTACAGCTTTTTTCTAAATCACCAAACAAATCGAGGAATAATTTTCAAAGAAATTTAAACATTTTTTAAACATTGCTAATTTTCAACAAGTTACAAAAACAACTTTTTTCAAGTTATTTTGTATTTGGCAACACAACCCAATCAAGTTGATTTCGCCTGTAAAAAAAACAGTAGAAAAAAACAGGGAACAACATAACGATTAAGTGAAATTTGTCAATTTTCAGCATGCGAAGCATCATAAAAAAATGCGATATAATTTAATATCATTGCAGTGCGGTCATGAAAAAAATCATTCCAGGATAGGACAATAATCTTTAAAACATCTTAATTAATACGCGTCGTACGTATATTTTGAGTAAATTTGCAACAATTTTCGGTCTACATAAGCCGATATACATGCATGAACAACAGAAATCTTACGTATATACCTTATATAATAATATTATTGCTATTTCCTGCGCTACTGTTTGCACAGGAAGGAAGAACACGTATATATGGAAAAATCGTAGATGCCGGCAACAAGGAACCACTACCCTACGTATCAATAAGAATAAGCCGCACAGCGATTGGATGCAGTAGCGACAACAACGGACATTTTTCATTCTACGCGCCGGCACTGCGTGATACACTCATCGTCTCATGCGTAGGATATGCCGAAGAAAGAATTCTCCTTTCACCAGACTTGCGCATGCCGGTGAATGTTTCACTGAAGCCATCGGACTATCTCCTTTCCGAAATCAAGATAAAGCCAAAGAAAGAGAAGTACAGGAAGAAAGATAACCCGGCCGTTACCCTTGCGAGGACTATCATCAAAAGGCGCGACGACAACTCACCAAAGAACAAGGAGTATTTCAGTCGCGACCGTCATGAGAAACTGAATATCGCCCTTAACAATTTCAATGCAGAGAACAACAGCCATTTCGGAAAACAGTTTGCATTCCTTGAGCAATACATTGACACCTCACTGATATCGGGCGAACCGATACTCCACATCTCGGCACGCGAGCTTATCGCAACGGACTACTACCGCAAGGAGCCCGAGCGCGAACGTCAGCATGTCAAAGGCCGAAAGAGAAACGGCATTGACGACATGTTCTCTACCGGCGAGATTGAGGCACTGTACGAGGAGACGTTCAAGGACATTGACATATTCCAGGACAACATATCGCTTTTCGGCAACAAGTTCATGAGTCCCGCATCAAAGCTGGGTCCCACATTCTATAAATATTATATAATGGATACCGTCGACATTGACGGTGAGAAGTGCATTGACCTTGCATTTACACCGTTCAATGTAGAGTCTTTCGGTTTTACCGGACACATATATGTCACCGCCGATTCCACATATTTCATAAAAACTGTGCAGATGAACGTTCCGCATGACATCAACATGAACTTTGTGGAATACATGAACATAAAGCAGGACTTCAGCCGCCTGCCCGACGGTACACGAATACTTGAAAAGGAGTCTTTGACTGCCGAGCTAAAGCTTGCAAGTGCCCTCAACGGTTTCTACGCCCACAGGGAGGTGGCCTACAACAATTACAGTTTCGAGAGCAGCGAGTTCGGGCAGCGTATTCTTGACAACCCAGCCAGAGTTGTAGAAGACGAAAACTCCATGAAACGCGACGAAGAGTTCTGGGGAGCAAACCGCATAAACGAAGTAAGCGAAAAGGAGCAGTCCGTCGCCAGGATGATGCAGGAACTACGCAACAACCCGGTCTATTACTGGTTTGAGAAGGGCGTATCATTCCTGTTCACCGGCTGGGTACCCATAAGAGAGAATGAACCACCTGTCTTCTACGGCCCGGTAAACACTACAGTAAGCCATAACGAACTTGAGGGATGGCGACTGCGCACCGGAGCAATGACATCGGCTTACCTAAACCCGCATATATTTGCGAATTTCTTTGTGGCATACGGCCTTGGCGACCACCGCTGGAAATATATGGGCGAGGTTGAATACTCATTCAAGAAAAAGAAAGAGCACCCCAACGAGTTCCCCATACACTCGTTGAAAGCGCGCTACGAAAGCGACATCTACCAATACGGCCAGAACTACCTGTACACGAACAAGGACAATATCTTCCTCAGTTTCAAACGTGATAAGGACAACAAGATTGGTTACCTGAAAAAGGCAGAATTCACTTATAAACGAGAGTTCTACAATAATTTCTCGTACCACGTTACGCTACGTAACAGAATTGACATAGCAACCAACCTCATTCCCTTTGAACGCACTGCAACAGCCGACGGCGTAACCACAAGTACGTTTGTGAAGGACCTGAACCAATCGGAGGTTGAGATAGGTCTGCGATATGCGCCAAATGAGAGATTCATACAGAGCAAATGGAACCGTCGTTCCATTCTGCCCGAACATCCCGTCTACACACTCAAGCACAGGATTGGAGTAAAGGGAATCATGGGCAGCGACCTGAACTATCACTATACCGAAGCAAGCTTCCAGAAGAGATTCTGGTTCTCGGCATTCGGATACACAGACTGCATACTCAAGGCCGGCAAGGTATGGAACGAAGTTCCGTTCCCGCTATTGATAATTCCAAATGCCAACCTCTCATATACAATACAGAAAGAATCCTATTCACTGATGAATGCAATGGAATTCTTCAATGACGAATACGCATCATGGGATCTTGCATATTACATGAACGGACTTATATTCAACAGATTGCCTCTTATACGAAAGCTCAACTGGCGCGAGGTGATAACATTCAAGGGAATGTACGGAAACCTGAGCCAGAAGAACCGCCCCGACCCGCAGAATACCGGCAGGCTGTTCAAGTTCCCTTATGAGAACGAACAGTACCACTATCTCGGCTCCACCCCATACATGGAGTTAGGATTTGGAATTGAGAACATCTTCAAGGTTCTGCGTGTCGATTACATACGAAGGCTCACTTACACCGACCTGCCCGGAGTCGACAAATGGGGCATCAGAATACAGTTCCACATCCAATTCTGACACACAGAAGAATTCTGTTTTTGTAGAGAAGAAACGGGAGAAATGAGCAATACTCCATTGCCCTAAAAACACATATTACCAGCCGGCGGCCTCCCATCCAACAGCCGAATACCACTCCGTCGTCCTGAAATCGGCATTGAATTTATCGTTACGGGCATAGCGCTGTGGCATGTACATTGACATTGCACCACAGGCATGGACATCGTAGGCAATCATCTTTCCGCACAGCATTGAATACCATTTTTGAGATGCCGCCACGTACACCACGGCATTGTCAAAGGCTTTGCGCCACTCGATATACTCACCAACTGTAAGATACTTGCTCATTACGGCATTCATATCATAATACGAAGGATAAGCTGTGTCACTTGTATACTTTCCACCAGGGAGATATGCAAAGACGTCGGCATAATCACGCTTCTTGTCCACATTGAAATACTTCACCACCAAGGAGTAAGTCATATCGGCCAAATGTTGCATAGCATCGGCACGAACAGCCGAGAGCACGGCGCCGGCCGGTTCATTTTCATACGCACTGATGTAGGAATCAATAATCTCCACAGGACCATCGGAAAAGAAAAAACATGGGACAATAGTAGAATACAGCGCGCCGTCACCCGGAATCTCCGCCGGGGATGCAATAATCCACTCGGCCGCACCTCGCAAAGCGTATGCACTCTCGGCACACTGCATAAAACAGGCATCGAACATAAGACGGTTAACCTTGGCCGGCTGCCTCTTGAGAAGAGCTGCAAGTTCCTCCACCTCTATGGTCGTTGTAATGGAATTGCTGTTGCTATTTTCTCCATTGTCAATACCGATAGAACGCTGTGGGGCTGCACTGAGTGGACCGCGCAGCCAGCCGCTGCCATGGGACCACATAATGATATCCAATGTCTCTGTCGGAAATTCACAAAAAATATAATCGAACACCTTGCCAAGGACTGCGGTATCACTAGAGCAGACATCATTGCCGAATAGCACATGATTAGAATTGCCTGCATCGCCATTCGTCAAAGAGAAATAGTGTGTAAGCATTGGGTGCTCCTTGTTATCGACATATACAAAAAGACGACAATCGCGAGGAATCTCCGGCACGCACTCAAAAATCTCCGCCACATCAAGCGCAGCATAGTTGCTGAGACTGTTCTCAGCCATCATGTACACTAGTAACGTCTTACGTGCAGTATCGCCCTTTTCAATGACATCGGGTTTGACCTTCAAGACAACAAGTTCGTTGCTGCACGAGGTGAGCAGCATGAGTGCAAGCATTACAGCAGAAGCAAACCTGCCCGACATAACATCATCAAGGTTTTACAAACTTGAACTTGTCGCCAAGGTAGCGTACAGTCTTGCCTTCCTTCTCAACAAGCATCTTCTTCAGTTTTGCCTCGATCTTTGCAAGCTTTGCACGCTTTTTTGAGAAATATATCGCCGATGTACGACCAGGCAGATTCTCCTGAAATGTCATATGGTCCTTCAGTTCATAAGCGTAATACTGGCGATGGAGCAGAAACTTTGTCTTTTCGTCAATTTGCGCGCCGTCAACAGGCATCACCTCGGTAAAATAGACAGTAGAATCGGAGAATGAGAAGGATGCACCAAAGATATATACAGTTTCGTCCTTATCACCTTTTGCGTTTGCAGTAGAACATACAGCAGCCACAGCAATGAACAGTATCAATAATATTTTCTTCATATCCTTATAGAATTTACAGCCATACGGCGTTACAATCGGCAAAATTAAAAAAAAATATCACCTTATAAAAATATATAGCAAAATTTAACGCCTACGACAATGCGGTATGTTATCTGAACAAGTGGTCTCACATCTGGTCATTTAAAAAAAATTACTTAAATTTACGCAAAAATAATCTCGTAAACAATTAGTGAGAAAGTTAAACTAAAATCAAGAAGCTATGAAAAAGGTATTTTTGACTCTCGCACTTATGCTAACAACCATGTTAGCAAGCGCACAGTTCTATGTTGGTGGCGGTATCAGTTACTGTAAGACAGAAATCAAAAATGTTGAAGCATCTGAATTCACCTTTACTCCCGAAATGGGATATGTAATCAACTCCAATTGGGCGGTTGGTGCAGTCCTTGACATCGACTGGGTAAAAGACACATCAACAACAATCGCCGTGAGTCCATATGCACGCTACACATTCCTGCGAGCCGGCAATTTCTCTTTCTTTGCCGATGGTGTATTGCAGATAGGTTCAATTGATCCCAAAGAGGGAGACTCACAATTCTGCTGGGGAATAGGTGTAAAACCGGGTATTGACTATAGCCTCACCGAGCACTTTTCAATTACAGCCCACATCGGTTGGTTGGGACACAACAACTACAAAGACTATGGAGAGACAACAACAATAGCTATCGACAGCAATGATCTGTCGTTCAGTCTGAGCTACAATTTCTAATTATCTCAAATTAAACTGATAATGTGGGCGGCCCAAAAGAAAAACGGGACGCCCACTTTTGTCATGAGATTGAATAAAAAGAGTTGTTTTTAGGCGTACGAAGCTTGAAAAAGCGCAACCGACGCTGTAATGCGAGAGCAGAGAGTGCCCGCATTCTATGCCGAGCTACGAGGAGGAAAAGCCACTTAGTGGGTTAATTTACTAAGCGTAAATGAGCATTTTGAGGGCAAGCACAACAACAAAAGAGCCTTTTTAGTCATCCTCATTGTTTGTACTCCTTTAAATATCAAAAGTAGCATACTTTCACGCACAAAACCACTTTCATACTTGTTGTCATAACAAAAAGATACGGATATGAAACGTTTTATTCTTGCTGCAGCAATCATGGTATTGTCAATTGCCGCCGACGCACAGATATATATTGGTGGAGGGATGCGCTTCTGGGACAATGACGATGATGACAGGACCACAATAAGCGTAACACCTGAAATCGGTTACCGGGTAAACAGACGATTTGCCTTTGGCGCTGACATCGGTTACGAATACAGCAAGGAGAAAAGTATACACAGTGACACATACTCAATAGCGCCCTATCTCAGACACTTCGTATACTCCTTCAACGGATTCGACCTCTTTTGGGAAGGCACACTCGAGTTCTGCTATTATGTGCCGAGCAAGGGTAAGGAGGGGTACTGCATAGGCATTGGAGCCAAGCCTGGAATAAGCTACACAATCAACAGGCACTTCTGTCTGTCGGCATATACCGGTTTTTTCGGTTACAGGCATTGTGAGAAGGAGTTCAACCACCCCAAGTATGAAGCAGGACTTGGAGTGAGCCTGATAAACGACCTCACATTCAGCTTCCACTACTATTTTTGAGATAATTACGTTGCATTATTGCAAGCATGCCGAATACTATTTAAAGATAAATAAGTAACTTTGCCGCACACAACAATAGCGACAAAGCAATGAAATACATTCTACAGTTCGGCATCATACTGTTTATCTCATTTATCGGCGAGTTGCTCAACGAGCTCATTCCATTGCCAATACCGGCGAGCATATATGGCATGATTATACTGTTCACAGCACTCTGCACCGGAATACTGAAACTCTCACACGTCAGAGAAACCGGTAAATTCCTGATAGCAGCGATGCCACTAATGTTCATAGCTCCTGCTGTGGGGCTGATAGATTCCTGGGACACAATGCAGGAATTCATCATCGCCATAGCCGTGACAATCGTATTCTCCACCATAGCAGTCATTGCTGGTGCGGGACACATGACGCAGTTGATAATTAATTTAAAAGAAAAGAAGAAAAAAGATGAACGGAATTCTTGAAAATTCACTCTTCTTCGGTGTTGCACTCAGCATAGCTACCTTCATTTTGGGCACACTTTTAAAGAGGAAATGGAACTTTTTCCTCTTCAATCCACTGCTTGTTGCCATAACCATTACCATCGCAACCCTTCTTGTACTGCACATTGAATATGACAGCTATTACAAGGGTGCCAAATATCTTACGTATCTGCTGACGCCCGCAACAGTAGCACTCGCTATCCCATTATACGAGCAACTGGCGCTTTTGAAAAAAAACCTCACTGCAATACTCATCGGTATCGCCTCGGGTGTCCTGTGCAGCGGAGCATCAATATTCGCTATAGCACTTCTGTTCGGACTCAGCCACACACAATACGTGACACTGCTTCCCAAATCAATAACCACAGCCATTGGAATTGGATTGGCTACAGAACTTGACGGATATGTGGCAATAACCGTGTCGGCCATAATCTTCACAGGACTCATTGGCAACATAGCCGGAGACCTGCTGTGCCGCATACTGCATATAAAGCATCCTATTGCCAAAGGTATCGCGATAGGAACAGCGACACACGTCATGGGAACATCAAAGGCAATGGAAATAGGTGAAATAGAGGGCGCCATGAGCAGCCTTTCGGTAGCAGTGGCAGGCATAATGACCGTAGGAGCAGCCATTCTGTTCCAAAGTCTTATTTAAAGCACTTTTTTGCAATACAGTTTGCAGATAGAAACAAAATCATTATTTTAGCAAAAGTTAACCTTAAATACATAGGACATGATTATTGCTGTAGACTTTGACGGAACAATTGTTGAACACAGATATCCAGAGATTGGCAAGGAACTCCCCTTTGCCACATACACGTTACGTAAACTTATTGAGGACAATCACCGGCTTATCCTTTGGACAGTTCGCCGCGGCAAGGAGCTTGAAGATGCCATACAATGGTGCAAGGAACATGACATAGAGTTCTACGCCGTAAACAAGAGTTATCCCGAGGAAGAAATTGGAGAAAATGGCTTATACGGCAAAATAAATGCAGACATGTTCATCGATGACCTGAACCTTGGTGGCCTGCCAAACTGGACTGTGATATACAAGATGATCAGTGAAAGAAAAACATGGAAGGATATCTATTCCCAGAACGAAGAGGAAAATGAACCTAAAAAAAGAAAAAAAGGCTGGTTCTGGTAAAAAAACGCATGAATTCCAACGATACTATTGGGGCAATATCGGAATTTACAAGATATCATTTTAACATGCCACCATGTTGCTTTAATGGCCTTTAAAATACAGCATTGATTTTCAGCACATTACTTCATAAAGAAAAAAAGACACAAAAAAACAGCAAAAAAAACGCCAAAAAATTCGTTAATTCAAAAAAAAGCAGTACCTTTGCAACGCATTAAGGAAATGCGCTGTTAGCTCAGTTGGTAGAGCAATTGACTCTTAATCAATGGGTCCAGGGTTCGAGTCCCTGACGGCGTACAAAAGGCAATACCTTTGCAACGCGTTAAAAATGCGCTGTTAGCTCAGTTGGTAGAGCAATTGACTCTTAATCAATGGGTCCAGGGTTCGAGTCCCTGACGGCGTACGAAAGAGAAAAGATGTTGAACTCAACGGCGAAGAGTTGAAAAGACATTTTTTCTCTTTTTTATTACTGCAATATTGAACACTAATATAAAACCAACCATTACTCACCATGAAAAAGTTCCTTATCATTTTTTCATCCCTGCTCATATTGACAGGATGCAGCGACAACGGAATAGTTAACCGCATTATTGATTCTGCAAAAGAGAAAGCGACATCATTTATAGAAAAGACGGTAAATTCTCTTAAAGAGAAACGCGCAAACAAGAAAGCAAGCAACACAAAACTCGGCTCGACAATAGAAGCGTACATCAATGACGACACCCACGTTTGCGACAGCACTTTGACGTCAACAGTCGAAAACCACGACAGCATCATTGCCAACGAGTACATTCCGGGCATTGAAGCCGACAGCCTTCAGACATACTACGCCATTGACAGCATAACCGCCACAAACGACTACGACAGCACTACAACAGACTACAGCGAACACACTGCTGCCGACGATTCATATAACGACAGAATCACAGATTCACTGCTACTAAGAATCAAAGAGCTTGAAGACGGACTTGCTGCAGCTGATGCCATCATCGCAGAGAAAGAGGCTGCAGAAAAAGCACTCACAAACAAGATAAACAACAGCCGTGCTGAAGAAAAGCGCGACAACTACGAGGACGAGAACATACATGACGTTGTTGAAATTCTACCCGAATTTCCGGGAGGGTCACAAGCAATGAACAATTGGCTCGCAAGAAACATCAGATACCCCGAAATTTCAAAGAATAACGGTTCACAAGGAACAGCAGTCGTACGCTTCATTGTAAACAAGAACGGTTCAATACAAGATATCAGAATCACACGAAGTTCCGGTGACAGGTACCTTGACAACGAGGCTATACGCCTTATATCATCAATGCCCCAATGGACTCCCGGCCGAAAAGGTGGCAAGAACGTAAGAACCTGGTTCACAATACCAGTGAGATTCCGTCTTCAATAACAATACATATGACAATAAAAAATGCTCGCCAACTGGCGAGCATTTTTTGTATATACCATATTGAATGAATTACTTCACAATGATAAGATAGTAATTCTTCTTACCCTTCTGTACAAGAATATACTTATCATTGAGCAGATTCACGGTATTGATTACCTGATCAAAGGCGGCCAACTTCTCCTTGTTTACAGAAACACCACCACCCTGCACCAATTTACGCATCTCACCCTTTGAAGCAAAAATTGCAGCCAGGTCTGTTGTAAGGTCTACAGCCTTAACACCCTCGGCAACAGCCTCACGTGAAACCTCAAACTGAGGTACACCA
The DNA here is from genome assembly GCA_045634085.1 of Bacteroidaceae bacterium. Taxonomy (GTDB): domain Bacteria; phylum Bacteroidota; class Bacteroidia; order Bacteroidales; family Bacteroidaceae; genus HGM04593. Next base: position 10,219 of record JAZQZM010000070.1, read on the forward strand.
TCAAAGACAGCAAGCAGAGTATCCTCATCAAGCGAACGCAATGCCTCTGTAGAAGCATTACCGAAAAGAATGTTCGATGCCTCTACAGCCTTGTTATACTCCTCCTCGCCATGAACAAGTACAGTAACCTCCATAGCCAAACGCTTCTGCAGCAGACGCATGTGAGGAGCCTGCGAATGTTCGGCAACAAGAGCCTCAATCTCCTCACGGCAAATAGAAGTAAAAATCTTTATATATTTCTCGGCGTCATCATCACTCACGTTCAACCAGAACTGATAGAAACGGTAAGGCGATGTGTAACGTTTGTCGAGCCAGATGTTACCCTGCTCAGTCTTGCCGAACTTCTTACCATCGGCCTTGGTAATAAGAGGACATGTGAGTGCAAAAACCTCGTTACCCGACATCTTGCGAATCATCTCGGTACCAGTAGTGATGTTACCCCACTGATCGGCACCACCGAGCTGAAGTTTACAGCCATAAGTCTCATTAAGGTGAACATAGTCATAACCCTGTAACAACTGGTAAGTAAACTCTGTGAACGACATGCCATCGGTACCGGCCTCACCCGAGAGACGACGCTTTACAGAGTCCTTTGACATCATGTAGTTTACTGTTATCATCTTACCGATGTTGCGGATAAAGTCGAGGAAAGTAAACTCCTTCATCCAGTCATAGTTATTCACAAGCACAGCTGCATTGGGTGCATCGCTGTCAAAATCAAGGAAGCGCGCAAGCTGCTTTTTTAGAGCCTCCTGATTATGGCGGAGCTTCTCCTCATCAATGAGCACACGTTCCTTTGATTTGCCCGAAGGGTCACCAATCATACCAGTAGCACCGCCGATAAGCGCAATGGGCTTATGACCGCAGAGCTGGAAATGACGTAACATCATCACACCTACGAGGTGACCGATATGAAGCGAATCGGCTGTAGGGTCGATACCCAGATAAGCACTTGTCAACTCCTTCTGCAACTGTTCCTCTGTTCCTGGGGTCATATCCTGAATCATACCCCTCCATTTAAGTTCCTGTACAAAATTCATAGTCTGTATATTTTAATTGTTAACATTCTTCTTTTATCCATAATATCATCTGCGGGGAAACACCTGCTGTTCCCGTAATGCATTTTCACAACCGGTACAATTGCGACGGCGTACTACGCTTGAGCACATTGAGTTGCACGTCCTTGCCGGCAATGATGCCATACCGGGAGAACTCCATAGTAACAGCCTTGTAAGCCAACTCCGGATGATTGTTCTCTTCACTAAGATGACACAGCCAGATATGCTTCAGATGCTCATTGAAATGCGATGCAAGATAACTCGCCGTCGCCTGATTGCTGAGGTGCCCACGAGGACCCGAAACACGCACCTTCAAGAATTCGGGATAACGTCCCATTGCAAGCATCTGCTCCTCGTAGTTCGACTCTATCACAAGGTAATTAGCCTGCTCAACATACGATGACACAACCTCGGTTATCTCACCCAAATCGGTCGCTATGCAGAATTTCTTGTCACCAACCTCTATAAAATAACCCACATTGTCGCTACCATCGTGAGGAACCTCAAAAGGAGTTATCTCAAAATCACGGAAAACAACCTTCTCCTCCTTTTCGACATAGCGAACATACATCGGGTCAATAAGTTTTGTAGTACAATAGTTATGCGTAATACCCTTGTGTACCTCCCTTGTTGCATAGACAGGGATATTTGCCTTTCCCGAGATCACCCCAAGCGACTTTATATGGTCAGCATGGTCATGTGTGACAAAAATGGCACAAATTGACTCAAACGGTATATTCTCCTTTTTCAAGGCCGCACGTATGGCCTTTGAGGGGATACCCGCATCAATGAGAATGCCATAATCGCCAACCCCCAGGTAATAGCAATTTCCGCAGCTTCCGCTGCCAATACTCATAAAACGAATCTCCATATATTATATTTTTTCTTTTTCTATGTCCAAACTGCATCAGAACGGATAACCGATTGCAAAATGCAGAGCAAAGTCACGCCCCAGCCTGGGACTGATTATAGGATACTTATCCTTGCCGCTGAAAGCAGGATTCACAGCTTTCATCGCAGCATCAAGACGGAACACGAACATATCCATCTCAAGCCTGAATCCCAAGCCATACGAGAAAGCCATGTCCTTATAAAACCCGTCAACTTTGAATTGCCCGCCAGGCTGTTCCTTGTATGACCGCAACGTCCATATATTTCCGGCATCAATGAATACCGCTGAATGCACTTTCCAAAAAAGATGCGAACGATACTCAAAATTAATGTCAAGTTTCACGTCACCCGACTGGTTTATAAAGTCAATGTTCGAGCCGCTATTCCTGTAACGTCCCGGACCAAGCGTACGCACAGTCCAGCCACGCATGCCGTTTGCACCACCTGCAAAATAGCGTTTCTCGAACGGGAGAATACGAGAGTTGCCATACGGATACGCTATTCCGAAGCCAAAATGGGCGACAAACGTATTACGGTCATCAATCTTCACCCTAGTGGTAAGGTCAAAGTCACCCTTTACATATTGGGCATATGCAATGTTCATGAAAGTATACTGCCCGTCACTGTTCTTCGGCGCATTGATAGAACTAGTTGCAAGATAAAGCAGGTTTCCCGAACACTCCACGCCTGCACGTAACGAGTAGGCTACACGGTCAAGGCGCCTGTTCTTGTCAAGTGACGAGTTATAGGAGTACGTGTATCCCAACTTCGTAATCAAGAGATTCTCATAGTTGTACTTGAGAATTGAGTTACGGTTCGAGATACTGTCAAGATACTCATTCTTGAATGTTTCCGAAATCCATGGTACATAAATGTAGTTGAGGTCAAGTATATCGAGTCTGTGGCTACTCTCTTCTTTCCTGCTCCACATATAGCTCCACGAACCCGAAAGAACCCTACGGTCAAACTCAGGACGTTCTTGAGTATTGAACTTCAAGGCAAACATTGTAGAAGACATCAACATCCGTTTGTCAGCAGAAACAAACTTTGACGCCAACCCTCCCTTGAAACGAAGTCCCAACTCCGCACCATACTCAAGGAACTTCTCACCCGTATATCCACGAAGGTTCGACACGGCCTCATATGCTCCGAACAAACGAAGCGAAAGCAATTCAGACCCTTTGAATGTATTCCTGTCAGAGAATGTCAGCGCCGCAGCCGCACCAAGGTCGCCAGCAGTGTTGGTACCTTCAATCTCCAAACCCACAGTACGTCTCTTGTTACGTTCATACATTATGTAACAATCGAGCAATGAAGTATCGGGATGCTCCACCATTCGCACTGTAGAGTACTTAAGTGCAGGAAGCTGAACGAATGAGTTATGCGTTCTCTCCACATCACTCGATGAATAAAACGCACCTCTCTCAACATACGTATTGTTGGTCAACAGACGTGGACGCACTACCGCATCATCACCTTTGTAATAAATGACGATATCTTCGAAGTTCATTGTATCGCACTGAGCAAGAGAAACAGCATCGAACCTGAGACCAGCACCCGAAACAAAACATATATTGTCAATAGAGTACTGTCTGTGCGGAATCGGTTCCGAGTCGGCAGCCGGGGTAAACAGCGCCACATTCATTGTCAGACTTACCCTGTTCGAATGATGCGCAGTGTCGGCAACATATGTTATATACTCTTTCTGGAAACGGTAATATCCAATATCCCTGAGAACCTGAGTAATGCGACGACGTTCATACTCAAGTCCGTCGACACTGAAAGGCATGCCGACACGTAGTTGTGACGAAAGCGAATCGGCAAGTATTATCTCCTCCAGTTCCTTATCCTCAGTAACAAGTTTCATCTCGGAGACATAATACTGTTCGCGTTCATGAAGATAATACGTTACTGCAGCCCTACGCTTCTTCTCATCGGTCTTGCATTCGACATCCACCGTAGCATGCAGATAACCGTCGTTACGTAGCATCTGTTCAATATTCGCACGTGTCCTTTCGGCCAGTTCCTCACTGTAAATCACAGGGGCCTCACCCATCCTGCGCAGAGCACGGTTGACCCATTTGGCCGAATCAGTACCGGACAAAGCATATGTGTAAAGAGGAACTTTTGCCAGACTGAACCATTTTGAATTCGGTTGCTGACGCACATACGCCTGAGCCTTGATAGCGTTGGAAGCGTTTGTATTTGAAACAATATCAACGTCGTCGAGCAGATACTTTCCCTCGGGAATAAACTTGTTCACCGAGCACGAAAGCACCATAAAGCTGCACATGAGCATCAATATTACCTTTCTCAACAACATTATTACTATTAATTTACAAAAATTCTTGCAAATATACGAACAAACGAGCAAGAAACATCAAGCTTGCTTGATGTTTTTTACGGCGAGTGCAGAAAATATTCGAGATTCTTCTCAAATATACGAAGAACTTGCGTAATAATGGCAGGATAAGGGTGAAATTTGATAAGTGGTTGGTACATATACCATTTTGTGTTACCTCACCAGCATCTCCACTTATTTTTGGTGCAACTATAATGCATTTTTTGCAAAAGTAGTACTAATTAAGAAAAAATTATTAAATTTGCGAAGATATTTAATAAGATATTACATCATTCATTGTAGGTAAATGCATTTAGTTCATAAATATTTATCAGCCCCATTATCGGCCCAATTAGAGGTTGCCGATACTTGTAATCATAAATGTCTTCATTGCTACAATCTAGACTCTAATATTTCCAACAGACAGAGTGTGAGAGCTTCCAAAGAAACGGTTCTTGCTTGTGCACAGAAATTAATTGATGGCGGAATATTTGCTGTTGTAGTTACAGGAGGCGAACCCTTGGTTTGTAAAGAATTAACAAAGGAAGTTATTATGTTATTCAAGCAAAACAAGGTTAGAGTTTCTTTAAATACGAATTTGACTCTTTTGGATGATGATTTTCTATCATTTATTGTAAATTACGATATTGGTATTCTTACATCTTGTCCATCAACTAATCCAAATTTATTCAAGAAGTTGGTTGGTATTGATAACTACAAGCAATTTAAAAAAAATGTTAAGCAGATTGTTAGTGCGGGGATTCGCTTAACTGTCAATATGGTTGTAACGAAAGATAATTTAACTGACGTTAGAACGACTGCTCTTCAACTTAAAAACCTTGGCGTAAAATCATTCGCAGCAACGCCAATGTCCTTAAACGTGGATTATCCTCGCTTAGATTTACTCCTTTCTACTGAAGAAGTATTGCAAGTTGTCAATGATTTGCTTTGGATAGAAAAGGAGTTGGGATTGCGAGTGGATGTTTTAGAGGCATTACCTAAATGTGTCTTTCCAAAAAAAATTCTATCTGAAAAATATGCGTTTTTAGGTAGAAAGTGCCAAGCGGGGCGAACTACTATTGCTGTTTCCTGTAATGGTGATGTTCGACCATGCGCACATAATCCGAATTCATATGGTAATATCTTAAACGAAGATATATGCCAAATTTGGTCAAATATGAGCGATTGGCGTTCATTAGAGTATGTGCCCGAAGATTGTAGAGGTTGTACTTGGATTCATCGTTGTAATGGAGGGTGTCGAACTAATGCAAAAACCTTGTACGGCAAATGGGATGCAAGAGATGCGTGGGTTACGAAGCCTATATTAGATGTGCCATTTGAAAGGGAACGAAAAAAGATTATACTTGATGATGATGCAACCTTTCAAGTTAATAAGGATGTCCGATTTCGACGTGAATACGAAGATGTAATGGTGTTCTACAATATTAGAGATAATGATTATTTTATGGTGAATGATATCTTTTATGATTTCATATTGGATATATGTTCCCTAGACATTGTTACGATTCACGACTTAAAGTCTAGGTACAAAATAGATGATAGCAACAAAATGTTTTTTAACGACAGCATTATGTTCTTGATTCAAAAAGGCATTTTAAAAGAGTTAAATCCTAAAATATAAGATTGTATGGAAATAAAAATGTTTGACAAAATGATTGCTTTTAATTTCGCAAATTTGGATTACGAAATAAGCAATGACGGAATTCTTCTTATGGGTAGATCTTGTAATTGTGATTGCAACTGTGATAATTGTGACAACGGCAAGGATTGTGATTGCGATACATGTGATTGCAAGAATACATGATAATTGTTTTTATCTTCTAAGTATAACATTTTAAATTCAAAAATCATGAAAAAAGTAATAAAGAATTCGGCTACTTTAACTGAGACTATGGTTAACTCATTGATGGGGATTAATGCTTCATTGAAAGCTGCAGGAGTTACACCTAACATTGTAGTAAATCCTATATACGGGTGTGGTTCTTGCGCTGGATGGTCTAGTGGCAAGGGGGTATGTGAAGGTAAGACACAAAAATAATAGACTATTACAAATGTTAGATATTTTTAATCGCATAAATAATCCCAGAAAATTCTATCTGGTTTTTATTTTGACAGATAGATGTAATCTTGCGTGTTCATATTGTTATGAACATGTTAGAGTTGGTAATGTTGCGAATAAAGAACATATAAAGAGTGTCATTAAATACCATCTAAACAATCCATTACCAGAAGGATGCGAAGAATGTGAAATAACCTTTTTTGGAGGAGAACCTTTTATTTGTACAGACATCATAAAAGATGTATGCGAATGGGTTTGGGGACAGACTTGGCAAAATAGGTATCTATTTTATGCAAATACAAATGGCACATTATTAACGCCTGAATTGAAAGATTGGTTGTTTGCTAATAGAGAAAAAATTTGGTTAGGTCTAAGTTTAGATGGTAGACCAGATACACATAATCGGAATAGATGTAACTCTTATAATTCTATAGACTTGTCATTTTTCCTATCTACTTGGCCACAGCAAAGTGTGAAGATGACAATTGATCCGCGACATCCTCTAACGTTTGCTGATGATATAATTTATTTACACAATCAGGGATTTAGAATTAGTGGCACAGATTTTGCTGAAGGAATCTCAATTGATTGGAATATAATGAAATCAGACATCATTAGAGAGATGGACAAACTACTGGAGTATTATTCTTGTACGGATATAGAGCCTGCTCCAATTATGAATATGTGGATTGATGATTGTGCGGCAATTAGGGAGCCTATAGATAAGAAATGGTGTGGCTGTGGAACAACTATGGCTGCATATGGGGTTGATGGTGTACGCTATCCATGCACTTATTTTACTCCACTGACGTTCTCTAAAGATAGATTGGAGCAAGTTAGAAATATTGATTTCCACAATCTCGTTTTATGTTCTGACGAAGATTGTAAAGATTGTTATATAAAGCCTTTGTGCCTTACTTGTTATGGCGCAAATTTTGAAATAAATGGATCTCCATCTATCAGAGATAAGAGTAAATGTTTATTTATGAAATTAAGAGCTTTGTACTCTTCAAAATTATTAGTTAGTCGCCTATTAAAGGATGTAGATTATTACAAAACAAAATATCCTACTCAAACCTTAATGTTAACCGAGGCTGCTCTCAAGATACATAACCAGTATTCATATCTTATAGATGACATAGATTAATGTCATATATTTACTTTAAATAAAAGGCAAAATTGTTTTGAGAAGAAAATGTAACTCGGTATTATTGCCTTTTTCATTGCGCAGCTATTATCCTATGATTGATTAAGTCGCAGAATGTCTAAATATAATACTTAAACTATTTCTAATCATGCCAATAGCATTTTTATACCCAGGGTTGTAGGCTCTGTCATATATAAATGGCTCAATCACAACGTCGTGTATATCTATAACATTGAGGCAAGCAGCGGTATATCCATTTTTATTGAAATATCCCATCGTGTCATATTTGCAAGGTATATTAACGCCTGCCTTATCTAGGACACCAATGCAACCTATTCTGCCATCCTGAACGACTACGACATAGTTGTCTTTGTCATCAAATGCATCTTCGTACACTAACTCTATAAGAGTGTTATTCTGCGGTTATGTCATTTTCTTTATCACATAGATAGTTTTTAGGGTACGGATTCTTATAATTGGAGAAAAAATCGTATCTTTGCACTTAGAAAAGAGTTATTTGAAAAGCATGAGGAATATAGTGTAATAAAACAAGTTAGCAATTTCTTATCCATTGCCCATTCTCATGCAAGTTCTTCTTAATGGTTTGATACTCAAAGAATCTTAGTCAAACTACATCAAATATACGAACAAACGAGCAAGAAACATCAAGCTTGCTTGAATGTTTTTTACAGCGAGTGCAGAAAATATTCGAGATTTTTCTCAAATATACAAAATTCCCCGAAGTTTTGCAGCAGTTTAACTACAGGAAACAAGACAAAAATGCTAAGTAAAGCAACACTGAAACTCATATCATCTCTCGAACAGAAAAAATATCGTAAGGAGCATGGACTGTTTGTTGCCGAAGGTGGCAAATGCATCAACGACCTTATTGCATGCAGGTTGAAGGCAGAGAAGATTCTGGCGACCGAAGGTTGGCTTGCAGAGAACAGAATCGAAGGCAATCTAAGGGCAACTATTGTAAGTGATGAAGAACTCAGGCGCGCCAGTTTCCTGCGCACTCCACAAGGGATTCTGGCACTGTTCAAACAGCCGGAATACGATATTGACTACGAGGCGCCGGCAAAAAGGCTATGCCTTGCCCTTGACGACGTACAGGACCCTGGTAACCTTGGCACAATAATACGCATAGCCGACTGGTTCGGCATCGAAGAGATATATTGCTCAACCGGATGCGCCGACATATACAACCCCAAGACCGTACAGGCTACAATGGGAGCATTGGGACGAGTCAAGATATTCTACACACACCTTCCATCATTCCTGGCAAAGACCAAGGCTACAGCACCTGTATACGGCACATTCCTTGATGGCGAGAACATGTACGACAAGAAACTGGAAGAGAAGGGAATAATCGTTATGGGCAATGAGGGAAAAGGAATAAGCAACGAATGCGCACAGCACATCGGGGAACATCTTTTCATTCCCAACTACCCCACAGGACGCAGCACTTCGGAATCACTCAACGTATCGACAGCCACCGCCATCATCTGCAGTGAGTTCCGTCGCCGCATGAAGTAAAAATCACTACTCAAGTATAAAAAGATTGCCTGCGGCATCGGCAGAATAAGCATAAAGAGGCTCGTCAGAATGAAGAGCCTCTTTATTTATAAAGTCATTTACCGATAACAAAGAAGAAGATTCAGCAACATACGCCTCATTGACAAATACCATTGAATGCAGTTCCGCCACAAAATCCGCAACAGACTCCACCCTGCCATCGACAACAGTCACCACCTTAGAGGCGAGTTCCTCCCCAGACGGCATGAACAATGTACGTACTACATACACCATTGCCACTACTTTTTATCATCCTTACCAGCCGACTCCTTTACACGTATCTTTCTGACAGAAATATCACTAAGCATCATCTTTGCTTTCGCCAAGGAATCATCATCAGTGTAATAGACAAATCCCGAGACTGACTTAATCCGGCTGTCACAATTCCTTTTGACTGCAAGAGAACAATCACCCTGTTTAACTTCCATCCCCGCATTGTCCGATGTTCCGTCATCATATATCACAAACAATCCGGCATGCGCCCTCTGAGCAATATTCCTGCGATCCTCATCTACAAACAGCGCATTGAAGGAGAAAGCAATGCTGTCACCTGCAACAAATGCAGAATCCTGCTGTGTCTCAAAGCCAAAAGTCAAATAGCTGTTCAGCGTGCTTGAGTACAGCATCATGTTATGAACGCCATTCCACAGTTCCGCCGTATCCGCAGCAAGAAAAGCCGCCTCAAGGGAAACACCCGGTACCTGCGATACACCTGCGCCACTCATGAACTCCACTTCGGCCTCAAGACGCTTCTCTAGATTAGCATATATCTTCTGCAGATGCTTGGGATAACGGTTATACCACTCCATCGAATGCTCGAACTCCGCCTTTGATACACCATGCTTATCAAAGACATACTCAAAATAGAGTTTCTCTTTGTAGTCCATCGAAGCATATTCCGACGACATTGACTGCACAAGATGATAGTCATTGAGCAGCTCCTCCATCCTTGCAGGCGGAATTACATCTTCAGGCATTTTTACCTCACACGAGGCAACCAGCACTGAGATGAGCAAAAGCAACAATATACGGATGTGACGCATCATGGATGTAATCATTTCATGAATATCTTCCTGTAGAATACAAGCAAAGCACATACACTGCAGCTCACGCAGGCATCAGCAAAATTGAACACCGGACTGAAGAATATCCTGCCGCCGACAAGAGGCAACCATTCAGGCCATGTAAAGAGAGGAAAGTAGAACATGTCGACCACACGACCTTTCATGAACCCTCCGTATCCCTCACCCCATGGCACAAACGTGGCAACCTGCCCTGCGCTGTGCGTGAATATTTCTCCATAGAAGAGGCAGTCAATGAGATTGCCCACAGCACCCGCAAGAACCAGCGCAATGCAAATGACGTAACCGAAAGGCTGCTTGGCCTCGCGCAACAGCCTCACAAGGTAGTAGACAAGGAAACATACAGCCACCATACGGAATGATGTAAGGAAGTATTTGTCAAACAGTTCCATACCGAATGCCATTCCGTCATTCTCGACGAAACGTATCTGAAACCATTCGCCGAACACCATTATCCCCTCACCCAGGGACATGCCCGTCTTCACCAGAATCTTTATTACCTGGTCAACGATTACGGCAAGCACAATCAGCAAGGAGATAACCCAACTGCGTTTCCTAATGTCCAACCCCATCTTATCTGTTCTTTTTAGCCTCGATACTGAGTGTCGCGTGAGGAACAGCCATAAGACGCTCCTTGGCAATGAGTTTGCCTGTCTCGCGACAAATGCCGTATGTCTTGTTCTCAATGCGTACAAGAGCTGCCTGCAAGCCCTGGATAAACTTTGCCTGGCGGCCGGCAATCTGCATCTGTTCCTCAAGATATGCAGCATCACTGCCATCCTCAAGTCCCTTGTATGTGGGCGAAGTATCGGCAACATCGTTGCTGTCCTCATGACGCAATGCTCTCATTATCTGATCATAATCTCTCTTTGCGAGTTCGAGTTTCTGAAGAATAACCTTGCGGAACTCCTCCAACTCCTCGTCTGAATAACGAACTTTTTCAGCCATCTCTTTAGTTGTTTTATTTGGTTAGTATTATAAGTTATATGTCTGGATATCAGTTTCTGCTGACAGTAACCTTGATTACAGCACCGTCAAGTTCAATATCCTCACCCTGGACAAGCGATTCATCTACAACAAGTGAATCGGCAAGCACCTGGTTACAGATATATTCGCGGAACTGTTCAACAGCGGCATCGCTGGCCTCACTGCTCGAAAGCACCACCGCAATGCGGTCTGTAATATCGAATCCACTCTCCTTACGGATTGCCTGAATCTTCTTCACAATCTCACGTGCAATACCCTCACAACGCAGGTCGTCGGTCACCTCAACGTCAAGCGCGACAGTAAGCGCACCCTCGTTTGCAACAGTCCAGCCCGGAACATCCTCACTGAAGATTTCAACATCGGCAAGTTCAATGAGAGCATCAGTACCCTCAACCAGCAATGTTATCGAGCCATTCTTCTCAAGCTCAGCAATCTGCTCCTGAGACATCTCTGTCACTACAGCATTCACACTCTTCATGAGCTTGCCGAACTTCTTGCCAAGAGTACGGAAATTACATTTGATTTTCTTCACCAATATACCGTCACCCTCAACGAACTCAAGTTCCTTGACATTCACCTCACTGAGGATAAGCTGTTTCACAGCCTCAATGCGTGACTTCATCACCTCGTCAGCTGCAGGGATTGCAATCTTTTGCAGCGGCTGACGCACGATGATAGCCTCTTTCTTACGCAACGCAAGCACCATTGAAGATATCTGCTGTGCAAGTTTCATGCGATACTCCAGTTCAGTATCTACAGCAGCCTCGTCACACTCGGGGAACTTCGCAAGGTGAACCGATGCGGTTTCACCACGTCCTGTAACCGATGTGAGGTCATGATAGAGACGGTCGGCATAGAAAGGAGCAATAGGAGCCATCAAACGTGCCACTGTCTCAAGACAAGTATAGAGTGTCTGGTAAGCCGAGAGTTTGTCGGCACTCATGTCAGAACCCCAGAAACGTTTGCGACTGAGACGAACGAACCAGTTGCTCACATTGTCAATCACAAACTCCTGGATAAGACGTCCTGCCTTTGTAGGCTCATAATCATTGAGGCAAGCGTTGACATTCTTCACAAGAGTATTGAGTTCCGAGATTATCCAACGGTCAAGTTCGGGACGTTCGCTAAGCGGAATCTCAGCCTCCTCAAATGTAAAGCCGTCGACATTGGCATACATTGTAAAGAAGCTGTATGTCTGATACAACTTGCCGAAGAATGAACGTGTCACCTCCTTGACACCCTCCTCATTGAAACGGAGGTTATCCCATGGTGCAGAGTTTGTTATCATATACCAGCGCAAAGCATCGCTTCCGTAGCTCTCTATTGTATTGAACGGGTCTACGGCATTGCCAAGACGCTTTGACATCTTGTCACCATTCTTGTCAAGTACAAGACCATTTGAAATTACAGTCTTGAAGGCAACAGTATCGAACACCATTGTCGCAATCGCATGCAGAGTGTAGAACCATCCACGTGTCTGGTCAACACCCTCAGCAATGAAATCTGCAGGATATACAGTACGGTTGTCAAGTATCTCCTTATTCTCGAAAGGATAGTGAATCTGGGCATAAGGCATGGCACCAGAGTCGAACCATACGTCAATGAGGTCAAGTTCACGTGTCATAACCTTACCTGTAGACGATACAAGTTTGATATCATCCACGTATGGACGGTGAAGATCAATCCTGTCATAGTTCTCCTTGCTGTAGTCACCAGGAACAAAGCCTTTATCCTTGTAAGGATTGCTTGCCATGACACCGGCCGCAACAGCCTTCTCAATCTCGTTATAGAGTTCCTCTACCGAACCGATGCAGATAGCCTCGCCATCCTCACTTGTCCAGATAGGAAGCGGAGTACCCCAATAGCGGCTACGGCTAAGGTTCCAGTCGTTAAGGTTCTCGAGCCACTTGCCGAAACGGCCTGTACCAGTAGACTCAGGTTTCCATGTAATGGTCTTGTTGAGTTCACTCATGCGTTCCTTCATCTGCGAAGCACGCACGAACCAGCTGTCAAGCGGATAATAGAGCACAGGCTTGTCCGTACGCCAGCAGTGCGGATAATTGTGGACATGCTTCTCAATCTTGAAGGCGACACCACCCTGCTTCATTACCATGCAGAGTGTAACATCAAGAGTCTCGGCCTTCGCTGCAGCCTTCTCATCGTACTTGCCATCAACAGTATACTGCGGATCGTAAGCGTTCTTCACATAGGCACCGGCAAACTGTGAATAGAGTTCAACATTGACACACTCCTTGACGAACTCCTCATCAAGTTCATCGATTGCCCAGAACTTACCGGTAAAGTCAACCATGGGACGTGTCTCGCCCTTCTTGTTTATCATGAAGAGTGAAGGAATACCGGCAGCCTTTGCAACAAATGCGTCATCGGCACCGAATGTAGGCGCAATGTGTACGATACCTGTACCGTCCTCAGTTGTCACATAGTCACCGGGGATAACGCGGAAAGCATCGGCCGAAGCGTCAACGAATTTCTCGCCATCCTTTGACACCGGCTTAACCCAAGGGAACAACTGTGCATAGTGCATACCTACGAGGTCGGCACCCTTATACTCGGCAATCACACGGTAAGGAACCACCTTGTCACCGGCATTGTACTCCTCGAGAGGAAGTTCTGCACCTGCAGGGTTAAAGTGAGCCGCCAACAGAGCCTTTGCAAGAACCACAGTGATAGGCTCACCGGTGTAACTGTTATATGTCTTTACTGCAACATAGTCAATCTTTGGACCAACGCAGAGGGCAGTATTTGAAGGCAGAGTCCATGGAGTTGTTGTCCATGCAAGGAAGTAAGGTGTACCCCACTCTGTCATCTCGGCCTTGGGGTCAAGCATACGGAACTGGGCAACCGCTGTAGTATCCTTTACATCACGGTAACAGCCAGGCTGGTTAAGCTCGTGCGAACTCAAGCCTGTACCTGCAGCTGGTGAATACGGCTGGATTGTATAACCTTTATAGAGCAGTCCCTTGCTGTAGAGCTGCTTGAGGAGCCACCAGAGAGACTCGATATAGCTATTTTCGTATGTGATGTACGGATTCTCAAGGTCTACCCAATAACCCATCTTGCGCGTAAGGTCGGTCCACTCGCGGGTGTACTTCATCACCTCCTCGCGGCAGTTGCGGTTGTAATCATCAACCGAAATCTTCTTGCCGATATCCTCCTTTGTGATATTCAGTTTCTTCTCAACACCAAGTTCAACTGGCAAGCCGTGGGTATCCCAACCGGCCTTACGTTTCACCTGAAAGCCCTTCATTGTCTTAAAACGGCAGAATGTATCCTTAATACTGCGTGCCATTACGTGATGGATACCAGGCATACCATTGGCCGAAGGAGGACCTTCAAAGAATACAAAAGATGGCGCACCCTCGCGCTCTGACATACTCTTAGAGAACAGATCCTCTTTCTCCCACTCGCCCAGAACCTCTTTGTTTATCTGAGGCAAATTGAGCTGATTATAGACAGAAAATTTCTTTTTCATTGTATCTTTTTATGTCGTTTTCAATCAATTTTGCAAAGTTATCAAAAAATTCCCACAAATACAAAAGATACAAGCGCAGATTATATAAAGACCATCCGTCACCACAATGAGATTTTCACACAATACAGCTATAAGCCGAGGGAAAAATGTTAAATATTTTCAACAAAGCCAACAATCAAGTTAATAAATGTTGACTATCTTTGCATTTAAGAAAAGAATACAGACAGCTATTCTATATTCCCACAAAACAGAAATAAGAATACCCACTTGACACTATTCAGAATATGATTTTCATTAGCTACAGAAGGGCAGACGGCGCAGCCTTTGCCAAATTAGTACAAAAGACATTGGTAGAAAAAGGTTTCGACGAAGATGAGATTTTTCTTGACCTACACAACATCTTGCTCGATGACTTTGTTGAACGTTGTCGCAATGCCATAAGTGAATGTGACATATTCCTGCTATTGGTAACAAAACAAAGTTTCATTGAAAAAGACGGGCACGACTACTATTACGACGAAATCAATCAGGCGCTAGATGAAAACAAAAAGATTATCCCAGTCCTGTACAATGCCGAATTCAACGAAAAAACAATTCCGGACTTTTTCCGCAAAAAGAATCTGCACAGGAAAAACGCAATCAGGTTTGACATAGAATACCTCAACGACTCCACTACAAAGCTCACCAATGCACTAACAACAGTAAAGCCAGCATCTTTCTTCACGCGATTAAAAGAATGGTTCACAATTCCTTTGGTATTCATCACAATATATCTTGCCGTATCGTTTACAGGTGGTGTAATACGTTTTCTTTGGGACAATTATTGGCTTTCCGAAAAGACTTGTGCACAAATAGCAACATCACACATAGTCAACAACGGCAACGACGAATACATATACGTGACACGTGATTCCATATACAAATTCAACAACACAACCAAAAAAATTGACATAGACTGGAATATCTACACGGATGCCAACAACGGATTGGGCATTTCAATAAACAAAGAAAAAATATACAAAGTCGGCTTTTGGAACACTGCCGTATCTTTGGTTTACGAAGTATCAAAAACAAAGATAAAGCCTCACGGAAACAGCAAACATATAGCTGTTGTAATTGCCGCAACAGTCAGCGTCGCAGCAGGTATAGGTTTTGGTTTTGTTTGCGAAAGAATAATATTCCCGGTACAGGAAAGCAGAATCATTCTCAGGAAACTACATGACCCTGCCTGGTGGGAGCAGATAACAAGGTCCTACAATCCTAGAAATGTCATCAACAGAAAATTTTAAGTGACCCGTAATTTATCTTCACGACAAACAAAATAATTTAACACATCTATCCATGAAGCACTTCACAGCAACAGCCCTTATATACTTACTGCTGTTATCATGTTCAAACGACAGCCCAACATATACAGCATCAGTCATGTTTACAGATTTGGAAACAGCTGACAGCCTATACAAGCATGGTAAAATTTCTGATGCAAAATTGATATGGGAAAAGATTTTGAAAGAAGAACCCTATTTTAACCGCAGCGCTTTCGACTTATTTATCAACACACTGCTATTTAGTTCCACTCTGTACGGAGCCAGCTCGTTTGAATTCGAAAAATGCAACGGATACATTTATTCATGTCTGGCACAATATGACGCTTTGGAATCGCTATACGCAAACGAGGAATACGATGAAAAAAGAATAGAAATTCTTAAACGAGTATTCACACTGGCACCCATGATTGACGAAGTATCAGAATATCTTCTCCAGCTTGAGTCAGAAGAATGGAAGCAAAACAAAAACCACTTTTTCAGACCTGCTACTTCAATAAACAGATACAATGAATACGTTGCAAAAGTAAACCCTCGCAAAAAAGCTTCGGGCATAACATCCTCTTCTTCGGCAAAACAGACCTTGGAACACTTGTACAACCGGAAATGGTCAATAATGAATTCTCTATTGATTGATATGGACAACAAATATGGATACGACATCACTTTCAACTATTTCGATTCCATCCTTGCTCACCACGGAACATCCATTGAAGAATACACAAAAACCCTGTTTAAAGCATACATGAGTTTTTCCGGCAAACCCGAATACCAATACGACAGCGGCATAGACTACAACACTTTCAAATCCATAAGCAAAAGCAATGAAAGTTGGCTTGTAACCAAAATAGTCAACGGTCCCGTTATACTAAATAGAAAGAGATTACTCAACAAAGAGAACAGCGGTTTTGTAGTAAAATTCGACAACAAATACATATATAACCCGACAATTATCACAATTGACGCGTTAACTGGATATAATCAAGAGCTCATAACTATAAATGAAAACAAAGTCAGTGAAATAAAAATCTTGAAAGGGGTGAGTTACGCACTTCTAAAGAACATCTACATAGAAATTGACAAGCCGCTTTTGTGCGCTATGCTATTGAAGCATGGGAAAAAAGACATTGTAAACATGTTGGCAAGTTCACGACAACAGCAGACCAAAGATGGATTTATCCGCAAAGGAATTGAAAACGGCTACATGAAGACAATCCACTATGACAGCACTCTAAGAATAATAAGCCAAAAGTAGTGAAAGAAAGCCCCACATAATGACAACCGCATCTCTCAACATCTGACAATAGATACCTTTCATTACAGCAACAATCTTTTCATATCTGAGTACAATATACCCAACCAATCACCTCGCGTCAATAACATAACGGACATTCTGCATCTTATGGGTTACCACCACCCTGACGCCGAACTTCTCCGACACGTGGCGGGCGATATGCTCGGCACTGTAGACCGAACGGTGCTGGCCACCGGTACATCCACAGCACACCTGCACATGGGTAAAGCCACGTTTCTTGTATGTATCAACCATCTCATCCACAAAAGCATATGCATTTTTAAGAAACTCCGCAATATTGCTCTGAGTCTCAAGAAATTCAATCACCGGTTTATCCATACCGGTAAGTTTTTTATACGGTTCATAACGCCCCGGATTATGTATTGCACGGCAGTCAAAGACAAAGCCTCCGCCGTTGCCCGATGTATCATCAGGAATACCGCGCTTATAGGAAAAACTCATTACATCCACCGTCAGTTCCTTTGACTCCTGATACACGAACATAGGCAATGCTGCCACCTCCTGCAAAAGTGCATAGATATACGGGAATTCCCCCGACAACGAGAGGAGCCCGTTCAACTGTTCAAGCGCCGCCGGTATACTCTCTACAAAAGCCTTCTTGCGTTCAAATAGTCCACGGTAGCCATACGTACCGAGATTCTGAAGCAAGCGAAATACACGGAACAGAAGAAGCATCTTCACGAAATGCCCCCTCTCAACACACTTGAACTCCGAAAGAGCCGCAATATATGCATCAACCATGGCATCAACAGCCTCCTGTGTATATTTTGCACGCGCCTGACCCACAAATGATGCAACATCGTAATAGATGGGACCACGACGACCGCCCTGAAAATCAATAAAGCAAGGCTCGCCATCCTTGAGCATAACATTACGCGACTGGAAATCACGGTACAGGAACACATTGTCGTTATCACTGAGCAAAAGTGCCGCCATATGGTCAAACTCCTCTTCAAGCCGGCTCTCATTGAACTCAACGCCCACCCCCTTAAGGAAACAGTATTTGAAATAGTTCAAATCCCACATTATGACCCTCTCATTGAAATCACTCACGGGATAACAGAGAGAGAAATCAAAATGACGAGGAACGCCGAACTGTATTCTCGGCAGACACGAAATCACCTTACAGAGAAGTTCAACCTCGGTGGAATTGAAACAGCCACGTTCACGAGCCTCGGCAAGCGATGTATACAGAGTAGCATCACCACAGTCCTCCTGCAGGTAGCATAGTCCGTCATCCGAGACTGCAAGCACCTTTGGCGCATGAACACCACTTGCAAGCAGTGCCCCGGAAAGAGCCACAAAAGCCCTGTTTTCCTCTACCGAAGTGCCTACAGCTGCAATCACAGAACTGCCACCTGAAAACATCCTATAATAGACCCTATTGGAACCATCCCCGGTAAGTCTAACAACCGTCAGGGGGTCAACACCGAACTTTTCCTTATATAATATCTTTATAGCATCCGTCATATACGTATGTTTTTAGAACATGTTCTGCGAAGATAGCACAAGTTAGGGTAATTACGAAACTGAGATAAGAGATTTATACAAAAAAGAATCGGCACCCACATGAGTGCCGATTCTTTTTACACGGATACCATTTATTTGACAAGCACCTTTTTGCCGTCGATAATATAGATTCCAGGAGATGTAATCTCTTCAATCCTGCGGCCTTGCATATCAAAGATACCCTTCACTGTAGCGTCGCAGTCAACATTCTCAATAGATGTGGAGTCTGAAACCCTAATAATAAGGTCAATAATCTGTCCACCATAATTCGAGAACGTACCGCCAAAATTGGCATTACTGTCGCCGGCCGGGTCAATACTACACCAATCCTGCTTTATACGCAAACGATAACGGCCAATTTCCTCTGGCGCCATGAATGCAGGCAGAACAGGATAGCTGCGGTCATCACCAGAAATCACAACGCCCTCACTATTCCATCCACTCGCGTCACTGCTGCCACCATTGTTATAGAAAGAATAAGCCACAAGGTCACCGGTCGGTTGCCAGTTGCTTCCATCAGCAATACTTGCTGTAAAGCCGTCGGCATCATAATCGATATAAATATAATGGTTAACCCAAGAACCGTCGGTTACGATATACACTTCAACCTCCTCACCAGGTGCAGCTACAACTTCAAGAGTCTCTGTAAAATCGAGATACTCACGCAGACGTTCTTCCGATGTGAGCACATGCTCTACCGCACCATACTGCGCACTCACAAGCTTGAACGACTCAATGTCACGTTCAGTATAATTCCTCTGCCCTGTATTTGTCGGAGTATAATCCACATCCTCCCCAGGTGTCGGGTCCGGATCAGGTTCCGGCTCAGGTGTCGGGTCAACCGTACCCTCACCAACGACATTAAGCATAAAGTCCACGATCTGACCGCCATTATCCATAAAATCACCGAATTTGCCATCACGGTCACCGGCAGGGTCAATGTTACACCAGTCAAGTTTCACACGTACACGGTATACACCAGCCGCAGCAGGCACCGCAAATGCAGGCAAATCAACAGTACTGCGATTGTCACCGCTGATTACGGCACCAGCACTATTCCAACCGTTGTTATCATACGGGGCGTTATTATTATAGAAAGAATAGCTTACGAGATCACCTGCAGGCTGCCAGTTACCGCCGTCTGCAATAGAAGCCTCAAAGCCATCATTGTCAACATCAATATAGACATAGGCATTCATCCACGATGTTGCATCATCATCATTTATAGCAACTGTCACTGTTTCACCAGGAGCCGCCTTCATCTCAACCGTAGCAGTATAATCGTTGTAGCAAAGAATATCATTATTGTCAACTGCGAAAGAGTTTGCAGCCACACCGGCATACTCGCCACTCATCAGCGTCACATTGGTAATCCAGCGTCCGCCCTTTGTCTTTGCCCCTGTGAACGCAGGTGTATAATCAACTGCGCCATCACCCGGTTCCGGATTTGGTTCCGGCTCCGGATCCACAACATCACCACCACCAGTAAACGTAACCGTATAATCGTGATAATTACTGTTGTCAGCAGCAAAGTCATTGCCCTTCACTCTGACTGAAAGTATACGGTTCGATGCATCATACTCTTTCTCTATTACCGCACCCTTACCATTTGAAGAAAGAGTCAGCTTAGCAGCGTCATATTCGTCATCAATCACATACGTACTCTTGCCCTGCGAGTAATAGTCAGTTCCGTCATAGACAAGCGAAGCGAGTTCCGAGTAATACACAAACTGCACATCATCGGCAAAAAGAATCGTATTCTCAAGCATATTTCCACGGTTCCAGTAATCTCCACCCGCAATGACAATGTTCATCATTTCAGGAGTGGCATCGTTCATATACTCAATCGGAGCTGTGACAGTAATCCAGCCGCCATTAGTTGAAGAGAATGTATAGTCGCACTTCGCCACCAGAGTACCCTGCGATGTAGCGCCCTGTATTCCAAGTACAGCCCTGTCAACATTCTCACGTGACTGATTGGGATTATTCTTGTTACCTACATTGGAAACGAACTTTCCGTTCCACAGATAGACGATAATGTGCGAATTCTCAGCAGTATTGCTGTCATCCCTTTTAAAACGTCCGGTGACCGCATCCGGTTTGTTACCAAACGGCACACCGCCGTATGTACCGCCGTCACAGTCGTTCAGGGTCGACGAGGCATACACCCATGGTGTACCCAAGGTTATGAAACCCGGAGCCACCGAACCGATGCCCATCGCACCTACCCATATATTCTGCATCTTCACAGCATTGTTATCATTGAATACCAGTTGCTGCTTCTTTTCAAGCACAACCTTCTGATTGATGGAAGAACCGTTCCAACCTGTAGGTTCCACACCCGGACGCTGGCGCATCTCACCGGTCTTAGGGCTTGAAGCGGCCCCCGTACCGAAGGCCTCGGTAGATCCGCAGGCCGATTTCCAGCTGTCAAAGCCGCAGTTCGGCAGATACTGTGCCTGTACAGACAAGGCTGCCAGAGCAAATAATGTCGTAAATAACTTTCTCATATATACATTGTCTTTATACCTTAATAAATAAAAGCGTGTTCATACAGACTGCAAAATTATCCCAACTTATTATAATTTGAAAATTTATTTAGTTTTTTTATACATTTGACCGGCAATGTGAACAAAGAAACCACAATTACGAACACTTTTCATACACAACAAGATTTTTAACAGCATTTTTCCCACATTTAAGCAACTTCTCAAACAAAATTCTTGTTAATTAAAAAAAATACTTGCATTTCTTCATTTTTATAAAGCATCTTATTATCTTTGCGCACAGAAAATTCAAAACCATACAATAATGAAAGTAGAAACAACCCTTGAGAGTCTTAAAAAGAGATTTCCCAACGAGCCTGAATATTTTCAGGCAGTAGAAGAGGTATTGCACTCTATCGAGGAAGAATACAACAAACACCCCGAATTTGAAGCCAACAACCTCATTGAGAGACTTTGCATCCCCGACCGCGTCTTCACATTCCGTGTGACATGGATGGACGACAACGGCAAAGTACAGGTAAACACCGGCTATCGCGTTCAGCACAACAACGCAATCGGCCCCTACAAGGGCGGAATCCGCTTTCATCCCTCGGTAAACGTAGGTATCCTCAAGTATCTCGCATTTGAGCAGACATTCAAGAATTCACTCACAACACTCCCAATGGGTGGTGCAAAGGGCGGTTCCGACTTCGACCCCAAAGGCAAGAGTGACAACGAGGTTATGCGCTTCTGCCAGGCATTCGTTAGCGAACTGTGGCGCCACATCGGTCCCGAGATGGACGTACGCGCAGGTGACAGCGGCGTAGGTGCACGCGAGGTAGGCTACATGTTCGGCATGTACAAGAAACTCACCCGCGAGTTCAACGGCGTATTCACAGGTAAGGGACTCGATTTCGGCGGTTCACTCATACGCCCCGAGGCTACAGGATACGGAAACATCTACTTCCTGCAGGAGATGCTCAAGACACGTGGTCTTGACATAGCAGGCAAGACATGCCTTGTATCAGGTTCGGGCAACGTGGCACAGTACACTGTAGAGAAGATTATCCAACTCGGCGGCAAGCCCGTTACAATGAGTGACTCAAACGGTTACATCTACGATCCCGAGGGCATTGACCGTGAGAAGCTCGACTTCATAATGGAGCTCAAGAACGTACGCCGTGGACGCATCAAGGAGTATGCCGACAAGTACGGCTGCAAATATGTCGAGGGTGCTCGTCCATGGTGCGAGAAAGGCGACATTGCCTTGCCATCGGCAACACAGAACGAAATCAACCGCGACGACGCCAAGACACTTGTTGCAAACGGCGTGATTGCAGTATCAGAGGGAGCAAACATGCCCTCTACTCCCGAAGCAATCCACACATTCCAGGAAGCCAAGATTTTTTATGCACCGGGCAAGGCATCAAATGCCGGCGGCGTATCGGTATCAGGCCTTGAGATGAGCCAGAATTCAGGCAAAATCAACTGGAGCAGTGCAAAGGTAGACGAGATGCTGCACGAGATTATGCATAACATCCACAGCGCATGTGTGAAATACGGTACATGCGAGGACGGTTACATCGACTACGTCAAGGGTGCAAACGTTGCCGGCTTCCTCAAAGTTGCCCGTGCAATGATGGCTCAGGGAATAGTATAAAACCCCGCACAACTTAGAGGACTTTAGTAGCAGATAGTCGCGCGAAGCATCGCGAAGTGATGCATATACAAAAGCGAGTCCGGTTTATCCGGATTCGCTTTTGTATATGCCCATTTTTAAGTATCTTCGCACAACATAAAACACAAGGGATAAGTATGCTTAAGAAAACAAATGCATGGCTATGGATTCCGTCTCTCTATTTTGCATCGGGATTACCCTATCATGCCATAACATCAATATCGGACATCATGTACAAGGATATGGGGGTGGACAACACAAGCATAGCCTTCTACACGAGCATACTCCTTGTACCCTGGACTATCAAACCCCTGTGGAGTCCATTTGTAGAGATGCTGGGCACACGCCGCAACTGGACTCTCTATTCACAGTTGCTGCTTGTCGCATGCTTTGCTGCCATAGCACTCGCCGTCCCGTCAAGCAACTTTGTCCTGTTCACACTCATAGCCTTCATGGCAGGAGCCTTTGTTTCCTCGACACACGACATTGCCCTAGACGGATTCTACATACTTGCGCTTCCCCAGGAGAAGCAGTCATTCTTTTCGGGAATACGCAACACCTTCTACCGCATTGCAACAGTGTTCAGTTCGGGTGTCCTTGTCATGCTCGCCGGCTGCATAGCAAACAGTAGCGAAGAGTTCACCATCTACAACGAAACATGCGTAACCACCACCATAGAAGAAAACACAATAGTTGTCGACAGAACAGAGAGCATCGAAAAAGATGACAGCAATACCATTGCGGAGGAGGCACCAATATTGATATATGAAGCAACCTCATTCACTAAAAAATTCTCTGTAGCCCGTAGCAATATGGGCAAAGGTGGCATATTTGAATGGAATGACAAACTATACAACACATATTATAAAGAAGAGTGGGATAAATTGCCAGAAAACGAACGTAAAGAGTTCATGAAATCAGTTGCAGAATTCCACAACAATCCAAAGGAACAGCTCAACATTGACCGCATCGCCACAGAGCCTTCAGGCAGCAATCTCACATCTCAGGTCGTGGAGCCACCAAAGACATCCGACAATGTAATTGTCACAACTGAACCAGAACCACAACAATTCAGTTCACTGCATATAAAAGAGAATAGTAGCACAGCCTGGAGCATCACGTTTGCAGTGACAGCACTCATAATGGCTGCAATGTTCCTTTACCACAGGAAAGCAATGCCCAAGCCGGAGAATGACCTCTCGCACACACCAAAGAGTATCAGCGACATCTTCAGCAATTTCGGTGACATAATAAAGACCTATTTCCAGAAACCCGGCATCTGGGCAACATTGCTATTCCTCCTGCTGTTCCGTTTCCCCGAAGCGCAGCTCGGTAAGATAGGCAAGCTGTTCCTCATGGACACCATTGCCGCGGGAGGACTTGAACTGAGCAAAAGCGACATAGGATTCCTTAACGGCGTCGTGGGTGTCATCGGTCTCATCATTGGTGGTATAGTCGGTGGTATATGCATATCGCGCAAAGGACTCAAATACTGGCTGTGGCCAATGGTAGTAGCAATATCCCTGCCCGACATCGTATATGTATACATGAGTATGTTTGCGCCCGGCAACCTCACCATCATAGGAAGCTGCATCTTCATCGAACAACTAGGATACGGTTTCGGTTTTACAGCATATACACTGTATATGATATATTTTGCACAAGGCAAGTACCCCACAGCACACTTTGCAATATCTACAGCATTCATGTCGCTTGGAATGATGCTGCCAGGCATGGTATCAGGATATATCCAGCAGTGGCTGGGATACGAAAATTTCTTCATTTGGGTAATGGCATGTACGGCCATAACATTTGCGGTATCGGGACTTATAAAAATAGACCCCAATTTTGGTAAAAAGTAGAAATTGAAGTATCTTTACAAAATATTTACTAAAGGATTAGAACAGACAAAAAATGATACTTATTGCAGACTGCGGCTCGACAAAGACAGACTGGGTTCTTTGCGATGGCAAAGAGATTATAAGCCGTGTAAAGACCCAGGGACTCAACCCCACAATACAGAGCACCGATGACATGCTTGAAGTCCTTGAATCGGAACTCATCGGCGCCATAGACACCACCGCCCCCGACCATATATACTTCTACGGGGCAGGCTGCGCATACGACAACGCCAACAACCGCATGAAACGTGCCCTCGACAAGGTGTTCCCCGGTAAAAAGATAGAGATAAACAGCGACCTTCTGGCAGCAGCACGTGCATTGTGCGGACACGAGGAGGGCATCGCATGCATACTTGGCACAGGCTCAAACTCATGCCTCTACAACGGCAAGGAGATTGTCGACAACACACCGTCATTGGGTTACATACTAGGCGACGAAGGTAGCGGAGCGCACCTCGGCCGCCAGCTTGTAAGCGACTGCATCAAGAAACAGTTGCCAAAGGACATCATAGAAAAGTTCATGCATCAGTATAACCTTGATGTGGCATCCACACTCGAGAGAGTATACCACACCCCCCTGCCCAACCGTTGGCTGGCAAGCCTCACACCATTCATTCACGATAACAGAAAGAACGCCGAAATACATGCCATGCTCAAGAACTGTTTCACACAATTCTTCAAGCGCAACACAATGGTATACCGCCATTCATGGCTCCCTATACATATAATAGGAGGCATTGGAGTAAACTTTGCCGAGGAGATAAAAGAGACAGCCGAGAGCCTTGGCCTCTCAATAGGCAACATTGTCGAGAGCCCCATGGAGGGACTCATCAGATTCCACTGCAAATGACATACAGAATCATATTAACCTAATAATTATATCATGAAGAAAATTTTTCTATTCGCGACAGCATGTATCTTTACATCAATGTTCGCATCATGCAACAGCTTCGGAAGCGGCAGTCAGGATGACGACGCAAGACTTGACACCGTTTCATATGTTGCAGGTATCACAATCGGAAGACAAATTGAATCGGGCATCATGCCACAGTTGAAGGCCAATCACGATGTAATCGTGAACACAATTGAGAAGTCATTGAAAGGCCAGGAGTCATTCATGGTCGGTGAGGTTGAGATCTCAAAGAAGACTCTCCCCGAAATCGGCATGAAGTATTTCGGTCCTGAGCTCGGAGCCAAGGTACAGGCTGCCATGAGCGACACAACCGGAATGACCGAGGTGTTTGACAACCCTACAGACAAAGAGATTGCATCTACAATCCTTGGTGTTGACCTCTCGTCAAACCTGCAGAACGCACCGTTCGACATC
Source organism: Bacteroidaceae bacterium (assembly GCA_045634085.1). Lineage (GTDB taxonomy): Bacteria > Bacteroidota > Bacteroidia > Bacteroidales > Bacteroidaceae > HGM04593. The sequence goes on from JAZQZM010000070.1 coordinate 36,417, forward strand.
CACACAGCATCATTCATCAAGGCTTTGAAGGATGTACACAACGGAGTTGAGTTCATGACAGACGATCAGGCCAACGATTATCTCAACAACTACTTCACAGTTGTATTGCCTGCCGAGAACGACCGTCTCTCTAAGGAGTGGTTGGCCGAGATTGAGAAGGAGGATGGCGTGAAGAAGACCGAATCGGGTCTCCTCTACAAGGTTATCGAGGAAGGCGACGTGAATACCAAGGCAGTCAACGACGAGGACGTTGTCAAGGTACTCTACACCGGAAAGACACGCAAGGAGAAGGTATTTGACAGCAACCGCTGGGCAGACATGCCTCAGGAGCGCAAGGACATCATCATGGCATACCAGCCCGATATGGCATGCGACAACGCAATCGAGTTCCCTCTCAACGGCGTAATCGCAGGCTGGACTGAGGGTATGAAGCTCGTAGGCAAGGGCGGTAGAATCCACCTGTGGATTCCTGCAGAGCTCGCGTACGGCGAGAGAGGTGCTGGCCAGAACATCAGTCCTAACGAGGCACTCTTCTTCGACGTTGAGCTGTTGGAGGTAACTTCAAAGTAAATACCACACAGAAGTTCCATGCAGCGAAGCATGGCAATAAACAAAAAATGACCGTTCATCGAACGGTCATTTTTTGTTTTGAATAAATCTCTTACTTCACCAACTCTGCGATGAAAGCCTGCATCTCGGCCTGGTGTGCCTCAACGCTCTGCAACAATTTGAACTGAGCCTTTGAACGCACGAGGTTGTGCTCGGGATACTGAATCTTGTAGTATGTATCACCGTTGATGTAATCGGCCAGGAAGCGTACAGTCTGCATGTATGGGAACAGAGCCGCAGCATATGGCAGGTTCTCAACCTCAAGAGGAGTAATGAATGATGCAGCTGACTTCAGGTAACCCTTAGTGAAAGACTTGAAGATTTCCATGTTGAAGTTCACGTTGTCAAGGTTCTGGTCATCCTCCTTACCGGTGTTGGCAGCTGAACGCAAGTAGTCACCGAAATCGGAGAAGATGAAGTTAGGCATCACTGTATCGAGGTCAATTACACAAAGTACGTTACCCTGCTTGTCGAAGAGAATGTTGTCAACCTTTGTATCGCAGTGGCAGATGCGCTTTGCAAGCTTGCCCTCGCGGTGCAGACGTTCACCCTTGCACATCTCCTCGGCACGTGCCTCAAGCTCATCAACGAGCCACTGTACCTCGGCAAGACGGCCGGCCTTGTTCTCGGCAACAGCCTCACGCAACTGCTGCAGGCGGAACTCCATGTTGTGGAAGTCCTTGATTGTCTCACCCAACTGCGCCGGGATGTCGGCAAGCATAGCCTGGAAGTTACCGAAAGTCTCACCTACGATATAAGAAGTCTCAGGAGTAACGGCAGTCATACCCTCAGTCTCAGGGATGAACTCCATTACACGCCAGTACTTCTCACCATCGAAATGATAGTACTTGCCGTCCTTTGCAGGAACGAACTTGAGCACCTTGCGTTCGATATCTTCAGCACCGGCAGCAACGAGCTTTCCATGTATGTGCTCTGTAACTGCAACGATGTTGTTCATGAGCATGTCAACATCGGGGAAAATAGCGTTGTTCACGTGCTGCAATACATAGTCGGGAGCATTGCCTTCGGTCTTTACACGGTATGTAGTGTTGATGAGACCGTTGCCCAGAGGAGCTACTTCTACAACATTGCCCTGAATGTTGAACTGAGAAACAATTGTGTTCATTGGAGTAATATTTTAAAGATTAGTATTTGCATTATCGGCGCATGGTATCCTCGCCATAGGCAAAAGTAAACAAAAGAAAAGAGCATTACAAAATTATCGCGGAATATTTGTATAAAAAATTCCGGCACATAAAAAAGAGGCCGACTAAAAAGGTTATTTTGTTATTGTGCTCGCCCTCAAAATATTCATTTACGATTAGTAAACTGCGCTTTTTCGGACTTCGCACGCCTAAAAACAACTCTTTTTATTCAACCTCGTAATAAGAAGTGGATAACCCATTTACTTTTGGGTCATCCACTTACATATCATTTCGACGAATTTGCCAAATGCTTATTTAATCAGATATTTACGTCTGTTTATTATAACGATGCCTGATGAAGGAAGCTTGTCCAGTTTCTGGCCATGCAGATTGTATATTACATCCTGAGCATTATCCTCTTCAACTACAACATCTTCAACACCGGTCAAGTCGTCAAGGCTAATGTTGGGGTTCTCAACAATGTACATCACTGAACCGTGGTCGTTCCATGTCCAGTTGCGCACCGGTGTCGTAGCCTCGCCTGTTACAATACAAGCGAAATATGTTGAGCTCTCGCTGTAGCTGCCACCCGCGTGAAAGCTGAAAGTTCCGTCGCCATTCTCACGTATCTTGTCCAAAGCTGTCTTTTCGACAGTAAACTTGTAATCTCTGCCGTCGCGGGTAACATACTCCTGCTTTGCAGGCTGAAAAAGATAATACTCACCATCTTCCTGAATAATCTGCCACACGACGGTCATGTCAAAAGGGTCGACAGGTGAAGTGTATATGCTGGCAACCGCCTGGTTCGAAGGAAGATTGTTATGTGAGTATGTTGTCACGCCACGCAAGCTGAGGTATGTATCGGAAACTGTAGTATTCCATGCAAGATAACCCTCACCACTCTTTGCCTTGATATGATAAGCTGTGCCGTTGTTCAATTCGCTGAGCGAACTTATCTGACGGTACTCCTTAATTCCGGTATACTCGACAATGATTGTTCCGCTCTGGGCATCCATAGATATCTTTGCAGTATAACCCTCGACATTGATTGCAACAACGTCGGCAACAGTAAAGAACTGGCTTACATAGATTGTCTCGCCATTTTTGTACTCCTTACCGCCGAACACAATACCACCGTCGGCACCTGTAACATTCACAGTATATGCATAAGCCTGCTGCATATCACCCTTGATGCTCACCTGACTACCGCGCATATACTCGGCAGGGATTGTATATGTGCCATCGGCAGCAATTGCACTCTGTGGAACATTTACCAGAATCCAATTAGGATTGCCATTCTCGTCGAGCTGCTCAATTGCATTGACATTGTAACCATACTTGAGGTCAAAACCGTTCTGTATGAAGCCTGGAGCCGGAATATCCTTGACTGTCAAAGGCTGGGCATAATTGGTCATATAGCCCTGCAATGCACTCTCATCCGATGCCAATACAATGTCACCATTGAGCTGAGATGCACTCACTGAAACCTTATCACCGTGTACATCAAGCATGAGGTCAACATATCCACCACCATCGGAAATGATTGTTGTAGCTCCGGCAGGGTCAATGCTGTTCCAGTCAACCTTGTAACGCATACGGTAGAGACCGGGCGCTGTTCCTGCAGGGATTGTAAATGATGGTACACCACTGGCGATTGTGTTACCGTTTCCGGTTGTAGTACCGTCACTCTTGTACCATGTCTCGCCAATCTGTACGGCGTTGTAGCTGACAATTTCGCTACCCTCAGCCGGTGTTCCGTTGTCATTTATGGTGTACTCGAACTTACCGTTGTTGTTCCAGTCAACATATACATAAGCACTCATCCAAGAACCTGTATAGTTGAAAGTAGGCTGCACTGTAGTACCTGCCTTTGCCGAGAAGACACTGACCAGAGTGTTGTCGGTGTAAACCTTACGGTTGGCAGGTGTTGATGTGTATGTCACACCCGAAGAGACGAGGCCAACGCTGTTGATAGAGCGGTCTGTACGGGTTGTTGTCGCATCCTTGTCGTAGGTAAGGGCATACTTGTCGGTAGAGAAACGCTTGTCGGGGTTGTTGTCAATGACAATCTCATCGAAATATGCAACCCAGTCAGTAGCGTCGGCGTGTGGCGAACGCACATCGGGAACGAGAACCAAAGAGTAGATGTCGATACCGCTGTTTGCGTTCTCCTCCTTTGAATAAGAGAAGCCCTTGAAGCTTACCACTACGTCCTGCCAGCCAGCCTTGGGAGCGAGGTTGGTATTTGTAGTTGCCCAGAACTGCTCCTCTTCACCGGTCTGCCAGCTCCAGCTATCCTCTACTCGCTTACCCAAACCGATGACCATGAAACGGCTATCGGCAGGTTTGTCCTTGAGATAGGTCATCACGTGGATATACTGCAACTGCTTTGTCATGCGGATAGGCTCCTTGAGGTCAATTCTTACACCGAAGGTGTTGCTACCGTAGCGGCTACGCTGCAATGCAAGGACATTATCACTTGGGTTTGGAGCCACACCCATCACCTCGTCAACTGCGACATCGGGATTCGCGGTTACCGCAGCATTACCGCTGAGGGTTCCGGTACGGAATGGACTCTCTTCCCATTTATCGTAAACAGCTATGGATTTATAATCCTGGCTGTCAAATGTTATTGTTGTTTGCGCTGAAGATGCAATGCTTAAAAACATCAACGCTGCCGAAAATAATATATTCTTTTTCATAAGTCTTCTATTTTAATTATCGTGTCGATGTTTCTTAATATACATTCAGATTAGAGAGCAATGGACAAGCACGGCTATCCAGGATAGTTATGCGGAGCTTCTTTGCATTGTAGCCGCTGCCATAGCTTTCGCTGGTCTTTCCATTCAAAGGAATAATGCGCTTGTAACCTACGGTTGTTGTCTGCATGGCAGGACAGAGTTCTGTCCATGAGTTACCATCGGCACTATACTCAATCTTGAAGTCCTTGATGCGCTGGCCAAGGGCAACTGGCTCCTGCAAAACAAGATAACGTATTACCTGTGGAGTATTCCAAGTGAGTTCTATTGTTGCAGTGAGACTCTCGTCGTTTGTACCCCAATATGTCTCTTTGTTGCCATCGGTGAGGTTAGCAGCAGTATATTTTCCACCGGTGCGTGTCTCGCTCACCTCAATTGTTGCACTCTTTGCAAGGTCTGTAGCAGCAGTGCTCTCGTCAAGACCATATACAGGAACAGCCAGACGCTCGTGCAACATCTTGCCAAGCTTGGTCAATTCATTCACGGTATTGTCGGGAAGAACGCCATACTGGTTTGGAGGACAGTTGAGGATGAGGGTTGCATTGCGGCCTACTGTCTCAAGATACATCTGGAAAAGACGCTCGGCACTCTTCATTGACTCACCCTGATGCCAGAACCAGCCTGCGCTTGTTGCCTTGGCATCACTCTCACCTGGGTTCCAGAACCAACCGTCGATATCACCCTCCTCGCGGATAACGGTCTCAGAGAGGTAGTCGGTCATTGCCCAGTTTGTCTCACCGGCATAACCAGACTCGTTACCGATCCATCGTGCCTCGCCACCGACACCCCACATAATACAGTTAGGAGCAATGCGGTGTACACGAGCACGCAAGTTTGGTACATCATAGTAGATTTCGGGGTCAATGTCGCGGTTGCCGCCTTCGCCACCGTAGTATCCGTCGCCACCACGCGCACCGTCGAACCACATCTCGAACTGGTCCGAACCATATTCGGCCAACTCCTCACACTGTTTCAGGAACACCTCGGTCACGTATGAGTCCTTGCCATAGTGTGCCGAGTTACGGTCCCATGGAGAGATGTAGAAGCCGTACTTCATGTTATGCTTGCGGCTTGCATCGGCAAAAAGCTGGGGGATGTTTGCGTTGCGTCCGTTATCATTACCGGCATTCTTGATGCTGTGCGATGTTGTAGCTGTTGGCCACAAGCAGAAACCATCGTGGTGCTTTACAACGGCAATACCGCCATTCATACCGGCAGCCTTCACTGCAGTAACCCACTGTTCGGGATTAGGCTTGGCCAAAGGAGCATATCTTGACTCAGTTTCATTACCATAGCCCCACTCAGAGCCCGTAAATGTGTTCATACCATAGTGGAAGAAGGCATAGAACTCTGTCTCGTTCCACAAGAGCTGTCGGTCACTGGGTACCGGGTGTACAGGAAGCGGTGCATTGTCGGGGTTGGTCGGAGCCTCAGCCTTGAGCTGGAACTGCGCTGATGCTCCTAGTGGAGCCATCATACCCAACAAGAACAAAGAAGTAAAAAGTTTCTTCATTTCATTTGGTTTTGGTTAGTTAATAAATTCAAGTTGTATAATCTCAAAATCAAAAGACGGCGAAATAGCCCAATGCATACTTCACCAAATGCAAAGAAAAATAAAAAAACGACAACACACAAAGAATATTTGTATTTTTATAAAAAAGAATATTTGTATTTTTATAATTATATTTATTTTTGGCAAAAGAGGCTTGCCAGAAGAGGCAAGACATTGCAATACTCCGTCGCCGACTCCTTGCGCAGCAGTACGCCTGCATCGCCATGCAGTTCGCCGCCCACTGGAACACACAGAGTTATGGATGGGATGCCGTAGTCGGCATAGTCCCATGATTCATCGGGCAAGGCATTGTGTTTGAAAGCAAAGCGCCCACCGTACTGTTCAAGAGAAGATATAATGTTATAACCCGTAAGAATGTCGATGCCAAGGTCGTTCTCCAATGTAAAGAGTGCACTGTTTCCCCACCCCTCGTTGGTGACATCAAGTACAAGCGCCGTGTGTACCTCGCACCCCATCTGCCCCAACGCCACAACCGCCTGCACTACACCCTGTGAGTCACTCTCCTCGTTGCCGGTGAATGCTACTACCACATTGTCGGGAAGTGTATCACGTAGCATATTCCACAACAGGGCTGCATTCGTAAAACTGTTGTCGAATGTACCGCGCATACATTCACCCTCATCAGCGCAGAAGCAGTTGTCATATACGCAATCAATGTGCGAAGAGATGAGCAACACCCTGTCGCCCTCGTACAACTGGCGCTTGGCATAGAGCAAAGCAAGTGGCTGGCGGGATATGAGTTTGTAGTCCGTGTTTTCGAGCATGCGTTCAATCAGCGCCACCCTGTCGGTCACAGTAAAGCATTCACCGTTATCCTTGCAGTCAACGGTGACACTATTCAGCATGTCGAAAAAGTCATGGAAGTGGTGCATTTTAAAATTTTAAAAGTCCCGAATTATCAGCAGGGCTGTCTATTCGCATTGTGTCATCCTGAGCAGCGCGAAGGAACTCAAGAGATTCTTCCTCCCGTTGGTCGCCAGAATGACAGGATGAAAATATCGTTATATTTTCTCAATCTTTAAATCATTCTTGCTCGCTATCACCAGTTTCTCGTACCTCTCCACAAGTCGCGGCAAACGCGAGAGCCTCATTGAAAGGCGCACCATGCAGTCATTGTCAAACACCTGCTCAACAACCTTGGGTTCCTCCTCTTTGACAATGCGCAAAACCTCGTTCAACAAAGGATACGAGAACTTGAGGAGAATCTCGCCATTGATGGTCTTTTCAATATGCCCGACAGCCTCAAGAGCCTCGGCTGCTGCAGCACGATAGGCAACAATCAGGCCGCTTGTACCCAGCTTCACACCACCGAAATAACGCACCACAATCACAAGCACGTTGGTGAGTTCTTTGCTGTGTATCTGACCCAGAATGGGTTTTCCGGCAGTACCCGACGGTTCGCCGTTGTCATTGGAACGTTCCTGATCGCCACGTTCGCCAAGACGATAGGCATAACAGACATGACGCGCATCGTAGTACTTCTTCTGATACGCCTCGATATGCTCCTTAACCTGCTCAATTGTAGTCACAGGAATGGCAAAAGCGAGGAATTTACTACGTTTCTCGGTATATATGGCCTCGCCCTGCTGTTCTATGGTCTTGTATATATCCTCTTCAAGCATTATCTTTCAAGTTTCTTTTCAAAATCGCGCATGCAGCCTGCAAGCACCTTTGCGCCCTCAAGCGGCATGGCATTGTAGCACGAAGCCCTGAAGCCGCCTACAGAACGGTGCCCCTTGATTGCCACTACACCATGTTCGGCAGCAAAGGCAGCAAAGGCATCTTCGAGTTCCTCGTAGCCCGGTGCCATCACAAAATCAATATTCATATATGAACGGTCCTCCTCTACTGCCGTTCCGCAGAAAAGAGGATTGCGGTCAATCTCATCATACACCACAGCTGCACGTTCCTGCGCACGGCGCCGCATCTCCACAACACCACCCTGCTGCTTTACCCAACGCATGTTGCAGAGTGCCGTATATATTGGCAATGTAGGCGGTGTGTTGAACATGGAGCCGTTGGCAATATGTACGCGGTAATCGAGAATTGAAGGAATCACACGTTCCACCTTGCCAAGCGCATCCTCCTTGACAATAACGAACGAAAGCCCCGACTGGGCAAGATTCTTCTGCGCACCGCCATAGATGCAGCTGTATTTTGACACATCAACAGGGCGCGAAAGGATGTCGGACGACATGTCGGCAACAAGCGGAACCGGCGCATCAATATCCTTGCGCAACTGTGTTCCGTAGATTGTATTGTTCGATGTTATATGAAGATATTCAGCATCGGCAGGCACTGTGAAATCCTTGGGGACACAACTGAAAGCCCTGTCGGCCGACGACGCCACCTCTACCACCTCGCCAAAGAGACGCGCCTCCTTTATAGCCTTTGTCGACCATGTACCGGTGTTCAGATAGGCAGCTTTGTGGCCAAGGAAATTATAAGGCACCATGCAGAAGTGCATGCTTGCACCACCGCCAAGGAAAAGAACCTCATAACCGGCAGGCACATCAAGTAACTCCTTGAGCAAGGAACGTGCCTCGTCAAGAATAGGCTTGAACTCTGCCGAGCGGTGGCTCAGTTCCATAAGCGACAACCCCATACCATTGTAGTCGAGCACTGCTGCAGCAGTCTGCTCCACCACCTCACGGGGCAACATGGAAGGACCTGCATTGAAATTATACTTCTTCATCAATTGAGACAATTCGTTACGGAGTGCGAAGTTAAGAAAAATAAGGGAATATACGCAATGTTCTGTATATCAAAAACGGAATCCTAATGGGAGAATTCTTAAAACTCAATGGAAGCGAACCACAAGGTCAGCACTTTGTATAACAGCAATAAATTCAACGATTTTCTATCGTATTTTCAATCATTTGATGGAACAGAATTAAACATAGAATTCTTTTCGTACAACGATATAAATGATGCAAAAGTAATATACACTGACTTTTATCAATTTTCCCCTTACGACAGCTTCGTATGGAAATCCTTCATATGGAAGGTCGCAACAACCATGCATGGAAATTAGATAAAAGTTGTATTTCTCAATTTTATATGGTGGCTACAGGTTTGCTTACACCTGACGGAAATTATCAAAGTTTTGAGTATATGAGGATTTACCATTGTTACGTAACGCAGTTATCACCTTTTGTCACTTCATTCGCAAAGGCTGCACCAAAGTCTTCACTCCCTTAATCTTCTCACCGGCAACCTTCTTGAGTACATCGCGCATGCGATTGAGCTTGACAGCCACGTACGAATAGTCCTGGAACACAAGGATTGTACCCACCTCATCAGGCTTAAGACCGCCTTTTTTTATAAAGAAACCTGCGAGGTCGCCACGGCTCAACTTATCGCGCTTACCCTTGCCCACATAAAGAACGGTCCATTGAGCCGCAGGTGGCAGGATATCGCGTTTGGGAAGTGTATACTCTTCAAGTTCTGCGGGTACGAAATCGGGTAGTTCCTTGTTCTCGAACGCCATCATGTATACCGAGCCCTCAGCCTCCCAACGTGCCGTACGGCCGTTGCGGTGGGTAAATATTTCGGCCGACAAGGCGCGTTGATAATGAACCACATGCTTCACGTCCTTTATATCGAGACCACGCGCTGCAAGGTCGGTGCTCACAAGAATATTGGAACACCCTGCGCAGAAGCGGTAAAGGGCAAGTTCGCGCGCCTTCTGCTCCATGGCACCATTGTACCCCACACACGGCAGCGATGCTTTAGTAAGATACCTGCATACCTCATCTACAGTCTCACGGAAATTACAAAAGACAATGGCTGGTTCGCCGCCGAATGAACAGAGCAGAGAAAAGAGTTTCTCAAGACGCTTGTCGGGTGTGGTAGTTACAGTATAGAACGAAGTGCGCACCGTTGGTTGCCCACCTCCCTGTCGGTAATCGAGTTTCTTGACGTCGGCAGCACCGGCAAACTGAGGAATCTCGTCGGCATCGGTAGCCGAAAGCAGGAAACGCGACGTGACGGCCGGCAGCGCCTCCACAAGCCTTGACATCTCATCCTGGAAGCCCATCTCAAGACATTTGTCAAACTCGTCTATCACAAGATGGGTACAGCGGTCAACCGCAAAGGTAGAACGGTTCAAGTGGTCGAGCAGACGTCCGGGCGTTCCCACAATCACTGCAGGCGACGCACCGCTGAAGGATGCAACCTCCTGGTCAAGTGGACGTCCACCATAAAGGGCAATCATCTGGTATGGAGTACCCATTGCGCGCCACACCTCGAAGACCTGACGTGCCAATTCGCGTGAGGGCAACACTATAAGAGCCTGCACTGCACCGCATGAGGGGTCGAACCTCTCGAGCAAAGGGAGCAGAAAGGCAAGTGTCTTTCCGGTTCCTGTAGGCGACAGCAACACCATGCTGCTGTTGTTGCGGCAATGCTCAAGGGCTGCCGACTGCATATCATTAAGTCTTTCTATACCCAGCCTGCTCAAGGCAGACACCTGATTGTCATTCAGTTTCATGCTCATCTGCGTTCAATATAAGTTCCTCATACAGGTTATACGCAGGCATCGCATGCCCTGAATAACCTTCTGCGAAGGTAAGCATTCGGTAGCAAATACGGAAACGGAGACGATAAAAAATCAAAATCTGCCATTTTGACACCGCATGTCACGCATTTTGCCTATCTTTGCATGGATATTATGCCAAAAACATCAATGGCATACTATTTGTTACAATTAAAGCAGAAAAACATTACGACATATGAGCAATAACGAAAAGATAAACCAGGAAGAGGCCGTTAACGAGAACATCGGCGAGAACGTACAGGAGAACATAGAACAGGAGAGCATCGAACTCTCTAACGAGGAGAAGCTGCAGCAGGAGCTCAACGAGGCAAACGAGAAGATTGCAGCACTCGAAGACAAGTACATCCGTCAGGTTGCCGAGTTCGACAACTACCGCAAACGCACGATGAAAGAAAAGGCCGAACTTATAAAGAACGGTGGCGAACGCACCATAGAATCAATACTGCCGGTACTTGATGACTTTGAACGCGCCATGGCAAACATGACAAAGGACGAAAGCGCAGCCGAAGCCTTGAAGGGCGTAGAACTGATATACAACAAGTTCATTGGAATCCTGAAGCAGAACGGCCTGCAGAAGATAGAGACCGAAGGCGCCGACTTCAACACCGATTTCCACGAGGCCATAGCAATGGTTCCCGCATTAGAGGAGAGCATGAAGGGCAAGGTTCTCGACTGTGTGCAGAGTGGCTACATTTTAAACGATAAGGTAATACGCCACGCAAAGGTTGCCGTGGGCGAATAACAGACAATTATGGCAAAACGAGACTACTATGAAGTGCTGGGCGTCGGCAAGGACGCATCGGCCGACGAGATAAAGAAGGCATACCGCAAGATGGCCATGAAGTATCACCCTGACAAGAACCCTGGTGACAAGGATGCCGAAGAGAAGTTCAAGGAGGCCGCCGAGGCATACAGCGTGCTCAAAGACCCCGAGAAGAAGGCGCAGTACGACCAGTTCGGACATGCAGGAATGAATGGCGGCGCTGGCGGATTCGGCGGTGGAGCAAGCATGGACATGGATGACATCTTCTCCATGTTCGGAGATATATTCGGCGGAAGAGGCTTTGGCGGCGGATTCGGCGGATTTGGCGGATTCGGTGGCGGCGGAGGCCAACAACAGCAGCGTTACCGCGGTTCCGACCTCAGAGTAAAGGTAAAATTGAACCTGAATGAGATATCAGAGGGTGTAAACAAGAAGTTCAAGCTCAAGAAGAGCATCACATGCCCCCACTGTGGAGGTAGCGGAGCCGAGAACGGAGCTGTAGAGACCTGCCCCGACTGTCATGGAACAGGTCGCGTAATACGTACACAGCAGAGTTTCTTTGGAATGATGCGCAGCGAGGTAGCGTGTCCACGATGCAACGGAGAGGGCAAGATAATAAAGACAAAGTGCCCACACTGTAACGGCGAGGGAATAATAGCAGGCGAAGAGGTTGTTGAGGCAAACATTCCGGCAGGAGTACAGGAAGGCATGGCGCTTACAATGCGCGGCAAGGGTAACGCCGGAAGACGTAACGGCATACCGGGTGACCTGCAAATTATCATCGAGGAGGAGGAACATCCCACACTTGTACGCCAGAACAACGACCTCATATTCAGCCTGTTGCTCGACATCCCAACAGCAGCATTGGGAGGCACCGTAGAGGTACCCACAATTGACGGAAAGGCGAAGGTCACAATTGAACCGGGAACACAGCCGGGCAAGACAATGCGCCTGCGCGGTAAGGGTCTTCCCGTAATCAACAGGAGCGAACGCGGCGACATAATCATCAACATAAGCGTCTACATCCCCGAGACATTGTCAAAGGATGAAAAGAAGTGCATCGAGAAGTTCAAGGAGTCCGAGAACTTCAGACCAAGCACAAGTATAAAGGACAAGATTTTCCGCCGTTTCAAGCAGTTCTTTGACTAAAAAACAACAGGATATGACATACAAAGAGACTGTCACATATCTTTACAATTGCGCACCGCCCTTCCAGCAAGTAGGCGGTGCTGCTTACAAAGAGGGGTTATCAACTACAATTGCACTCGACAACCACCTTGGCAACCCGCACAGAAAGTTCCGCACCATACATGTGGCAGGAACAAACGGCAAGGGTTCTACATCGCACACCATAGCTGCAATACTGCAGGAAAGCGGTTACAAGACAGGACTCTACACATCGCCCCACCTCATCGATTTCCGTGAAAGGATGAGAGTGGACGGCGTGTCTGCCTCCAAGGAATACATAGTGGATTTTGTCGAGAAACACAAGGCTTTCTTCGAACCGCTGAGTCCATCGTTCTTTGAGCTCACAACCGCCATGGCATTCAACTATTTTGCCAAGCAGGAGGTTGACATTGCTGTAATAGAAGTGGGGCTTGGAGGCCGTCTGGACTGCACCAACATCATTACCCCTGAGCTTTGCGTAATAACGAACATCAGCCCCGACCACACACAGTTCCTGGGCAATACAATAGAAGAAATTGCCGCAGAAAAGGCCGGGATAATAAAGGCCGGAATCCCCGTAGTCATAGGCGAGACTACCGAAGTCACAAAGGCGGTCTTCCAGAACAAGGCAGACAGCGTAGAAGCACCTACCTTCTTTGCCGAGGACGAACAGCCACTGATAAGTGCTACGCCACGCGGTAGCGGCTACGTTTATAAGACAAAGGAGTACGGTACAATCAACGGTGAGCTGGGCGGCTACTGCCAGGAGAAGAACACGAATACCATACTTTGCGCCATAGAAAAACTACAGCAGCAAGGTTTTGAAATTTCCGCCGATTCTGTGCGAAAAGGATTTACAAATGTAACATCGTCGACAGGTCTCATGGGGCGTTGGCAAAGAATAGCCGACGAGCCACGCACCGTATGCGATGCAGGCCATAACATCGGTGGCATTGAATACATAACCCGCCAGCTCATGGCACAGGAGTGCGACACATTGCGCATCGTCTTCGGCATGGTTAGCGACAAGGATATCACAGCCGTGCTTGCAATGCTGCCGAAGAAAGCGACATACTACTTCACTCAGGCAAGCATCAAGAGAGCCATGCCGGCCGAGGAGCTGCAGAAGAAGGCATCGGAGTTCGGTTTGCATGGTAACCACTACCCCGACGTAAGGACAGCACTGCAGGCTGCAAACGTTGAGAGCAGCCCAAACGACTTCATTTTCGTAGGTGGCAGTTGCTTCATCGTGGCCGACCTGTTGGCGACTGAATAAAAAAGAACCCGCACCATTTTGGGCGCTATTGAAGTGATACACAATTGACGGAAGCAGGAAATAAGAATCTATTTCCCGTTTCCGTTAATTTTTATTCTCATTTTCTTTTGCCGTAAACCTTTTTTTTATTTTATTTGCGGAAGAATAGCTATTTATAACTGACATAATATGAGTTGTACAGAAAATCTTTCACAATTGAAGGCCGCTGACTTCAAAAAAGAGATAGGCGGCAAAGAGACAGCTTTGTTCATTCTCAAGAACAAACAGGGCAACGAAGTTGCAATCACAAACTACGGAGGTGCAATCTGCAGCATCATGGTTCCCGACAAGAACGGCAACTACGCCAACGTAATCCAGGGACACGACAGCATCGACAATCTATTGAACAGCCCCGAACCATTCCTCAGCACACTTGTAGGCCGTTACGGCAACCGCATATGCAAAGGCAAGTTCACCATTGACGGCAAAGAGTACAGCCTTGCAATCAACAACGGCCCCAACCACCTTCACGGTGGCCCTACAGGCTTCCATGCAAGAGTATGGGATGCAGAGCAGACTGACTGTCAAACACTGAAGCTCCACTATCTATCGGCAGATATGGAGGAGGGTTTCCCCGGGAACCTTGACGTGACGGTAGTCTACACATTCACCGACGAGAACGAACTCAAAATCGATTATACAGCAACTACCGACAAGAAGACCATTGTGAACCTCACAAGCCACGGTTTCTTCTCTCTCTCAGGTATTGCAAACCCCACAGCAACAATTGACAACCTCATATGCGAAATCAATGCGGATTTCTTTGTTCCCATTGACGACACATCAGTACCTTACGGTTGCATAGCACCGGTAAAGGGCACTGCATTTGACTTTACAGTCCCAACTGAGGTAGGTGCACGCATTGATGCCGACGAGGAGCAGATAAAGCATGGTGCAGGTTACGACCATTGCTATGTCCTCAACAAGAAGGAGGTTGGCGAACTCAGCTTTGCAGCAAAGGTTACCGAGCCTGTAAGCGGCCGCACAATGGAGGTATACACAACTGAGCCGGGTGTACAGGTATACACATCGAACTGGCACAGCGGTTTCGCCGGCGCACACGGCGCAACATTCCCCAAGCGCAGCGCAATCTGCTTCGAGGCACAGCACTTCCCCGACTCTCCTAACCGCGCACATTTCCCAAGTGTTGTTTTGTGCCCGGGAGAGACATACAAGCAGGTTACCGTATATAAATTTGGTGTAGAAAAATAAAACACTATAATAAATTAAAAACATTAAAGAATTATGAGTAATCAAAAAAAACAATGGGGAGCTATCATAGTAATGATTGCACTCTTCGCAATGATTGCCTTCGTGACAAACTTGTGCACACCAATGGCAACCATCATCAAGAACCAGGGCGACATTTCGAATGTGCTCGCACAGATCGGTAACTACGGTAACTTTATTGCTTACCTTGTAATGGGTATCCCTGCCGGTATGCTCATCGCAAAGTTCGGTTACAAGAAATCGGCTCTTATCGGCTTGGCAGTAGGTGCTACAGGTATCCTTATCCAATGGGTAAGCGGTCTGCTTGATGTTGAGCAGAACCTGGGTCTTGTATTTTCAGTTTACCTCATCGGTGCTTTCATCGCAGGTTTGTGTATGTGTATCCTCAACTGCGTTGTAAACCCAATGCTCAACATCCTTGGTGGTGGTGGCAAATCAGGTAACCAGCTTATCCAGATTGGTGGTGTATTCAATTCATCGGCTGCCGTTGCATGCTACATCCTCATGGGTGCGCTTATCGCAGACGCAACAAAGGCTAAGATTGCCGATGCTACTCCAGCCCTCATGATTGCCCTCGCAATCTTCGTAATCGCATTCATCGTAATCCTCTTCACCAAGATTGAGGAGCCCGAGCAGGACAAGGTTGACCTCAGCATGATCAAGAAGGCTTTGGGTTACCGTCATTTCGCACTCGGTGCTTTGGCCATCTTCCTTTACATGGGTATCGAGGTTGGTGTTCCCAACGCAGTACAGCAGTACTTGAGCACTGAGAAGGCAGAGGTTCTGACAGAAAGAGTTGAAATCCTCAAGAAGTACGAGGCTAAGGAGATTACTCTAGAGCAGGCTACTGCTGAGTATATGAATGCAGCAAAGGAAGAGGTTGTTGCCGAGACTGAGACTGTTGCAACAGCCATTATCCCTGATGCAATTACAGAGATCATCCCTGATGATTCAACAAAGGTAAACGCCACAGAGATCATTCCCGATGCAATTACAACCGTCATTCCTGACAATGCATTTGCAGGCGTAGACGAGAAAGAGTTCAACAAGACAAAGAAGGAGATTGAGAACGGTACACTTACAAGCGAGAAACTTTCACAGAAGTTCCCAGGCCTTGGCATCCCTTCTGGTACTGTAGGTATGATTGTTGCAGTTTACTGGTTCATGATGCTCATCGGCCGTTTCGTTGGTGCATCTATCGGTAACAAGGTATCAAGCCGCGCTATGATAACAACTGTTTCTATTGCGACATTGGCACTTGTAGTGTTCGGTATCTATGCTCCATCAGATATCCTCGTTGCATTCCCTGGTGTCGATTGGGGCAAGCTCGAACTCATCTGGCAGGACATCCCGGTAGGTATCTTCTCATTCCTGCTCGTAGGTCTCTGTACATCAGTTATGTGGGGTGCTATCTTCAACATGGCTGTTGAGGGTCTTGGCAAGTACACAGCTATTGCATCAGGTATCTTCATGACAATGGTATTCGGTTGCGCAGTAATGATGGGTATCCAGGGCTTTGTTGCGGACAGCTTCGGTTACGTTTCAAGCTTCTGGGTTGTAGTATTCTGTGCTGCATACCTGTTGTTCTATGCACTCATCGGTTCAAGACCTGCAAAGAAATAATTCAATACTGAAAACAATATTTGTTTAACTACTAAATATTTAAAACTATGGATATAGAATTTGTAAGAAGCCGCTTCATCAAGCACTTCGATGGTACAACAGGAAGCATCTATGCATCTCCAGGCCGTATCAACCTCATTGGCGAGCACACAGACTATAACAATGGTTTTGTATTCCCAGGCGCAGTAAACAAGGGTATCATGGCAGAGATCAAGCCTAACGGTACTGACAAGGTTTGCGCTTACTCTATCGACGAGAAGGACTATGTAGAGTTCGGTCTCAAGGAGGAGGATGCTCCACACGCTTCATGGGCAAAGTACATCTTCGGTGTTTGCCGTGAGATGATCAAGCGTGGCGTTGATGTAAAGGGTTTCAACACTGCATTCGCAGGTGATGTGCCCCTCGGCGCAGGTATGTCTTCATCAGCAGCTCTCGAGAGCACATTCGCTTACGCTATGAACGACCTGTTCGGTGACAACAAGATCGACAAGTTCGAGCTTGCAAAGGTAGGCCAGGCAACTGAGCACAACTATGTAGGTGTGAACTGCGGTATCATGGACCAGTTCGCAAGCGTATTCGGCAAGGCAGGAAGCCTTATCCGTCTCGATTGCCGCAACCTCGAGTACCAGTACTTCCCATTCAAGCCACAGGGTTACAAGCTCGTTCTCCTGAACACTTGCGTTAAGCACGAGCTCGTAGGTTCACCTTACAACGAACGCCGTCTTAGCTGCGAGCGAGTAGCTGAGGTTATCAAGGCTAAGCACCCCGAGGTTGAGTCATTGCGTGATGCAAGCTTCGAGATGCTCGAGGAGGTTAAGGCAGAAATCAAGCCCGAGGACTACAACCGCGCTAAGTATGTTATCGGCGAGGTAGTTCGCGTACTCGACGTTTGCGCAGCTCTTGAGGCTGGCGACTACGAGACCGTAGGTAAGAAGATGTACGAGACACACTTCGGCTTGAGCAAGGATTACGAGGTAAGTTGCGAGGAACTCGACTACTTGGTAGATGTAGCTATCGACTGCGGTGTAACAGGTTCTCGTATGATGGGTGGCGGCTTCGGCGGTTGCACTATCAACCTTGTTAAGGAGGAGTTGTACGAGGTATTCATCGAGGAGGCCAAGAAGCGTTACCTGGAGAAGTATGGTAAGCAGCCAAAGGTTTACGATGTAGTAATCGGCGACGGCTCTCGCAAGATCTGCTAATTCTACAGCAGCATCATATTTACAGCAGCAACCCGCGGGTTGCTGCTGTTTTTTATACCCTTCACAAGGCAAATCCTTTTATATCCAACACGGATATTGTATATTCGCAGAAGAAAATACTCAAAATCATGAAAAACCTTAATGCAGGAATGCTTGCTTTGGCAACTTTACCGGGAGCCATACTCGCCCAGGAGAACACCGGAGCCGAAGCATATCTTAAATCACGCCCAAACGTTGTAATGATATATGCCGACGATTTGGGATTCGGCGACCTTGAATGCTATGGCGCAATTGGAGTACGCACACCCAACGTCAACCGTCTGGCCAACAACGGAGTACGCTTCACGAATGCCCATGCGGTTGCATCGACCAGCACCCCTTCGCGCTACTCGTTGCTTACCGGAGAATATCCATGGCGCAAGAGTGGAACCGACGTTGCCGCCGGCGATGCAGCAATGATAATCTCGCCCGACCAGTACACCGTTGCCGATGTGTTCAAGGAGGCAGGCTACACCACTGCCGCATTCGGCAAATGGCATCTTGGACTTGGTTCGCAGACTGGAAAACAGGATTGGAATGCACCAATCACACCTGCCCTGGCCGATATCGGTTTCGACTACTCATACATCATGGCTGCTACAGCCGACCGAGTTCCCTGCGTGTTCATTGAGAACGGTTCTGTGGCGAATTATGACCCGTCGGCACCCATCTATGTGAACTACAATACTAATTTCGAAGGCGAACCCACAGGAAAGGACAACCCTGAGTTGCTTTACAACCTGAAGTCGAGCCACGGACACGACTACTCCATTGTGAACGGCATCGGACGCATCGGTTACATGAAAGGCGGCGGCAAGGCGCTTTGGAAGGATGAGAACATTGCCGACAGCATAACACTGCATGCAGTAGACTTCATAAAGGAGAACAGCGACGCCCCGTTCTTCATGTACTTTGCGACAAACGACGTACATGTACCACGTTTCCCGCATCCACGTTTCCGTGGACAAAGCGAGATGGGATTGCGTGGCGATGCCATTGTACAGTTCGACTGGAGTGTAGGTGAGATTGTACGCACACTCGAAGAAGAGGGATTGCTTGAGAACACTCTCATCATACTCACCAGTGACAATGGCCCTGTACTTGATGACGGTTACGTTGACCAGGCCGAGGAACTTGTCGGCGACCACTCGCCCACCGGTGGCCTGCGCGGCGGAAAATACAGTGCCTTTGAAGGCGGTACACGCGTGCCTTTCATCGTTCACTGGCCTGCAGTAATCAAGGAGCAGAGTGTAAGGAACTCACTCGTTTCACAAATTGACTTCCTCGATGTAATGGCAAGCATTGCAGGTGTAGGCAGTGGCGAGTCACTCTCTACCGACGGCAGCCCTATGGAGGCAGCAACATGGTTCGGCAATGATGAGAAAGGCCGTCCATACGCCATTGGCATGGCGCAGAATCACACATTGACACTGTGCACTGCAGGCTGGAAGTTCATTGAGCCTAAAGGCGGTGCTACAATGATTCAGTGGGGTCCAAAGATTGAGACAGGCTACTCTACCAACCCTCAGATATTCAAGCATGTCAATGGAGAATTCAACGAGAACCAGAACATGGCTTCAGGCAACTCCGACGTTGTCGAGAACCTGTCGACCCAGCTCGAGAAGATACGCAACAGACAGTACGAAGAGGTTACAATCATTGCGCAGCCGGGTGAAACCATTGACCTGACACCATACTTCGGCAATCAGCAGGGTGCAACCGTAAGCGGCGACTTCATTGAAGAAGATGCCACCGACCTTAGCAATATTGTGATACGCAGTGACGTGAACGATGGCGCACATACCGGCGTTGTGACAATGCCCAACGGCACTATCTACCTGTTTGCGGTAATAATCAACCCAGGATACAACGGTGCATTCCACATCAACTACAACGGCAACCCGCTTTTCATTGGCTACAACACAACCCACGACAACAGCAAGAACGAGGGATACAAACTCATCTCGCCCGACCACTATTCAACATCGGCCGCAGGCGATGAAATCTTCATCATCAAGCCATCGGGTGTGGGATACACTCTCTCAATGCAGGGCAAGGTACTCAAGGAGCCGAAGCTCAGCGGTTGGGGACACATCATGTTCTCGGACAATGAAAATGAAGCAGGAATATACCTCTTTGAAGAGACATCCACTGCCGACGTATACAAGATACGCAGCAGCAGCGACGGTATAAACTACGTGAACGTATATAAGGAGCATGGCGTAGTGGGCAACGACAAGGCTGTAAAGGCCGGCCTTGCTACATATACTATTGAAGAGGTTTATGCCATGCCGCTGACATTGAGTGACAGCGGTGCTGCAGCAATATGCCTGCCGTTCAATGTAATTATCCCCAATGGTGTATATGCCTACGATGCCACAATGACAGGTGTCGTATTCAACGACGATTCAAACGGATACACCTGTACAATGGAAGCCATTGCCGGCCCGGGTGAGACGCTGAAAAGCGGCACTCCTGCAATTGTCAACGGCAATGCCGGAACTCATCAGTTTGTAATCACAATGTCGGACTACGGCGCCGTGACTTCCCTGCCCGAATCCCTGCTGAAAGGCAACTACGTGAATGGCAACCTGTCACAAAGCGGTGACAAGAGGAAATTCGTGTTTGCAGAAAACACTTTCAAGGCATTCGAGGGTTCAAAGGATATTGCGGCAAACCAGTGCTGGCTGGAGTGCGACATTGCACAGGCAAGTGAACTAACAGTGCATTTCAGTGACCCGACGGGCATTGAGGAGATACCCTCTACCCCACAAAGCGGAAACATATACAACATAGCCGGCGAACGCTTGAGCAATCCACAAAAAGGAATAAACATTATCGACAGCAAAAAGGTATTTGTAAAGTAATATACCACAACATTGCACAAGCCCCGAAAGTTTCAATGGACTTTCGGGGAAATGTTCCAAAATCACCTTTTGGTTTTGAAAGCAACAATACTATAACAAACGACAACCCATTAAAACTCTCCCCATCATCCAAGGAGTTGAAAGGAGTGTATAAGCACAAACCGCAGCCCAATAGAATATTTAGTGATAGATGGCTTTTTACAAGGTAAAATAGTAAAAGAACCATTGACAAACGGCAATATAGTGAAAAGTAAAATAAGCGAAGCCTATTCAAACTTTTATTTCAATCCAAAGAGAATGCATGTTTACAACGAGGTTTCTTTCGAGTTGAAAAACGACAGCACTATGCTTTTTATCCTTGATGACAACAAGGGCTATTGGCCTGATACCGCCATAATGAAACGCCGTGACAGCAACAACAAAAAATTCTCTTACGAAGAAGGGGAATTATTGTACAGGGAATAATGCCATAACACACAGCAGATGCCTTTACTATTCTAAATATTTAAGTTATTATAAGACTATGAGGGCAAGGCTTGCAACAAGACGCAACACCGGAGTTTACTGGTAGTAAATGAGGATTTGCGTCTTGTTGTGTAACGCAGTCTTCGATGTTTTAGAAAACTTCAAATACCGCGCATTGAGAGTGAAATACGGCGTCTCTTCAAATCCACCTCAACCACCTTCACCATAACCTGCTGGCCCAGTTTTACCACGTCATTAGGAGACGAAACAAACTTGTCGGCAAGTTGGGATATATGTACAAGGCCATCCTGGTGTACTCCGATGTTCACGAATGCGCCGAAGGCGGTAATGTTGGAAACAAGACCGGGAAGCAGCATGCCTACACGCAAGTCTTCAATCTCGTGCACGTTAGGGTCAAAGGAGAACGCCTTTGCCTGTTCGCGGGGGTCAAGGCCTCGTTTGTTGAGTGCATCCATAATGTCGGTAAGGGTTGGCATTCCCACCTTGTCGGTAATATAATTGGAGAGGACAACCTTCTTGCGCAGTTCGGGGCTGGAGATGAACTCTTCAAGGGAGACATTCACATCTTTTGCCATGTGCATTACAATACCGTATGACTCGGGGTGCACTGCGGTATTGTCAAGAGGTTCATCACCGCCCACAACACGCAGGAAGCCTGCGGCCTGCTCAAACGCCTTGTTGCCCAGGCGAGGAACCTTAAGCAGTTCCTTGCGGGTGCGGAAATCACCGTTGGCAGCGCGGTACTTGACAATATTTTCGGCAAGGGAAGGTCCAAGTCCCGAGATGTGGGTGAGTATCTGCTTTGTGGCTGTGTTGAGGTTTACACCCACCTTGTTCACACAACTTTCAACAACTACGTCAAGACGTTCCTTTAGGCGGGTCTGGTCAACACTATGCTGGTACTGCCCCACTCCAATTGAACGCGGCTCAATCTTTACAAGTTCGGACAGAGGGTCTATAAGACGTCGGCCAATGGAGACGGCACCGCGCACTGTTACATCCTCATTCGGGAACTCCTCACGTGCGACGGGAGATGCCGAGTAGACCGATGCTCCGTCCTCGTTGACCGAGAACACATCGGCTGCAAGCCCCAACGAACGTACAAAATCCTCGGTCTCGCGACCTGCAGTACCATTGCCTATGGCAAATGCTTCGGTGGCGTAGTCCTTTGCAAGGGAGGTTATTATGCGTGCTGCACCCTCGCGGTCGTTATGAGGAGGATGCGGATAGATGACTGTATGGCGCACAAGGTTACCCTGAGAGTCGAGCACTACTACCTTGCAGCCGGTACGGAATCCCGGGTCAATGGCAATCACTCTTTTCTGACCCAGAGGCGATGACATAAGGAGCTGGCGCAGGTTCTCGGCAAAGACCGCTATGGCCTCTTCATCGGCACGGTGCTTTGAATTTGAACGTGTCTCGTTCTCAATAGAAGGTGCCAGCAGACGTTTGAAACCATCGGCAACGGCAGCCTCGATATATGTACGCGATGTTGATGGGCGCTTTACAAAACGGCGGTTGAGTTGCTCAAGAGCTTCATCGGAATCGACACCTATCGACATGCGCAGGAAGCCCTCTTCCTCGCCACGCATTATAGCAAGCAGACGGTGCGACGATATGCGTGCCACACTCTCCTGCCACTCATAATAATCGGAATATTTGATGCCATCGGCCTCCTTGCCCTTTACCACCTTTGAGGCAAGCACTCCATGCCGCGCAAAAAGACGTCGCATGGCGTTGCGGGCACCTTCATCCTCGGACACACGTTCGGCAATGATGTCGCAGGCTCCGGCAATGGCATCGTCGACAGCCGGCACATCAGCACATACGAAGCTCTGCGCACGGGCACGTATATCGGCATTCTGCTGCAGCATTATGAGGTCGGCAAGCGGTTCAAGCCCGCGTTCACGCGCAATGGTAGCACGGGTACGGCGCTTAGGTTTGTATGGCAGATATATATCTTCAAGTTCCACTGCGTCGAAGCAGTTCTCAATACGTTCCTTCAGTTCGGGAGTCATCTTGCCCTGTTCCTCAATTGTCGCAATTATGGTATCCTTGCGCTGCACTATCGCCTTCAGCTTCTCATGCATCTCCTTAATGTTGCCTATCGCAACCTCATCCATCGAGCCGGTAGCCTCCTTGCGGTAACGCGCCACAAAAGGCACTGTAGCACCACCCTCAAGCAGTTCAATAGTATTCTTCACCTTGTCGGTAGCAAGACCGAGTTCCTTTGATATGATATTTACAAGCATAATATCTCCTTTTATTTTGATTTCACGAAGATACAACAAACGGCGGGAAATATCACACTGTTACCCCCAAAGAATAATGGACGGGAAAGATGAATATATCCATTTTCACACGACAAATAAGGATTGTGTTCTGTTATTTAATAGCGGAGACAATAGTTATTCGCGTTTTTTAGTGCAAATATTTGTATGGACAGAGCAAAATCATTACTGAAAGTTGCTCTACATTCAAACAAAAAGTATTACTTTTGTAACAATTTAGGGGAAGGTATGCCACAGTACAAGGACATTCCTTCTATATAATTGTTGAAATAATTAATACCATATAACCATAACTGTAAATATGAATAGCAAGCAACTGATGAACAAGGCAGCGGACAATATCCGTATTTTGACTGCTGCAATGGTAGAGAAGGCTAAATCGGGTCACCCTGGCGGTGCAATGGGCGGTGCCGATTTCATTAACGTACTCTATTCTGAGTTTTTGATTCATGACCCCGAAAATCCATTGTGGGAAGGCCGTGACCGTTTCTTCCTCGACCCGGGTCACATGTCGCCAATGCTCTATTCAGTGCTTGCACTCTCGGACAAATACACCATGGACGAGCTCAAGCAGCTGCGTCAGTGGGGAAGCCCTACTCCGGGACACCCTGAGGTGAATTTCGCACGCGGAATCGAGAATACATCAGGTCCTCTCGGGCAGGCTCACACCTACGCTGTAGGTGCAGCCATCGCAGCCAAGTTCCTTGAAGCACGTCTGGGTAGCGAGGTTATGGGCCACACAATCTATGCATTCATCTCTGACGGTGGCGTACAGGAGGAGATTTCTCAGGGTGCAGGCCGCCTTGCCGGTTACCTCAAGCTCAACAACCTTGTAATGTTCTACGATGCAAACCAGATTCAGCTCTCTACACGCTGCGACGAGGTTATGTTCGAGGACACAGCAAAGAAGTACGAGGCATGGGGCTGGAAGGTCATCACAATCGACGGTAACGACTGCGACGCAATACGCGCAGCACTCACCGAGGCAAAGGCCGAGGCAGAACGTCCTACCCTCATCATCGGTAATACAGTTATGGGCAAGGGCGCACGCCGTGCCGACGGCAGCAGCTACGAGTTTGACTGCGGCACACACGGTGCACCACTCGGCGGCGACGCATACATCAACACAATCAAAAACCTTGGCGGTGACGTGGAGAATCCATTCACATTCTTCCCCGAGGTTAAGGAGATGTACGACAACCGTCTCAACGAGCTCCGCCAGATTGTTGCAGAACGCAAGGCTGCCAAGGCAGCTTGGGCAGCAGCAAACCCCGAGAAGGCACAAAAGCTCGAGGATTGGTTCAGCGGTAAGCAGCCAAACATCGACTGGGCAGCAATTGAGCAGAAGGCTGACGGTCCTACACGTAACGCATCGGCTACAGTACTCGGTATCCTTGCCGAGAACTATGGCAACATGATATGCTCATCGGCCGACTTGAGCAACAGCGACAAGACAGACGGCTTCCTCAAGAAGACACACGCATTCACTCCAGGTGACTTCAGCGGTGCATTCCTGCACGCAGGTGTATCGGAACTCACAATGGCTTGCGTATGTATCGGTATGGCACTGCACGGTGGTGTAATCGCAGCTTGCGGTACATTCTTCGTGTTCAGCGACTACATGAAACCAGCAATCCGCATGGCAGCCCTCATGGAGCTCCCTGTGAAGTTCGTTTGGTCACACGACGCATTCCGCGTTGGTGAAGACGGCCCTACTCACGAGCCAGTTGAACAGGAGGCACAGGTACGTCTCATGGAGAAGGTAAAGAACCACAGCGGCAAGAACTCAATGCTTGTACTCCGCCCCGCCGATGTAAACGAGGCAACACAGGCTTGGAAGCTCGCAATGGAGAACGATTCTACTCCAACAGGTCTCATCTTCTCACGCCAGAACATCAACAACCTCCCCGAGGGTACTCCATACGAGGAGGCATCAAAGGGTGCTTATGTAATCGCAGGCAGCGACGAGGACTACGATGTAATCCTTCTTGCTTCGGGTTCTGAGGTTTCAACACTTGTTGACGGTGCTAAGCTTCTCAAGGCCGACGGTGTAAAGACACGTATCGTTTCGGTTCCTTCAGAGGGTCTGTTCCGCACACAGCCCAAGGAGTATCAGCAGAGTGTAATCCCTGCAGGTGCAAAGGTATTCGGCCTCACAGCCGGTCTGCCGGTGAACCTCGAAGGTCTAGTAGGTGCAAACGGCAAGGTTTGGGGCTTGGAGTCATTCGGTTTCTCAGCACCATACAAGGTACTCGATGAGAAACTCGGCTTTACTGCAGAGAACGTATACAACCAGGTAAAATCAATGTTGTAATCTATTATAATAATGAAGAAGATAGGATTAGCAAGCGACCATGCAGGTTACCCACTCAAGGAGCAGGTAAAGGAATGGCTCAAGGCTATGGGATATGATTTCGTGGATTTCGGTACAAACAGCACCGAGAGTTGCAACTACCCCGAATTTGCACACGCACTTGCCGAGGCAATTGAAAAGGGAGAACTCGAGACCGGTATCGCCATCTGCGGTACAGGTAACGGAATCAACATGACTCTCAACCACCACGACGCAATACGCAGCGCCCTTTGCTGGATGCCCGAGATTGCAGCACTTGCACGTCAGCACAACGATGCCAACGTAATGGTAATGCCAGGACGCTTCATCGCCGCCGACAGCGCAAAGGAGTGCGTAGAAACATTCCTCTCTACCCCATTCGAAGGCGGTCGCCACCAGGCACGCATTGACGCAATACCTGTAAAAAGATAACAGATAACACACCTTATTATATTATAGCCGCCTGTTTTGCAGGCGGCTATAATTTTGCCCCAGGATGTATCCGGTCATGATGAACGTAGCGAAGCATCTTTATTTAATGCAACAGCTATATCATCTCAATTATGTAAGTACACATCAAGCGAGTACATTTTTCCCCAAAGTACCAGACATTTTGTACAAACACTTTTCATAATGTACATTTAAATTGTTAAAATACAACTTTTGTTTCCTAATTTTGCACAAACTCTCTACTTTTGTGCAACAAACAAAAGAAAGAGAGACAAAAACCTTTTTAAATATTTATATTATGAAAAGAATTTTTTCAACAATCGTTTTTGCATCACTTGCACTTTCAACATTCGCAGGTGGTCTTTTGACAAACACTAACCAGCACGCAGCATTTGTACGTAACCCAATGCGCTATGCTTCATTGGAGACAGATGCAATCTACTTCAACCCTGCAGGTACAGCATTCTTCAAGGAGGGCTGGGCACTCTCAGCAAACTGGCAGATGATATGGCAGGACCGCGACGTTACAAGCGCACTCACAAACAAGTCATATAAGGGCGAGGTTTACGTTCCTTGCATGCCAACAGTCCTTGCATCTTACAAGACAGGCGACTGGACATTCAGCGGTTTCTTCGGAATCCCTGGCGGTGGCGGTAACGCACAGTTCAACGACGGTCTCCCAGCATTCGATGCAATGGGCGCAGGCCTTGTAGCAGCAAACGGCCTTTCTGCAAAATCAGCATTCGAGTCAACACAGTATGTATTCTCACTCCAGTTTGGTGCAGCTTACAAGGTATCTGACAACTGGTCTGTTTACGCAGGTATCCGTGGCAACTACACAAGTGCAAACTACGCTGGTGCAATCACTGCAGTACACCCACAGCTTGGTGACTATGCCAAGATTCTTGAACTTGACCTCACACAGACAGGCTTTGCTTTCGCACCTGTAATCGGCGTTGACTACAAGGTAGGCGATTTCAACTTCGCTGCAAAGTACGAGTTCCGTGCCGTAACAAATGTTGAGAACAAAACAGACAAGTTCACAAGTGAGCTTCTTGGCGCACAGCTTGGCGATCCTAACCTCGACGGCAAGATCGGTATGCTTTCACAGGCAATGCCTGCACTTGCAAGCCTTGCAACACTCCAGGATGGACAGACACTCCGTAGCGACGCGCCTGCATTGCTTTCACTCGCAGGTTCATGGCAGGCAACATCTTGCTTCAAGGCAATGATTGGCGCTACTTACTACTTTGACAAGGATGCAAAGGTTGAGTCACTCCTCGGTGGTGCTGACAACAACATCAACCTCGACCGCAACACATACGAGCTCCTTGCAGGTGTTGAGTACAATATTACAAAGAACCTCCTCCTCTCTGCAGGTATCCAGTTCAGTGACTTCGGCATCACCGATGCTTACACAAGCGACCTCGGTTTCATCAACGACTCATTCATGACAGGTCTTGGTGCAAAGTACAGCATCAACGAGAATCTTGACCTCAACATCGGTTACTGCTACGCAAACTATGCACACGACACAAACAAGTTGAACGGTTCAAGCTACATCCGCAAGACACACAACGCTACTATCGGTGTTGACTTCCGTTTTTAATCCAAGTTAAAAACACTATCATCATAAAAGGCTCATCCATTCAAGTGAACCCCAAAGTTTGGACAAAAAACTTTGGGGTTTATTTTATGCATAAGAAACACGATTATTCAGCATTGCTAAAATATATGCATATGCTAGAAGATGATTATTGCATCAATTACATTCATACTAGGTATGGTATTGGCCATTCCCGATTAGAAAAATTGTGGATATTGTACCAAAAAGAAGGAGCAAAAGTCCTTTGTCGTCAGGAGTACACTCGTAGCGATGCAACTTTTAGATATAAAGTTGTTTTGGATATTGAGAAAAATGGCATATCTTTGACACAAGCCTCGATAAAATATGGAGTAAGTGCCGGCCGTTTGAGTATATGGTTAAAAAAATACAGACAGGGTGGCATTGAAGCTCTGTCAATAACCAAGAAACGAGGCCGACCACCAGGTATGGGAAGACCAAAGAAAGTACAAAAGCCGGAAACTGAACTTGAACGCCTCCGTAGGGAGAATCAGGAACTAAAGACGGAGAACGCGCTGCTAAAAAAAGTCAAAGCCTTAGTCGAGGAGAGAGAAGCCCGTCTACGCGCGATTGGGCGGGGGCAATCCGAGAACTAAGGCAAGAAGGACACGACCTGCACTTTATGCT
>JAZQZM010000071.1:0-15670 GCA_045634085.1 Bacteroidaceae bacterium
GGGCGTTGCATATACAATGCTCGCCAGATGGTATGATAGGGTGGAAAGAAGTGGATTTGTTGCATTTGCAAAGGTTATGAGAACCATATATATGCACTATGAGAAAATACTGAACTTCTTTGACAAACGTTCTACAAATGCTGCATCAGAGTCTTTTAATGCAAAAATCAAAGCTTTTAGGGCACAGTTCAGAGGTGTAAAAGATAAAGATTTTTTCCTTTTCAGGTTATCAAAATTATATGCTTGATCCTGAAATCCCTCAGAATTTTATGTTGATCCAAAACAATTGTTGGACATATGTTGGACAAAAAGAGGAAAAGAAAAACGCTAACAACTTAATTTTTAAGTCATTAGCGTTTCTGCAAGTGGTGCCACCAGGAATCGAACCGGGGACACAAGGATTTTCAGTCCTTTGCTCTACCAACTGAGCTATGGCACCGTCTTGTTTGCGAGTGCAAAGGTATGACAAGTTTTTGGTTCGTGCAAATATTTTGATAAAAATCTTCAAAAATTTCTTCGTTATATATTTTTGCTATATATTTGCACTGCTGAAACGTCACATATGCGTGGCTGCACGGCGGAATGTAGCGCAGTTGGTAGCGCACTACGTTCGGGACGTAGGGGTCGGGCGTTCGAGTCGCCTCATTCCGACGCTTAAAAAACGGACATCTCTTAGTGAGGTGTCCGTTTTTCTTTGTCAATTATATCTCATCCACTTCCACAGTTCCTTGAACGACGGCTTGCTGCCGTGTACCAGTATTCCTACGCGGTAGATTTTGCCGGCGAACCATACTGCGGCGATGAATGTGCCTGTCAGTATTCCCAGTGACAGCAGTATCTCCCATGTGGGTATGTCGTATGGTATGCGTGCCATCATGACTATGGGCGAGGTTAGCGGTATCATCGAGAACCAGAAGGCGATGTCGGATGTCGGGTCGTTGATTACTGACATCATTACCAGCAGGCTGAGTATGATT
Source organism: Bacteroidaceae bacterium (assembly GCA_045634085.1). Taxonomy (GTDB): domain Bacteria; phylum Bacteroidota; class Bacteroidia; order Bacteroidales; family Bacteroidaceae; genus HGM04593. Next base: position 978 of record JAZQZM010000071.1, read on the forward strand.
GGGATTGTAATGGGTGTCTGCAGCTGCTGTGCATCCTGCGGGGTGTCAACGGCTGAGCCTACTGCAGCGAACAGTGCTGCGTAGAGCAGGAATCCGCCCATCATGAATACAATGAGTGATGCTATTATCTTTATGAGGTAGCCTACGTCGGTGAGTGTTACCAGGGCCTGCAGTAGGTCCATGTCGGCGTTTATGCCAAGGCTGTCGGGTGAGGCGCCCTGTTGCAGCATGCCCACTGCCATTGCAACCTCGTTGGGAATGATTTCGGGTATGACGAAATATCCCACGCCTACGATTATTGCCAGCCATATCGCAATCTGCAGCAGTGCCACGCTTGCCACGCCAAGAATCTTGCCTGTCATCATCTCCAGCGGGTGTACGGTGGATACCATTACCTCCAGCACTCGACTGTTCTTCTCTTCAATGACCGACTGCATTACCATTACTCCGTAGAGCAGGATGAACATGTAGAGCATGAAACTGAGTACGTATGCTATGACTGTTGCCACAATGGAGGAGTTTGTCTTGGCTCCGCTTTCGTCATCACTGCCGTCGTTTGAGAATGACTGCAGGTTGATGTCGGTCTGCACATTTGCCATGATGACGGCAAGGTCCTCAATGTTCTGTTTCTGCAGCTTTATCCCTTCTATTACCATCTTCAGCTGCGAGGCGATGTTCATTTCGGTGGTTATTGAGGCCACGGAGTTCGTGTACAGGCGCACGTCGGACGGGTTTGTCATGATATCTTTGCCAATGTGCAGTATGGCAAACTCGCCTGTGTACTCCTTGCGGGCAATCTCAACGGGCAGTGGTATCATCTCAAAGGTCATGTCACCATTGTTCTGCAGCAGCTGGCCCACACTCTTGCTGTCATCCACAACAATGATGTTCTTTGGCGTGTTGCCCGAGTATTCGGTAAGTAGTGCCGGTGCCACCATGAGTCCTATCATTAGCAACGGTGTCAGCAGGGTAGTGATGATGAATGATTTTTTGCGGACACGTTCGTTGAACTCGCGTCCTATTATTATTCCAATCTTGCTTTTCATGGTTTACGGTTTTATAGGTTGTTGTTTACGGCACGGATGAAGATGTCGTTCATTGATGGGATTATCTCACTGAAAGAACGCAGTTCCACGCTTTCGTTTGTAGCTGCTATTACCTGGCGCACCTGGGTGTCGGCTGCAATGTGTACTTTCATTCTGTTGTAGCCCACAGTGGCCGGCTCCGATTCCATAATCTCGCATATTCCGCCCAGTGCAGCCTTCAGTTCATCCTCCTTGCCTCGGTAGTCAATCTCGAAGATATTTGCGCCGTGCTTGCGTCTTATCTCATCTACGTTGCCCGAGAGGATGTTCCTTGACTTGTCAATGAGTGTTATGTGGTCGCATATCTCCTCGACCGACGACATGTTGTGTGTGGAGAAGATGATTGTTGTGCCCTTGTCGCGTAGTGCCAGAATCTCACTCTTCAGCAGATTGGCGTTTATGGGGTCGAATCCCGAGAACGGTTCGTCGAAGATGAGCAGTCTGGGCTCATGCAGCACAGTGGTGATGAACTGTACTTTCTGCGCCATGCCTTTTGAGAGTTCGCCGATGCTTCTGTTCCACCACTCCTCGATGCCGAACTTCTGGAACCATGCCTGCAGCTTTACTGTGGCCTCCTTGCTTGACATGCCTCTGAGGCGTGCGAAGAATATTGCCTGTTCGCCGACCTTCATGTTCTTGTAGAGTCCGCGTTCCTCGGGCATGTAGCCGATGCGGCTGATGTCTTCGGCGCCAATCTCCTTGCCGTCGAAGAGTACGCGCCCCTTGTCGGGGGCTGTTATGCGGTTGATGATGCGCAGCAGGGTTGTCTTTCCTGCTCCATTTGGGCCCAGCAGGCCATATATTGACCCTTCGGGAATTGAGAGTGATACGTTGTCAAGTGCCACGTGGTTGGCATAGCTCTTGGTCACGTTTTCAATTTTTAGCAAATCCATAATTGTTGATTTTTGTTTTGGTTCGGCAAAGTTATATGAACTTCGGGATTTACCCCCCCCATTAGTTAATATTTGTTAATAATTTTTTATTCTGGTTTTTGAGGCAGAACATTTTGCCCAGTACCGGTGGACCTGTGTGTTCCGGTACCTCCCGGGCCAAATGCAAATTTAGGTAAAATTTTCGTATACTGGAATTTTTCCATAAATTTGCAACAGGCTGCGGTCGTGTGTGGCGGTGTCTGTGCAATGATGTCGGTGCCGGCTTATATCCGTTCCCGCCTCTCTCTCTTAAAAGATGAATACATATGTTTTCGGGTAAGAAAGTTCTTATATTTGACCTTGGCGGTGTGCTCATTGACCTGCATATCGAACGTTCGTTCATGGCGCTTGTATCAATGGGTGTCGATGCCTCCCTGCTCACCGAGAGGGCATGTCTCATGAATGAGTTTATGATGAAATATGACCGTGGTGATATCTCCACGGCCGAGATGTTCGGGTATATGGCATCGCAGTTGCCTGCGGCTGTACGCGAGGGACTGGGCGATGCGCTTGATGCCCGCCTTCACCAGGTGTGGAACATGATGCTTGGCGAGTATGCCCCGTACAAGTTCGAGTGTCTTCGCCGTCTGCGCGATGGCGGTCACCGCGTGGTGATGCTCAGCAATATAAACGATGGGCATTGGGGCGAGGTGGAGAGCCGCTTCCAGGCGACAATGGGCGAACCTTTGTCAAACTATTTCGATGCTTTGTATCTCTCCTACCGCATGCGCAAACGCAAACCCGAACCTGAGATTTTCCAGGAACTGCTGGCTGCCGAGAATGTTGAGGCTGCCGATTGCATGTTCTTCGACGATTCAGCCGAGAACTGCGAGGTGGCGCGTAGCCTTGGCATTGATGCTGTGCTGATGAAACGCAATGCTCCATGGGGCGAGGAAATACTTAACGGTTGATTGATGGAAATAATAACAGACATACACCGGTGTAGCAGCGTACCGTGCGCAGCCACCATAGGTTCTTTTGATGGTGTGCACCTTGGGCACAAGGCTATGATTGCCGAACTGCGCGAGGCTGCTGCAGCTGAAGGGCTGCCGCTTACGGTTGTGACCTTTGCGCGTCATCCGCGCCTGCTTTTCGACGGGGAGTGCGAACCGTTCCTGCTGACAACCGGGGACGAGAAGCTTGCCTTGCTTGAGAAGCTTGGTGTCGACAGGGTAGTGATGCTCGATTTTGACAGTTGCATGGCCTCCATGTGTGCCCAGCGCTTCATGCGAGAGGTGCTCGTTGAGGCTCTTGGCGTGAGGTTGCTCGGTGTGGGTTACGACCACCATTTTGGCAAGCCATGCGAGGGTGAGGGCTTTGAACAGTATGTGGCCTATGGCAAGGAACTCGGTGTTGAGGTCATGCGCCTTTCGCCGTTTGCCATTGAGGGCGGCAAGGTAAGCTCGACAGTAGTGCGCCGTGCATTGGCTGCCGGCGATATGGAGGCTGCAAGGGCTGTCCTAGGGCATGGCTATCTCTTTGGCGGAAAGGTTGTCAAGGGTGCCGGCATAGGACGCGGCTTGGGATTCCCAACGGCCAATGTGCAGCTCGACGACGAGATGAAACTCCTGCCGTCAAACGGAGTGTACGAGGTCAATGCCGTGCTCGACGGCTGTCACTACAAGGGTGTGATGAATATTGGGGTGAATCCGACTGTGTGCGACAGAATGTTGCGTAGTATAGAGGTGCACCTCATTGATTTCGGCGCCGACATTTATGGCCGTAAAATTGTTGTGGAACCCTTGCGCCGTCTGCGTGGCGAGGTGAACTTCGGCAGCATCGAGGCTCTTAAACAGCAGATTGGACTTGATGTGGAGAGAGTGAAACTAGGTATATGATGATTACTGATATATTAAAACAGATAATGTTATGAAGAATTTTTTTAAGATTACAGGTATTGTTCTGATGTTGCTGGTGGTATATTCGATACTCCAGGGACTTTTTAGCGGTCTTGCAATAGGTGCATACATGGTTTATGCCTTAGTGACAGGTGCGCTGTCGCCCGAAATGCTCATGGATTATGAGGCGCTTGTCTCTTCTCCGGCAATGAGTGGCCCAATGATACATGCCATGGCTTGGGGACTTTTCCTCTCGGCGGCGACAATGCTGTTGTTCATCCATGTTACCAAACTGTTCCGTTTGCGCGTCTCGCTTTTCAACTCCATAGCCCCGATGCCGTTGTTGTGGTCAACACTGCTTGTGCTGACTTCGATATTCGCGTTGAACATCTTTGTACAGTGGTTCCCTCTTGAGAATATCCTCGAGAATGAGTTTCAGGGCCTGAGCCATAATGTGATAGGTGCATTTACAATCGCAGTTCTTGCCCCGGTGCTCGAGGAGGTTATGTTCCGTGGCGCCATACAGGGATACATAATGCGCAAGGTACGTTCTCCATGGGTAGCGATAGTTGTGGCATCGCTTATATTCGGTGTCTTCCACATGAATCCGGTGCAGATTGTCTATGCGACTCTGTTGGGAGTTATTCTTGGATGGATATATTATCGCACAGGCAGCCTCATGTCGGTGATTGTAGGACACGTTCTTAACAATACAATTGCAACGGTGACTGAGTTGGTATTAGGCGCCGAGGCTGAGGTTGAACTGCTTCCCGACATGTCGCAGGGTGCTACAATTGCAGTCGAGGCCGGAACATTCGTGCTCTTCGCGGCGCTGTCACTGCTGTTCGCTTATAAGCTGAACAAGTCGCTGTCGGCTGTCCCCAGTCCATGGCATGAGAGTGACGAGGTGCTGGAATGCCAATGATGCGTCATTTTTCAGCAGTCTAATATTCCGGCAACCTGTTCCCCTCATCTTTGAGGCACGCGCGCAGTTCCTTGGCGCGTGCGGGCGCTGTGTGGCTGTCCATCAGTGCCCAGAACCTTTCACTGTGGTTCATCTCCACGGTGTGGCACAGTTCGTGCAGCAGCACGTAGTCTATCAGCCTGTCTGGTAATAGTATGAGGCGCGTACTCAAGCTTATGTTTCCCGTAGAAGTGCAGCTGCCCCAGCGTGAACTCACTTCGCGTACCGTACACCTGCTGTAGCTGAAGCCATGTTTCATGGCAAGCTCCTTAAGGCGTTGCGGCAGCAGTTCCTTAGCACGGTGTTTTATCGCGGCATTGATGCCGCTGCGCAGAATCTGTTGCCTTTTCTCGCAGCTGTAGTCGCAACCTTGTGGGCACAGGATGGTGTAGTTGCCTTTGCCGCCGGTGAGCTTTGTACTCCTGTCGTTATACTCCTTTATGTTGAGCCTGAAATTCGGGGTCTCAATTGTGAAATTCTTGTCAATGTGAACCGGTCTCTTCTCCTGCTGCGCCGTCATTAGCCTTTCGCCGCATCTCTCCAGTGCTCTTTCAATGTCGGCATCGGTTGCATGTGGCGGTGCTGTCACATGAATGGCGTCAGGGCGCGCACGCATTATAATGCGGCGCGCCCTAGTATTGCGTGTCACAACAATACAGCCCCACTTGGGGTGCTTCATTGTGTTTTTGCAGAGCATTGCTGTTATGCTATTATGTGTGTGCCCTGTGTACCGTCAATGGCATCGGCACGGGTTATGATTACCTCCTTCACGCCGTTTTCAATGGCGTTGAATGCGTTGTCAATCTTTGGAATCATGCCGCCGCTTACAATGCCGTCGGCAAGCAGTGTGCGGTAACTCTCGCGTGTGATTGTGCCGATGAGGCTATCGGCATCCTCTGGGTCGCGCATCACTCCAGGGAACTCAAAGCAGTAGATGAGTGTCACTTCGTAGTGTGCGGCCAGTGCTTTGGCTGTCTCTGCCGCCATTGTGTCGGCGTTGGTGTTGAGCATGTTGCCCTTGCCGTCGTGTGTAAGCGGGGCTACAATAGGAGTAATGCCCTGCTCAATGAGTTTGGCAAGCATGGCGCCGTCGGCGCACTCCACGTCGCCCACAAAACCGTAGTCGATGGTCTTGACAGGGCGTTTGTATGCGGTGATTATGTTGCAGTCGGCACCGGTCAGTCCTAATGCGTTGATGCCACGTGCCTGCAACTGTGCAACAATATTTTTGTTGACCAGTCCGCCGTATACCATTGTCACCACCTTCAGTGTCTCGGCGTCGGTTATGCGGCGTCCGTCAACCATTCTGCTTTCTATGCCCAGTCTTTCGGCAATGCGCGTTGCCGAACGGCCGCCGCCATGGATGAGTACCTTGCGCCCTTCTATGGCTGCAAAACGGTCAAGGAGGGCTGCCAATGAAGCCTCCTCCTCAACAATTTTACCTCCAACCTTTATAACGGTAATATTCTCTTTCATCAATAGTCAAGATATGTGTATCCGTACAATCCCGAACGGTAGTTCGAAAGGAACTCCTTGCCCTCTTCGAGTGTGATGCGTCCGTCCTTCACGGCGCTTGTCACCCAGCGTTCAAGTGTGCGCACAAGCTTGCGGGCGTCGTACTGCACGTAGTCGAGCACGTCGGCAATGGTCTCGCCGTCGATGATCTTGTCAATGTGGTAGCCATCATCGTCCACGCTCACATGAACGGCATTGGTGTCACCAAAGAGGTTGTGCATGTCGCCCAGAATCTCCTGGTAGGCACCTACAAGGAATACTCCAAGGTAGTACGATTCGTTCGATTTTACGCGGTGAACCTTCAATGAGTCGGCCTTGCTGTTGTAGTGTATGAAGTCGGTGATCTTTCCGTCGCTGTCGCAGGTCATGTCCTGGATGGTACAGCTGCGGTCGGGGCGTTCGTCAAGACGGTGGATAGGCATGATTGGGAAGAACTGGTCGATACCCCAGCTGTCGGGCAGGCTCTGGAATAGTGAGAAGTTGCAGAAATACTTGTCGGCAAGCAGTTTGGGCAGTTTGCGGAAATCGTCGGGCACATGCTTCATGTTCTTTGCAATGGCCAGTATCTCGCGTGTCACACTCCAGAACATGCTCTCAATCTGGGCACGTGTCTTCAGGTCTACGATACCGTGACTGAAGAGCTCAAGCGCCTCCTCGCGAATCTGCTGCGCATCGTGCAGTGCCTCGAGCATTGTACGCTGGTCAAGTTCGCACCATATCTTGTAGAGCTCCTTGGCAAGGTCGTGGTCATTTGCCGCAACCTCCCAGTCCTCATCCATCTGCGGAAGGGCTGCTGTCTCCAGTACCTCGAAGATGAGTACAGCGTGGTGTGCCGATACGGAACGTCCACTCTCGGTGATGATGTTGGGGTGGGGAATGCCGTTCTTGTCGGCTGCATCCACCATTGTGTATATGGCGTCGTTCACATACTCCTGAATAGAGTAGTTTACGCTACTTTCGCTGCTTGATGAACGTGTGCCGTCGTAGTCGACGCCAAGGCCGCCGCCGATGTCGGTGAACTCGATGTTGTAGCCCAGTTTGCGCAACTGCACGTAGAACTGTGAAGCCTCGCGCAATGCTGTCTTTATGTGGCGGATGCGTGTCACCTGGCTTCCTATGTGGAAATGTATCAGGCGCAGGCAATCCTTTATGTCATACTTCTCAAGAATATCAAGTGCCTCGAGCAGTTCACTCGATGTGAGTCCGAACTTGCTTGCGTCGCCGCCACTCTCTTCCCACTTGCCGCTGCCCTCAGATGCAAGCTTGATGCGGATACCGATGTTGGGGCGCACACCCATGCGCTTGCCAATCTTGGCAATTCGCTTCAGTTCGTTGAGCTTCTCCACCACAAGGAAAATGCGGCGTCCCATCTTCTGTGCCAACAGGGCAAGCTCAATGTAACTGTCGTCCTTGTAACCGTTGCAGATGATGAGTGAGTCGCTGTCGGTGTTCATGGCAATAACGGCATGCAACTCGGGTTTTGAACCGGCTTCAAGGCCTATATTGTAGCGCTTGCCGTGGCTTGTAATCTCCTCGACCACAGGGCGCATCTGGTTTACCTTGATGGGGTACACGATGAAGTTCTCGCCCTTGTAGTTGTACTCCTCGGCGGCAATCTTGAAACAGCCTGCAATCTTCTCGATGCGGTTGTCAAGAATGTCCGGGAAACGGACAAGTACCGGTGCTGCCACATCGCGCAGCTGCAGTTCGTCCATTAGCTCCTTTAGGTCAACCTGTACGCTGTTCTTCTTTGGTGTCACAGCAACGTGACCTTTTTCGTTGATGCTGAAATAGGATGCTCCCCAACCGTTGATGTTGTAGAGATCCTCCGAGTCCTCAATGCGCCATTTTTTCATTTCGTAAGTGGTGTTTGATGTCGGGTTATCAATGGTTCTTGTTTGTGTAAATCTCTTCTTTATACTCCAAATTCATTCCTGAAAGCCTCAACCGATTCCGCAACCTGCGTGATGTCCTCAAGTCTGTCGGCTTTGAATGAATATTGTGCCTTGCTGTAGTGTGGCAGTCTCTTCCCTAGCTGTTCGGCAATGAATGTGCGCAGTTCCTCATCGTTCTTGTCCTTGATGAGGGGGCGCTTGTGGCGCGCAATGCTCAGTCTTATGAAAAGCCTCTCTACCGGCACGTCAAGGAACACGGTGGTTCCCTGTGCGTTCATGTACTCCACATTGTCAAAGAAACATGGGGTGCCTCCTCCGGTAGAGATGATGACATCCTCGAACTCTCCAACCTCGTGGAGCATGCGCTTCTCGATATCGCGGAACTCCTCTTCTCCCTTTTCGGCAAATATCTGCGATATTGTCTTGCGGAAACGTTCCTCGATGTAACAGTCAAGGTCAATGAACTGCAACCCGAGTTCTGCGGCAAGTGCGCGTCCAAGCGTTGTCTTGCCGGCTCCCATGTATCCAAGGAGAAAGATTCGTGTCATTCCGTATTATTTTTTCTTTGTATATCTTCTCTTCGCAGGAGCCTTGCCGCCCTCCTGCTGCTTATTGATGATCTCCATGCACTCCTCAAGTGACAGCTCGGCAGGTGTCACGGTCTTTGGCAACTTGTAGTTTGCACCCTTGTATGCGATGTATGGACCGAAACGGCCATTGAGTACCTGCAGTTCTGGCTCCTCGTCAAAGCTCTTTATCAGGCGCTGTGCCTCGGCCTTCTGCTTCTCCTCAATGAGTGCCACAGCCTCTCCCAGTGTCACTGTAAGCGGGTCGTGTGTCTTGGGGAGTGTCACATAGGCACTGCCATGCTTGATGTATGGACCGAAACGTCCTGCGCCTATTGATACCGTGCTGCCTTCGTGCTCGCCCAATGTGCGTGGGAGGCTGAACAGTCCCAGTGCCTCTTCAAGTGTGATGGTCTCGAGTGTCTGGCCTGGCTTCATCTGTGCAAAGCGTGGCTTCTCCTCATCGCTTGCCGAACCAATCTGCACGATAGGGCCGAAGCGTCCGATCTTTACCGAAACCGGCTTGCCGCTTTTCGGGTCGTTGCCGAGCACACGTTCGCCAACCTTATATTCGTTCTTTGTCTGTATTATTCCGTCAATCTTAGGCTCGAAATCCTTGTAGAACCCTGTGATATGCTCGGCCCAGTGTCTTTTGCCGTCGGCAATCTCATCGAACTCCTTTTCCACGTTGGCGGTGAAGTTGTAGTCCATGATCTCGGGGAAGAACTCGAGCAGGAAGTCGTTCACTACGATACCGATGTCGGTGGGCATGAGTTTTGCCTTCTCTGCGCCCACGGTCTCCTTGCCCTCCTTCTCGGCAATCTTGCCGTTTTTGAGTGTGATGATGTCATAGGTGCGCTGTGTACCGTTCTTGTTGCCCTTCTCAACGTATCCGCGCTGCTGTATTGTGCTGATGGTGGGGGCATATGTTGAAGGACGGCCGATGCCAAGTTCCTCGAGCTTGCGCACGAGGCTTGCCTCGGTGTAGCGTGGCGGATGCTGTGTGAAACGTTCTGTCGCCACAATCTCCTTGGCCTTGAGTGCGTCGCCTTTGTGAACTGCCGGAATTGCCGATGCGTCGGTTGCGTTTTCGTCGTCGCTTCCCTCGCGGTATACCTGGAGGAAACCGTCGAATACAGTCACCTCGCCTGTTGCAATGAACGACTCGCTGTGTCCGCTGATTGAGATGCTCACAGTTGTCTTCTCAACCATGGCGTCGGCCATCTGTGAAGCAATTGTGCGCTTCCATATAAGTTCGTAGAGTCTCTTCTCGGGGATAGTTCCCTCAATTGTGGTGTTGGCCATGTATGTTGGACGGATGGCTTCATGAGCCTCCTGTGCGCCCTTGGAATTTGTCGAGTAGTTGCGGCTTTTCAGGTATTCGGCACCATACATGTCGGTAACTACACTCTTGCATGAACCTATGCAAAGCGATGAAAGGTTTACCGAGTCGGTACGCATGTATGTGATATATCCCGACTCATACAGTCGCTGTGCAACCATCATGGTCTGCGAAACGGTAAAGCCGAGCTTGCGTGCTGCTTCCTGCTGCAGTGTAGATGTGGTGAACGGCGCAGCAGGGCTCTTCTTCAATGGTTTTGTGCTTACGTCGTCAATGATGAACTCTGCATCCTTGCACGATTCAAGGAACGCGACAGCCTCTTCCTTGGTCTTGAAGCGCTTTGAGAGTTCTGTACCCAACACCTCGTTCGAAGGCAGTATGAACTGCGCTGTCACGCGGTATCCGCTTTCAGTAGTGAATTTGTTTATCTCGCGTTCGCGTTCTACTATGAGACGTACGGTCACACTCTGTACACGGCCTGCCGAGAGTGCGGGCTTTACCTTGCGCCAAAGCACGGGTGAGAGTTTGAAACCTACGATGCGGTCGAGCACGCGGCGTGCCTGCTGTGCATATACAAGGTTAGTGTCAATTTCGCGTGGGTTCTCGATAGCATTGAGAATGGCATTTTTTGTAATCTCATGGAACACAATGCGTTTCGTGTTCTCCGGTTTCAGCCCCAGTACGGTATAAAGGTGCCAACTGATGGCTTCTCCCTCGCGGTCCTCATCGGATGCCAGCCACACCATGTCACTTTTCTTCACTTCGCTTTTGAGTGTGCTCACAAGTTTCTCCTTCTCGGCCGGAATCTCATATTCAGGTTCAAAGGTTTTGGTGTTTATGCTGAACTCCTTCTTCTTGAGGTCACATATGTGTCCGTAACTTGACATTACCTTGAAATCCTTACCAAGGAACTTCTCAATTGTCTTTGCTTTTGCCGGTGACTCGACAATAACTAAATTCTTCTGCATATCGATAATCTCTCTCCGTTCTTCATGGGCATTCTGCGCCCAATGTTTAATTTTGCCGCAAAAGTAGAAAAGTTTCCCGTATATTGCCACCAAAAAAACTAAAAAAATCAAAAGAGATTTCGGGCGTTTTCCCCTAAAATAATATATTATTTTAAATAGGTGAGAATTTTGCCTTTGGGCAGAACGTCAGAACGTGGTGGCCGGCAATAAAAAATGAGCCGTCACATGACGGCTCATCCGTATGCCCCGTGTGGGGTAGGGTTGTTGTTATGTATATTAGTTTCTTGGCATTCTGTTGCCGCGCTGGCCGGCGCCTCTACCGCGACGCATGTTCTTGCGCTGCTCCTCATTGTGCTTCAGGTACTTCTCGTACTGCTCGGGGGTGAGGATAACCTTCATCTGCTCGTTGCGTACCTGCTCTCTCTGCTTCTGCAACTCCATCATTGCCTTCATCTGCTCCTCGCTGGGGCGTGTGAATTCAGGCTTCTTACCCTCTTTACGCATCTGCTCCTGGCGCTGGCGGCGTACGTTCATGCTGTCCTGCATGGTAACAGCATCGGCATAGTTCATGAGGAATATCGCCTGGAACTGTATGCTGTCAAGTGAAAGAACTTCGTTGAGTCTGTTGGTCTTGCTGAATGCCATCTCCTCGGGGTTGAACTCTCGGCGCTGGCGCTGTCCGCCACGCTGCTCCTGTGCAAATGAAACGGTAGCAATCATTACTGCTACAATGCAAAATAGAATCTTCTTCATATTAATAAGTCATTTTTGTTATGCAACTTGCCTCTATTCCTGTAAAGGAAGAACGATGTTCCGGCAACCGGTCATCTTTACTTTTGACAAAACTTCCTGCAAAAAGTAAAATTAAGGGTGTTTTTGTTAACTTCTTTTAACACTGTCGTTCTCAATCATTCCGTCAACCATTCTTATTGTGCGGTCTGTAAATGCCGCAAGAGTCTCGTCGTGGGTTACGATGATGAATGTCTGTCCCAGTTTGTCGCGCAGGTCGAAGAAGAGCCTGTGCAGTTCCTCCTTGTTGTGGCTGTCGAGGCTGCCCGACGGCTCATCGGCCAGTATTACGTCGGGGCGGTTGATGAGTGCGCGTGCAACGGCCACTCGCTGGTTCTCGCCGCCCGACATCTCCGACTGCTTGTGCTGGGCACGTTTCTCGAGCCCCATAATACGCAACAACTCCATGGCCTCGTTCTCGGCCTCCTTGCGTTTGCGTCCCGCAATCAGTGCCGGGATTATTATGTTCTCAAGCGCAGTGAATTCGGGCAACAGTTGATGGAACTGGAATACAAAGCCTATGTGTCTGTTGCGGAACGTGGCAAGCCTGCTCTCGTTCATCTTTCCTAGCTCCTCGCCATTGAAACATATTGTACCGCTGCTAGGCTTGTCAAGCGTACCGATGAGTTGTAACAGGGTGGTCTTTCCGGCGCCGCTGGGGCCTACAATGCTGATGACTTCGCCCTTCTTAATGTTGAGGCTCACACCTTTGAGTACCTGGAGGTCCCCGAAACTCTTGGTCAGGTTTTCTATCCTAATCATATCTCTTTAATAACATATTCTGCAATGTGGCAACCGAAAGCCGCCGTAAAGTATGCCAGTGAACCTATGATGGGCTTGCCGCCAGCCGGGTTGGGACGTATGGCATCCTTCCGCGGCTCCTCCATGCTGTAGACAACGGGTAGCTTGTGCTTGCCGCGTGCATCGCGCAACAGGCGGCGCACATTCTTCGCCAGCGTGCAGTGTTCGCTTTTCCACAGGTCTGCTGTGCGTATGTCTGCTAGGTTGCATTTTGCACCGGCACCCATGCTGGATATTATTCTTGTGCCACGTTTCCAGCACTCCCTTATCAACGCCCCCTTGGGGTCCAGGGTGTCAATGGCATCCACCACAAAGTCGAAGTTGCCCTCGTCGAACAGTGCCGGGATGTTCTCCCCGTCGACAAACATCTGCTTTACCGTTACCCTGATGCCCGGGTTTATTGCCCTCAAGCGTTCGGCAACAACGTCGCACTTGGGCATTCCCACTGTGCTTGCCAAGGCCGGCATCTGGCGGTTGATGTTGGTCGTGTCCACAACGTCGGCATCTACAATGGTCATTGCACCCGCGCCTGCACGGCACAGCATCTCTGCCGCCCATGAACCCACGCCGCCCAGGCCCACTACAAGTATGTGTGCCCTCGCAAGTCTCTCCTGTTTCTCCTCTCCAAGCAGCAAAGTGCCGCGTTGTAACCAATTGTCAGCCATATATTCACGTTTCGGACAGCGAAAATACAAAAAAAAGGCAATAGAGGAGCACAGATATTCAAAATTTGCGTAATTTTGCACATTGTCAATAATGACTGAGAACTTAATCATTACCATATAACTATGAAAATAGCAATCGTAGGTGTCAGCGGAGCGGTAGGACAGGAGTTCCTTCGCGTTCTTGACGAGAGAAATTTCCCATTCGACGAACTGGTACTCTTCGGCTCAGCCCGCAGTGCAGGTCAGGTTTATAACTTCCGTGGCATGGACTATGTTGTCAAGGAACTGAAACACAACGATGACTTCATGGGTGTTGATTATGCATTCGTGTCGGCAGGCGGCGGTGTTTCAAAGGAGTTCGCCGATACAATTACAAAGCACGGTACAGTGATGATTGACAACTCAAGCGCATTCGGCATGGACAGCGATGTACCTTTGGTCGTGCCCGAGGTCAATCCAACCGATGCATACAACCGTCCACGCAACATCATTGCAAACCCCAACTGTACAACAATACAGATGGTGGTTGCACTCAAGGCTATTGAGAACCTTTCGCACATCAAGCGCGTACACTCATCGACATATCAGGCAGCCAGCGGCGCAGGTGCAGCTGCAATGGCCGAGCTCTATGAGCAGTACCGCCAGGTGCTCGCAGGCGAGGAGCCAACAGTAGAGAAGTTCGCATATCAGTTGGCATTCAACGTAATCCCTCAGATTGACGTGTTTACCGATAACGGCTACACTAAGGAGGAGATGAAGATGTACAACGAGACACGCAAAATCATGCACAGCGACATTGAGGTAAGTGCACAGTGCGTACGCGTGCCAGCATTGCGTTCTCACTCACAGTCATTGTGGATTGAGACAGAACGTCCTCTCTCAGTTGAAGAGGTTCGTTGCGCAATTGCCGAGGGCGAGGGCCTCATCCTCATGGACAACCCCGAGGAGAAGGTATATCCAATGCCACTCTTCCTCGCTGGTCAGGACCCTGTATACGTTGGCCGTATCCGCAAGGATATCACAAACCCCAACGGCATCCTCATGTGGATTGTGGGTGACCAGATAAAGAAGGGTGCGGCACTCAATGCAGTACAGATTGCAGAGTACCTTATCGCACATCCTCAGAAGTAAATAATGGCAGGCAGCAGGTTACTTTTTGAGGTGGCCTGCATGCCTTGTTACATTTTTTAGCACAAAAAATTTGCAATGTAAGGGAAAATGCCCTACCTTTGCAAAGTATTTCCACGGAGATACTCGGGCTTTTAGCTCAGTTGGTTAGAGCAACAGACTCATAATCTGGAGGTCCTAGGTTCAAGCCCTAGATGGCCCACAA
>JAZQZM010000072.1:0-1911 GCA_045634085.1 Bacteroidaceae bacterium
ACATCTTGAATTGTCTGTATTAAAGGTCACTGACTGCGTTACGCTTGTTTCTGTAGTTAGTCATTTAGGTCACTAAACTCCTTACTATAGGAACTGCGCAAGCCTTGTCATTGAACCTTTTATACAATAAAGAGATGTTGTATGTTGGCATTAATTAAATCCTACTATAAGATATTGCAGCTATGATACCTATATTGTTATATTTCCTTTACAAGAAAAAAGGTAAGGATATATCCCGTGCTGCAAAGAAGGTGATTGGTAAGGCTAAAACGAAGAGATTGTTGAGGAAAGCCGAAAGAATGGAAAGAGCCAAGAACGGTTCAAGGAGGAGACCTATAAGAAATGCATATAGTAAATTCAGAAATCGTAGACTCAATCGTAAAAGAACTTGAGATTGAGGATATCCGCTCTGCATCAATACGTCAGATTGGGGCAGTGGTGCGTGCTGTGGAGGCACGTACCGGTACTGAATTCATCCATTTTGAGATGGGTGTTCCCGGTTTACCGCCTGCCGAGGTTGGCGTGCGTGCCGAGTGCGAGGCGCTGCAGCGCGGTGTGGCATCGGTGTATCCTATAATCGATGGTATACCGGAACTGAAGAACGAGGCTTCGCGTTTTGTCAAGGCGTTTGTAGATACGGATATAAGCCCGAATGGCTGTATCCCGACAGTAGGCTCCATGCAGGCTTCGTTCGCATCGCTTATGCTTGCTTCGCAGCTTGACCCAAAGCGTGATACTGTGCTCTACATTGACCCCGGTTTTCCGGTGCAGAAGATGCAGGCGCAGGTGATTGGTGTGAAAATTGCATCGTTTGACATTGCGGAGTATCGTGGCGAGAAACTCGAGGAAAAACTGGAAAGCTATTTAGCACAGGGGAATATCTGTGCCGTGCTTTACTCTTCACCAAACAACCCCACGTGGATGTGTCTTAAGGAGGAGGAACTTGAAATAATAGGTCGCCTGGCAACAAAGCACGATGTTGTGGTGATTGAGGACTTGGCATACATGACAATGGATTTCCGTCGTGACATGAGCCGTCCGTTCGAGCCGCCATTCCAACGGAGCGTGTCAAAATATACCGACAATTACGTTCTGCTCATCAGTGCATCGAAAATATTCAGTTATGCAGGGCAGCGTATAGCTGTTGCATGTATTTCCGATGCATTATACAATCGTGCTTACGATTCGCTTAGACAACGTTATGGAATAGCGCGTTTCGGCGCGGCATTTGCGTATGTGTTCCTCTATTCATTCTCGTCGGGTGTCTCTCACTCGGCACAGTGTGCATTGGCAGCAATGTTCAAGGCTGCGTGTGACGGTGAATATGACTTTGTGGGTGATATCAGGGAGTATGCCGAGCGCACGGCGCGCATAAAGGATATACTGTTGCGCAATGGATTCAGCATTGTCTATGACAAGGATGTCGACGAGCCTGTGAGCGACGGTTTCTTCTTTACCATAGGTTACAAGGATATGGATGGCGGTGAACTGCTCAAAGAATTACTCTATTATGGTGTCAGTGGTATTGACCTTGCTACAACAGGCGGCACACGGAAGGGTATAAGGGCATGTTCTTCGAACATAAAGCCACACCATTATGCAATGCTTGAAGAGAGATTGCGTTTGTTTAATGAAAACCATTGATTTATACATATGAAAAAACTGTTATTAGCTTTGCTTTGCATCTTCGCGCTTTCATTGAATGCGCAGGAGATTTCAATCATTCCTAAGCCTGCAGAAATGCATGTCGGTGAGGGTGAGTTTTCTTTTAATGGGAAGGTCGTACTGTGTTATCCCAAAATAAAGGATGGCGGCATTGATGCTGTCGTGGACAATTTTGTCAGGGAGATAAAGAAAACAACCGGTGTAAAGCTTGTCAAAGATAGGCTGAAGGATGGTCTGTTCCTTGGT
>JAZQZM010000073.1:0-2752 GCA_045634085.1 Bacteroidaceae bacterium
GATGAAGTGGTTGTTGAGGTCCTTTATCATCTCGGAATCGCAACCCTTGGCTACACCAATCACGTGCTCCTGAACGAACTGGATTGGTCCCTCCTGCAACTCGTTGAATTTCTCGGCAGGAACCTTACACATTGGACAACGATCCGGAGCCGATTCACCTTCATGTATATAACCACAAACTGAACAAATGTACTTTTTCATAATCTTATATTTTTTAGCCGTTAATATTTAAATTCCCTTTGTTTGCTGACTTCATTTCTGAAATCATTGCAAATATAAAACCATTTTAATACTGTATCCAAATTTTTCAGGAGTTTTTTTTCACAAAACACTGTTAAAATTTGCAAACAACCCTAAATGCCACCGATTTGCAACAAATAACAGCATACAACCTGGCAAACTCAGGGAAATATTGAAATAAGACAAAAAAAGGTCACACAATATTTGAATATTGCAAAAAAACAGTGTAAATTTGGCGATAATTATATTTTTATAAGAGGAAATAAATAAATTAAACTTATAATAACTGCTAATATGAGAAAGAGCTTAGTAAATTTAAAGGCTTGGGCATTTGCCTCTCTGGCGCTTTTCCTTGGAACCGCTATCGTGGGTTGCGAGGACGAAGTATCTCAAGAGAACCGCTTTACATTCAAAGGTGAGCTTATAGCAACCTACCTCGAAAACAACCCCGACAAATTCAGTAATTTCATCACCATTCTTGACAAAGCAAAGATTGGCAAGAAATCGTCAGGCAGTATACTCAAGACCCTTTCAACTTATGGTTCGTACACTTGCTTTGCCCCCACAAACGAAGCTATAGAGGCTTATCTCCAGTCCGAGTACGACAAATACATCGAAAGCAAAGAGTTAAACTCGGAGGACAGTTCATACCCCATATACCGTACAGGCATACTTTCACCATACATAGAGGACCTAACCGACAGTATGGCAACAGTAATAGCAAAGAACCACATCATAGAGATGGCTTACATGACAGCCGATGTCAGCGCAGGAGCATTCCCAATGAGTACAATGAACCAACGTTCAACCCTCATCAGCTTCTACACAGACAGCCTTGGCCGAGTATACCCCCTCTTGAACAACAACGCCAAGATTATTGAGCAGGACCTGGAAAAAGAGAACGGATACGTACAGGTTGTAGACGCAGTACTGAGCCCATCGGACAAGAACACAGCCGAACTGGTTGGAGAGCATTCTGCATTTAGCCTCATGGCGCAGGCTCTGATAGAGACACGTCTCGACTCACTGCTTGGCATCTACGACATTGACCCCGACTACGACAATACTCTTAAAGGCCCCGCTTTTGAGACACAGAACAAACAGGAGCCACCATACCCAATTGAACACAAGCAGAAATACACATTCCTTGTAGAGTCCAATGACCTGTTGGCCGACCCCACAAAGAACCATTTGGGAATGCCAATCAGAACAATCGAAGAACTTGAAGAATTCGCATCGGCATGGTACGGAACAGAGGCTATGGGAGAATACAGCAACCCAAAGAACCCTCTTTATAAGTTCGTGGCATACCACATCATTGACCGCAAGCTGCTTTACAGTTCTTCAACAGGTTCAGGAGGTTTCATTTTGGAGAACTACTCTCACAAGGATTTCAATTCAGAAGTCAACCTGCCGTCAACATACGACCGCTATGACTATTTTGAGACAATGCTCCCCTACACCATGATAAAGGTGACAAAGCCTTTCACCAACGAGTCGCCATACACTCCATATGGTTCAGAGCAACCATCAATGTTCAAACAGCAGCTTGTTGTAAACTACGCACAGGACTTCGGTACAAGATGCAACAATCCCAACATGAAGCATCACCTGAATATTGTAATTGAGGATGCACAGACCGGCAGCAACCGAATGGTTCACGGTGAAGAGTACAAGCAGGAGTCAACCAACGGCATTCTGCACACAATTGACAAGATACTTATCTACAACGAAGAAGAGATGTCGGGCAATGTCATCAGGGAACGCATGCGTTGGGACATCATGTCCATATTCCCCGAGCTCACAAGCAACGGCGTACGTTGGGCACAACAAGACACATACACCTTGACATATATCCCCGATGGTTTCTCTTCACGCCTGAGGGTAAACAACACCGACACTCATATCTACTACTTGCGCCCACACTCTACAGGTCTTGGTGGCTATGTAAACTTCATGGGAGACGAGTTGCTTGTTACCGGTAAATACGATTTCGAGTACCGCTTGCCACACGTTCCCGCAGGTAGCTACGAGATACGTTTCGGTTTCAGCCAATCAGACGCACGCGGCGTTGCACAGTTCTACCTCGACGGCAAAATATGCGGTATCCCTGTAGACATGCGTAACACTGCCGAAAACCAGATTATCATCGGCTGGTTTGACGAATCAGGAATGTCTGAAGACGAAATCAAGGAGAGTGACAAGGCCATGCGTAACCGCGGTTTCATGAAAGCACCTGCAAGCTGCCATGTAACAGCAAACAAAGAGAGCATGCGCGAGTCAGTCCTCGCCATCAGAAAGATCGTCGGCACCTACCGTCTCGATCAGGGCAACCACTGGTTACGTTTCAAAGACGTCATGGAGAACTCAACAGGTAAACTCAACGAGTTCAACCAGGATTACCTTGAAATTGTCCCCACCGTAGTCATCAACGACCAGACCAAGCCCGAGGACATCTATTAACAAGTCTTCTTTATAAACAAACTGAAGACCGCCAATAGCGGTCGTCAGT
>JAZQZM010000074.1:0-13106 GCA_045634085.1 Bacteroidaceae bacterium
TCCATATTTTACACAAATGTAATTGATGGAATAACCATCTTCAAGCATATGCATATATTTAAGCAATGCTGAATAATCGTGTTTCTTACGCATAAAATAAACCCCAAAGTTTTTTGTCCAAACTTTGGGGTTCACTTCAAAACCGATTGCTCCGGTTTTTTTCTTTTTTTTTGCATGGCAACGTTATTTGACAACCTGTTTGATAGTTTTTGGCTACGGCAAATTATTTTTCTTGTTCTTTTTGTGCACTTTTTGGTGTAATTGTGAAACAATTTTAATGTTTGTACTAAATATCTCCTCGGGTTTTTGTATCTTTGCGTCATGAAAAACAGACAAGTGTCGTTTGGACTTGTCAATAAATGCAAAAGATATGAAGAAAACATTGGTAGATCTTTTTGAGGAATCAGTAAAGAAATATCCCAACAACACATTCCTCCTTGAGAAAACAGACAAGAAAGAGGGTTTCAAGCCTACAACCTATACAAAGGTGAAGGAGCAAGTCTATCGCCTTGGTGCGGGTTTTCAGGCTCTTGGCGTAAAGAAGGGTGACAATATGGCGCTTCTCAGCGAGGGTTGCAACATGTGGGTCATCGGTGAGCTCGCGATGTTCTATGCAGGTGCTGTCAATGTGCCTCTTTCAATCAAACTCGAAGAGAGCAACGACCTCTACTTCCGTCTCGATCATGGCGATGTGAAGTATGTCTTCGTTTCAAACTATCAGCTCAAGAAGGTACGTGCCATCAAGGACAAGCTGACAAAGTTGAAGAAGATCATTGTCTTTGGCAATGCCGGTGAACTCCAGGAGGGTGAGATTCATGTTGACGAGGTATTCGCGATGGGTGACAAGTTCCTTGAGACCCATACACTTGAGGAGTTCCTTGCTGTGGGTCAGTCAGTTGTGAATGATGACATTGCGACAATTACGTATACCAGCGGTACTACAGCTGACCCTAAGGGTGTGATGCTTACACACCGTAACTATACTGCGAATGTAGAGCAGGCACTTACTCTTGTCGACATCGACCAGACATGGCGTACACTTATCATCCTGCCGCTTGACCACTGTTTTGCACACGTCGTTGGTTTCTACATCATGATGTCATGCGGTGCGGCTGCTGCAACAGTACAGGTAGGCCGTACAGGTCTTGAGACCCTGAAGAACATCCCGTTGAACATTAGGGAGGTACGTCCTCACTTCATACTTTCGGTTCCTTCTTTGGCAAAGACTTTCAAGAAGAATATAGAGACTGCAATCCGTGCAAAGGGCAAGACAACCGAGAAACTTTTCAATATGGGTATGGCTGTACGTCAGAAGTATTATGGCGAGAGCAGTCTTGATTCTAAGGGCCTGCGTATATTCCTCAAGCCTCTTGTGATGCTTTTTGACAAGCTCATCTTCTCTAAGGTACGCGAGAACTTCGGTGGCGAGCTCCGTTTCTTCATCGGTGGCGGTGCGCTTCTCGATAAAGAACTGCAGAACTTCTATGTAGGTGTAGGCATGCCCATGTATCAGGGTTATGGTCTTTCTGAGGCAACTCCTGTCATCTCTTCAAACGGTCCCGACCTCTATCGCTTCGGTTCAAGCGGTAAACTTGTGAAGCCAATCGAACTCAAGATTTGTGATGCCGACGGCAAGGAACTCCCTGTAGGCGAGCTCGGCGAGATTGTGGTCAAGGGTGAGAATGTGATGGCCGGTTACTGGAAGAATCCTGTTGCTACAGCTGAGACTGTACGTGACGGTTATCTTTATACCGGTGACCTTGGTTATATGTCAAAGGAGAACCTCCTTTACGTGAAGGGTCGTTTCAAGAGCCTTCTTATCTCAAGCGATGGTGAGAAGTATAGCCCCGAGGGTATTGAGGAGGCATTTGTAAGCCTTTGTCCAACAATTGACCAGGTTGTCCTTTACAATAACCAGTCACCATGTACCATTGCACTCTTTGTACCTAACAAGGACAATATCAAGCGTGCGCTTGAGGCAAAGGGACTCGACTTCTCTACAGAGGAGGGCCGCAAGGCAGCATGTGACCTTGTAAAGGCCGATGTCGACATGTTCAAGAAAGGCGGTGAGCACGCAGGTATGTTCCCTGAGCGTTGGTTGCCAAGCTGCTTCGCGATACTTCCCGAGGCGTTTACCGAGCAGAACGGTATGATGAACAGTACCATGAAGGTTGTTCGTGGCAAGGTTGAGAAGTTCTATCAGGACCGTATCGACTTGCTCTACACTCCCGAGGGTAAGGAACTTTATGAGCAGCATAATCTTGATGCATTCAAGTAATCTCTCTTTAGATACATACAAAAAAAAGTGCGCCCACTGGCGCACTTTTTTTGTATGTATGATTAAACCATGATGCTTTTTGGAGGTCATATAAATGAATCATAAAACGTGAAATGCTATGAAAACAAAATTTTTGGTATTGGCCTTGCTTATGGCCTTCAGTCTCGGAACAATGGCTCAGGAGAAGAAAGCAAAACCTACACCTGAGCAGAGAGTTGAAAAACAGGTAGAACGTGTTCAGAAGAGCCTTATGCTCGATGATGCGACTGCAGCAAAGTTTGCTCCCATTTATAAGGAGTATCTTATGGAGATGGGCAAGTGCCGTCCTCAGGTGGTTCGTGGCAAGGATCTTACTGACGAGCAGATAAAGAAGAATATCAAGGCTCGCATGGATGCAAAGGAAAAAGCGGTTGATGTAGAGAAGAAATATTTCGGTAAACTTGAGAAGATTCTCAATGCAAAACAGTTGCAGAAAGTTTTCAGCAAGCAGGATAATGCTCCAATGGCTGGAAAGAAGCAGTTTGCTCAGCGTGGCAAGCGTGACGGCAAGGGCTTTGCTAAAGCCCCAGGACGTAAGGGGCCATGGATGAATGCTCCTAAGAACGGTGCATGCAAGCAGATGGGCAAGAAAGAGTTCAAGAAGGGCGAGTGCCCAAAGGCTGATTGCAAGAAAGATTGCAAGAAGAGTGAGTGTCCAAAGACAGATTGCAATAAAGATTGCAAGAAGGGTGAGTGCTCGAAGGCAGATAAGAAATGATGCCTTGTCATTGATACCATAAAGATATAATAAGAGAATTGCAGTGTCAGTTGCGCTTTTTCGGACTTCGCACACCTAAAAATAACTCTTTTTATTCAACCTCATAACAAAAAGTGGATAACCCCAAAGTAAATGGGTTATCCACTTTTTGTATCAATCGGCTGTTACATCTCTATAAGCACCCTGAAGTTTATCTGTCGTCCTGTGAGGTAATTGGGGACTGCATAATTGTTGTTGCTTACGTCGCTGACCCAGTAGTAGGAGTTCACGTTGTTTATGTCGAGCAGGTTGAATGCATCGAGTCCCAACCAGATGTTTTTTATGTACTTGCGCACGCCGGTGCGGTATATCTTCTCTTCGTTGTTGAGCATGCGATAGGACATTCCTATATCTACACGTTTGTATGCCGGGGCATTGAAACGCTGCTTTTCACGCCCAGTATGTGGCGGGCCGAACGGCAGTCCGTCGGCATACACACCTTGAAGGCTCATCTTCCATTTGTCGGTGCCGGGGAAGAAGTCGGTGAAATAGATCGATGCGTTGAAACGGCTGTTGGTTGGGCGCGGTATCCAGTCGCCGCCGTTAATCTTCTCCTTGGTGTCCATTATAGAGAATGTTATCCATGAGTCGGTGCCCTGCACGAACTCGCCGAACAGCTTCATGTCCAGTCCTGCTGCATAACCGTGTGCGCAGTTCTCACCATAGTATACAATGCGCACGTTGTCAACATTGTAGGGTATCAGGTTGTCGAGTTTTTTGTAATACGCTTCGGCTGTGAACTTGAATGGACGGTCGAGCATTTTGAAATGGTAGTCATATCCCAATACAAAGTGTATTGAACGTTGTGACTTTATTTTCCTGTTCAGTGCTACTGTTGCAATACCTTCGTTGGTTGTGGTGTCGCGCATCTCCTTGTAGAACGGTGTCTGGTAGTATACACCGGTTGCCAGGCGGAATGTCATGTTGTCGTTGAATTCGGGCACAAGACCTATCGATACACGCGGCGATATGGTGGTCTCTTTGTTCCAGTCCCAATGGGATATCCTTATTCCTGCGTTTATAGATACAAGTCCGAGGCTGTTGCTGAACTTGTATGTGTCCTGTGCATATATGGAGTATATGTTGCTGTTGCACGATGTCTTTGACTTGAGGCTGTATACGGGGCGCAGTCCCTCGGGGTGTGTAGGTACATTGTATCCTGCCGAGTCGCGCAGTTCCCATTCGCGTTGGTTGTCGCGGAACTCCTGCGCTTTCCATTCGGCTCCCCAACGTAAGTTGTGTGCTCCTATGTAGTGGTTGCCCTTAAGAGCTACAGTGTGTACGTTTGCCTCGAGGTAGTTGCGTGCATGTTCCATATATCCGCCCACACTCATTGTCTCGTCGGTGTTTATGTCATTAAGCCAGTATTCGCCGATAATGTCATATGTCTCCTCCTCGTTTGTGTTGAATGCCGATGCTTGCAGTGTGAAACTGTTGTGCTCGTTCGGGGTGTAGTTGAGTGAAGCGGCTCCGAAGATGGTGCGGAAAAGGTCCTTCTCCCATCCGTCAAAATAGACCTTGAATTCTTTTACGTTCTCAAGTGTTCCGAAACTTGTCCTGCGGTCACTGGGGGTGAACTCGTATTCGTTGTGTGCAATGTTACCGATAATACTCAGGTTCAGTCGGTCTGTTATGCGCCAGTCGAGAAAGGCCTGATAGTCGATGAATGCCGGGTTGTACTCACCTTTGGTATCGAGTGTTCCAAGCAGATAGCGGTTGCTCTTGTAGCGGAGTGAGTTCGAGAAACTGACCTTGCTGTTCCCCCAGCCTGCGTAGATGCTTGCGCCCAACATGCTCAGTGATACGGTGCTCTCCAGTTCGCGTGGCTTGCGGTAGGTGATGTCGAGTACCGATGACATCTTGTCGCCATATTTTGCCTCAAAACCTCCGGTTGAGAATGCTATGGCTCCTGTCATGTCCGGGTTGAGGAAACTAAGCCCCTCCTGCTGGCCTGCCCTTATGAGCAACGGCCTGTATATCTCGATGCCGTTTACATAGACGCAGTTCTCATCGAAATTTCCGCCGCGGACATTGTACTGCGAACTCAGTTCGTTGTGTGCGCTTACTCCTGCTTGGGATTTGATGATATCCTCAATACCGTTACCACTTGCCGACGGGTTAAGGCGCAGCTTTTCGGGTATCTCAATCTGCTGTGTGGTGGTCATCTGCTTCTCCTTGTGGACTATTACGGCCTCCTCGAGCTGGATGTCCATAGGGGGCAGAGTGACGTTGACGATGATTGTGTCGACGGGGTTCTTGAATGTGCGTTTCCTCGTCTGGTAGCCTATCATCGAGTAGGCGATAACGATGCTGTCACTGCTTTCGCAGGTAAGGGTATAGTTGCCGCCCAGGTCGCACACGGTTCCAATGGGCTTGCCTACTATAGATACGTTTGCTATTTCAATGGGCTTCTGGTTCTGGTCGGTGACGCGTCCCTTGAAAGTGACTTTCTGTGCGTCGGCGGCCTGTGAGAACAGAATCAGCATCAGTGATGTTATGTATATTCTGAAATTCATTGTTTTTCTGTGTACGCGCTATATATACTAATGTATAACGGGTAATTCGGATTAAACGTATACCCAGCGTAAAAATTTATTTACCCAATTCCACTTGAAGTGGTACCAACGGAGTGTGCTCACGTCCTTGCCGCCGAAATTGTCTATTGTGTTGAGGAAACTCTTGCGAAGGCGTGACAAGGTTCTTACTTCAAGGAACTCGAAGTGCCGGTAACCGTTGTCGTAGGCATCGGATATTGCAGCCCATATTGCCATAATGCCGGGGTATTGCAACGGGAATCTTTTACGTAGTCCACAACTGTAGGCCAATAGTGCACGGCTGTTCTCGTAGACACATATCGAACTGCCTATGATTCGTCCCTTGTACTGCACGATGAACATCTTTGCATCGTCAGAGAGTGTGCCGTCGCTGTTGTGCAGCATGTTGAACAGAGCCTCCTTCTTGGGGAGCCTTTTCCTGGTTTTGCTGCGGTAGAAATTCTTCATCAGCTGCAATGCTTCGTAGATTTCATCGTCACCCGATGCGCGTCGCCATGTGACTCCACGGCATATGCTGTTGCGTATGTGTGCACGGTATTTTGCCGACAACCTTTCCTCTGGTGCTCTGCTATGTAGTGATATGTAATTCCTGTAGTCGCGTTTCGGGACAAAACAGTGGCTGCGCAGTGTGCCATATGCAAAGCGTGAGTCTTCGATGTTGACGACTTCAATGAATGAGTGCCTGAAATCAAACATGTCAAAAACCTTCTCAAGGAAATCGTCGAAGAGTCTCTCGCGGTCCTTACAGCGGTCGCTGTATGCACCTTCGCCCATAATGGAGTACCATACACTAAGCACCGGAGGGAAGATGCGGATGTTCCTTTTTCTTACGATGAGCAGGTGCCCGGCTTCATTCCCCTTGCTGTCATACGCTACAAGCATGTATGGCTTTTCATTGCTGCATTGCTCGAATGTGCGGAACGTCATGGCGGAGTGGAGTACCGGCCCGTTGATGAGTTCCGGCAACTCAGAACTTTTTGTGTATATCTCAATGCGCATGACGTAGAACTGTTTTTGAAGTTTTTGCTTTGTAAAGGTAAGTAAAAAGAAATAATATTGTATCTTCGCGTAGCAAAAATAATCGCTTGCCGGTCTGTTTCCTGAAACCGGCAGGTTTTTATAAAGTACAGGTATGGAGAATAAGGATGTTTATATATTGGCGATTGAGTCATCATGCGATGATACTTCGGCTGCGGTCATGTGTGGCGATGTAGTGCTGTCCAATGTCACTGCCAGTCAGGCTGTGCACGAACAGTATGGTGGAGTGGTACCGGAGTTGGCATCGCGTGCACATGAACAGAATATCGTGCCGGTTGTAGATGCTGCACTCAAGAGAGCCGGTGTTGAAAAGGAACAGCTCAGTGCCATTGCTTTCACCCGTGGCCCCGGCCTCATGGGCTCTTTGCTTGTGGGGGTCTCCTTTGCCAAAGGCCTTGCGGCGTCATTGGGTATTCCCATGGTTGAGGTCAACCATTTGCAGGGGCACATAATGGCGCACTTTATTAAGGAGGAGGGTGTAGAGTTCAAGACTCCCGACTTTCCGTTCCTTTGCCTTATGGTTTCGGGCGGCAATTCGCAGATAGTGAAGGTGAACAGTTATAAGGATATGGAGATTGTCGGTCAGACGATTGATGATGCTGCCGGCGAGGCTATGGATAAATGTGCCAAGGTCATGGGACTCGGTTATCCCGGAGGGCCTATTATTGACCGTCTGGCGCGTCAGGGCAATCCCAAGGCGTATGCATTCAGCAAACCTCATATCCCAGGCTATGACTACAGTTTCAGCGGTCTCAAGACTTCGTTCCTGTATACTCTGCGCAAGCTCGTTGCCGAGGATGAGAACTATGTCGAGAACCACAAGGAGGACCTGGCTGCTTCGTTTGAGGCGACAGTCGTTGCAATATTGATGGATAAACTTTATAAGGCGTCGAAGGCATTTGGTATCAAGCGTATTGCGTTGTCGGGCGGTGTCTCGGCCAATACGGCGCTGCGTCAGGCATATCACGACTATGCGAAGCGCTATGGATGGGATATCTACATCCCCAAATTCGGCTTTACGACGGATAATGCCGCAATGATAGGTATTGTAGGTTACTATAAATATCTTGATGGCGATTTCTGTGCAATGGACCAGCCGGCCTTTACGCGTACGACATTATAATAATGTAAATGTATGAGTGGCAATGCTGTGATAAAAGGGCGTGCGGCCGAACTTGTTGCGCTGTTGCAGCAATGTGGGCTTACGGTTGCCACGGCCGAGAGCTGTACAGGCGGTTCGGTGGCTGCCGCAATAACATCGGTACCCGGTTGTTCGTCAGTGATGTTGGGCGGCGTGGTGGCCTATCACAACAGAGTCAAGGCAAAGGTGCTTGGCGTTGATGAGGTACTGCTTGAGGCGTTTGGTGCAGTCAGTGAACCAGTAGTGAGAGAGATGGTTACAGGTGTAGCGGCCCTTACAGGTGCCGATTGCGCTGTTGCGACATCGGGTGTTGCCGGTCCTGGCGGAGGTACTCAGGAAAAGCCTGTCGGTACGGTGTGGGTGGCCTTGAAAGTATGTGATGAGGTGGAAACGACATTGTTGAATCTTGGCGATGACGGTAGGGATGCCAATATAGATAATTGTGTGTGTGAGGTGCTTGGACTTTTGCACGATTTGCTGGTAAGGCGAATGCATGTTCAGGGAAAGGATTTTTAATATTTTACAATGAGTTATTAAAAATAATTGGTCTTTTGTTTGCATGATTGTGTGAAATCCTATATCTTTGCACTCTGTTTTGAGTAGGTATCAAAAGAATAAACAAAAAAATATATAGAGATGTCTAAGATTTGTCAAATCACCGGTAAGAAAGCTATGGTGGGTAACAATGTTTCACACTCAAACAGAAAGACAAAGCGTCTTTTCAATGTGAACTTGTTCAAGAAGAAATTCTTCTATGTAGAAGAAAATTGTTGGATTCAGTTGCGCGTGAGTGCAGCGGGGTTGAAAACTATTAACCGAGTAGGTCTCGATGCGGCTTTGAAGGCTGCTGTTAAGAATGGCCACGTTGCTTGGGAGGAAATTAAAGTACTCGATTAATTAAAGGAGGAAAGTAGTATGGCTAAGAAGGTAAAAGGAAATCGTGTTCAGGTGATACTTGAGTGCACCGAGCAGAAGGGTAGCGGTGTTCCAGGTATGTCTCGTTACATCACCACAAAGAACCGCAAGAACACAACAGAGCGTTTGGAGTTGAAGAAATACAACCCATATTTGAAGAGAGTAACTGTTCACAAAGAAATTAAGTAATAAGAGATGGCTAAGAAAGCAGTGGCAACCCTCCAGACAGGTGATAAGGAGAAGTTTGTAAAGGTTGTTAAATTGGTTAAATCACCCAAGACCGGTGCTTATATGTTCTCTGAGGAAATGATGCCCCAGGGTAAAGCAGACGAGGCTTTGAAGAAGTAATTATTGCCGTGAGGCTTTAGATAGAAAAGAAGGATAGCGATGAGCTTTCCTTCTTTTTTTTGTTATGCCTTCAACCACGTTAGTTTTGCAAGGCTGTGTATTGGCAAGAGTGGAATAATGAGTGGAGTGTGTTTTGTGTATTCCTGAAAATTGGGGTTGCTTCCGTAGATGTCGGCTTGTCGCAACTCGAGGCGGCGTGCCCCACTTAACATCACGTATATGATTCCGCCGAATCCGAGTGATGCTATGAACCATTGCCACGGCGTGCAGTTTGCGCTAAAGCAGGTTATAAAGCTTCCGCTCCAGATGATCAGTTCTCCAAAATAGTTCGGGCAGCGTACGATGCGATAGAGTCCGTTGTCTACATAAAGATTGGGGCTTCTCTTCTTTGCAATGCTTTTTTGTACGTCTGCAACGGTTTCTATTGTAAGGCCTATGATGGCGATTATTGCACCTGTCCACACCCATGCATCGTTGGTTGTCGTTCCTGTTTTGAGGTTGTGTAGGTAGAATGTTGTTGGGCTTGTTTGTCCGATGTATAGCAGTGCGCACGAAATCCAGATCATCAACATTGTTTTCGTTGATTTTTTCTCTGCCTTGTCCGGTTGGTAGAGGATTTTCTTGTATGATGCAGAGCTTTTTTCGCGGATAAGAAGGTAGGTTGCTAAGCGTAGCCCATATATGAATAATGTGCAACAGAAGATTATTGCGGGTAATGTTATGTTGTTGGCGAAGATTATTATTGTTGTTGTGGCAAGTGCGGCGATAGCAAGTCCATAGCCGATGCTGAAGAAATAGATGAAATAAATCCATCCGACTGCAGATGCTGTGAGTGAAACAATTAAAAGAATCCAAAGGTAGTCCATTGTCTGCTATTTTTCTATAATAACACGGAGGGTGGACTTTCTGTTTTGACTTTCTTGTTTGTTTGGGATTGATTTCGGGGTTTGCGTTTCTTGGTGATTTTGCTTTTGGAATTTAGCAATTAGCTATGCGACCTTTTTTATATGATTTTTCAAGCAGTCGCAGGAAGTCGCAATTTTATTCTTCGGTACCCGAGCGATTCGAACCCTCGGACATCGCTTGCTTTTTCTGCTTTTAAAATGCTTTTAAATTGATTTTCAACGAATTATGTAGTTGGAAAATGCAAATAAAAAAAGCAGACTTCGAAGTGAAATCTGCTTTTCAGCGGAGAGAGAGGGATTCGAACCCCCGGTACCTCTCGGTACGTCGGTTTTCAAGACCGGTGCAATCGACCACTCTGCCACCTCTCCAAGAGCTGTTTTTCAACGAAAATGTGGTCTCTTTTCGTTTGATGATGCAAAGGTATATCAAAAAAATATCACGTGCAAGTCTTTTGGGTAAAAAAATGAAAAAATCGCATTTTTTTTCGCTTTGCATTATCAAATACCACTAAAAAGTGCTATTTTTGTTATGATATGGTGGCTTTTTGTGGTTACCGGAATTTGTTTGTGAAGATGAAGATTGGTTTTGATGGTAAGCGCGCGGCGCAGAATTTTACAGGATTGGGAAATTATAGCCGGTATGCCCTTGAGGCTCTCTTGCGCTATTACCCCAATGAGGAGTATGCTGTCTATATTCCAAAGGATGTGTCTAATCCAAAATTCGAGGATATTCTGTGTGAGTCGGGTGGTGCGGTGAAAAAGGTGCTGCCTGCAGGCGCTTTTGCCCGCAAGTTCAAATCCTTGTGGCGCGTGTGGGGTGTGACCGATGAGTTTGCGGCCGATGGTATCCGGTTGTATCACGGCTTGAGCAATGAGCTGCCGTTGAATATACGTTCGGTTTCTTCCACGGTGAAGAGTGTGGTTACCATTCACGATGTGATTTTCAGGCGTCTGCCCTCGTGTTATCCGTTTGTTG
The DNA here is from genome assembly GCA_045634085.1 of Bacteroidaceae bacterium. Lineage (GTDB taxonomy): Bacteria > Bacteroidota > Bacteroidia > Bacteroidales > Bacteroidaceae > HGM04593. Next base: position 10,953 of record JAZQZM010000074.1, read on the forward strand.
ACCGCTGTATCTATGACTATAAGTTCAGGCGTGCCTGCAGGAATGCCGACCATATAATAGCGGTGAGTGAATGTACCAAGCGCGACATTGTCAAGGACTATGGTGTTGCGCCCGAGAAGGTCTCTGTCATTTATCAGGGCTGTGATCCCCTGTTTTCGCAACAGGTCGCTCCTGAAAGGATTGCCGAGGTGAGGGAGAAATATTCCCTGCCCGATAAATTTGTTGTGTCGGTGGGCACCATTGAGGAACGAAAGAATTTGCTTTCTGTGGTCAGGGCTCTGCTTGAACTCCCCGGGGATATTCATCTTGTTGCTGTGGGCCGTCGTACAAAGTATACCTCTCTCGTTGACAGGTTTGTTGCCGAAAATGGTCTTTCCCACAGGGTGCATATGTTGCACGGCGTCCCTTATGCCGATTTGCCTGTCATTTACCAATGTGCATCGGTGTTTGCCTATATGTCATTGTATGAGGGTTTTGGAATACCGTTGCTCGAGGCTTTGAACTCCCGCCTGCCGGTGGTGGCCGCTACGGGCTCCTGTCTCGAAGAGGCCGGTGGCCCCGGGTCCATATATGTGGAGCCTTTTGATGCTGCAGCGATAGCAGCTGCAGTGGAGCGCTGTCTTGAGCCTGCTGTGAGGGATGTGATGATTGCCGCCGGGCTTGAGTGGGCTTCACGTTTTTCTATGGAGCAATTTGCACGTGAGACAATGCGGTGCTATAATATGTTGCTTGGAATGAAATAGGCTTTTTGTGCAGGCTTTGTGTGACATTTTCAACAAATTTGTCAATTGTAATGGTTTTATAATATGAAATCATTGTAAAAATGAAATAAATTAAAAAATAATCGTAATTATATAGAAAATTTTTGTGTAGTATATTTCAAAATTTATTATCTTTGCGGAGCAATAGGGGGAGACATGGGTGCTTCTCCTGTTACGGAGTGAATTTTAAACCATATATCATATAAAAACTATGGAAAAGAAATTGAATTTTAAGGATGGCTTGTGGAGCAAGGAAATCAACGTTGGTGATTTTGTCCATGAGAACATCACTCCTTACGAGGGAGATGCTTCATTCTTGGTTGGTCCTACCGAAAGAACAAAGAAGGTATGGGCTGAGTGTGTAAAGGCTCTTGCCGAGGAGCGTGCAAACAATGGTGTGCGTGCTTTGGATAACAAGACTGTTTCTACAATCACATCACACAAGGCCGGTTACATCGACAAGGAGAATGAGCTTATTGTCGGCTTGCAGACCGACGAGTTGCTGAAACGCGCAATCAAGCCTTTCGGTGGTATCAAGGTCGTTGAGAAAGCTTGTCTCGAGAACGGTATTCCCGTTGACAAGAAGGTGAAGGATATCTTCTATCACTATCGCAAGACACACAATGACGGTGTATTCGATGCTTACAACGAAGAGATCCGTATGTACCGTTCATTGGGCTTCCTTACCGGTCTCCCCGATAACTATGCACGTGGCCGTATAATCGGTGACTACCGTCGTCTTGCCCTCTATGGTCTTGACCGTCTTATCGAGGCAAAGCAGGCCGATTTGAAGGGATTGGTTAGCCCTATGACAGAGCATACAATCCGTCTTCGTGAGGAGGTTGCTGAGCAGATCAAGGCTTTGAAGGAGATAAAGGTTCTTGGCGAGTACTATGGTCTCGACCTTTCTCGTCCTGCTACAAGCGCACAAGAGGCTGTTCAGTGGACATATATGGCATATCTTGCTGCCGTTAAGGAGCAGGACGGTGCAGCGATGTCACTCGGTAACGTATCTTCATTCCTTGATATCTATATCCAGTACGACCTTGACAACGGCAACATCGACGAGACATTTGCACAGGAGCTCATCGACCAGTTCGTTATCAAATTGCGTATGGTTCGCCACTTGCGTATGCAGTCTTACAACGACCTCTTTGCAGGTGACCCAACATGGGTAACAGAGGCTATCGGTGGTCGCTTCAACGACGGTCGTACAAAGGTTACAAAGACTTCATTCCGTTTCTTGCAGACACTTTACAACCTGGGTCCCTCACCAGAGCCTAACATGACAGTGCTTTGGAGTCCTCAGTTGCCTCAGGGCTTTAAGGATTTCTGCGCAAAGGTTTCTATCGACACAAGTTCAGTTCAGTATGAGAACGACGAGTTGATGCGT
>JAZQZM010000075.1:0-27849 GCA_045634085.1 Bacteroidaceae bacterium
GAATTGGCGAACTGTCAGGTTCGCCAATTCGGGTTTATTACAATCGAAAATTTACTCTACCTCCAAGAATCCCATCAGGAATGCATCTGGGAAGATGAATTTCTTTTCACCGAGTGTAAATTTTAAGTTGATACCAATAAAATAATTATCTATTCGCCTCGCTGCCACCTACGATATCGAGTATCTCGCTTGTTATGGCCTGTTGGCGGGCCTTGTTGTATTCGAGGGTGAGATTGGATATAAGTTCATCGGCATTGTCGGTTGCGAGCTGCATTGCAAGCATTCGTGCCGCGTGTTCCGACACTGCTGAATCCAACAGCGATGAGTAGAGGCTTAGGGTTATAGCCTTTGGCAACATTGATGCAAGCAGTTGCTCGCGGCCGGGCTCCAATATGATATCATCGCAAGGCGTGGTATCTTCCCCTGCGTCACCGTCAATGACAAACGGCAGGAATGATTTCCTTATGGGAGTGTGCCTTGACATTGATTCAAAGCGGGTGTACACCATCTCCACCTTGTCGACATTGCCGCTACGATACTGTTCAAGGATTTCGGCAGCTACCTGTGCTACGGTGTTGTAATCAACGGCTCCCGCCTGGGAAAGCAGACGTACATCGGGTTGCAGGCCCAGTTTCTTTGCAGCATCGCACATCTTGCTACCAACGGCAAGAAGTGTAACATCGATGCCTTTGCCCCTGTACTCTTGGACCACGCTGTTCATGAGGCGCACGACATTGGCATTGAATGCTCCGCAAAGGCCGGTATCGGACGATACGGCAATGAGAACGACTCTCTTCTCTTCCCTTACTGCAGTGTACGTGTCTAGAGTCTGCGAACGGGAATCCTTGCAGCCGGATATCAAGGTACTGAGCATTGCATCAAGGTTACTCCTGTACGGGCGCATGTGCTCCACAGCCGACTGCACACGACGCAGTTTGGCCGATGAGACAAGCTTCATTGCAGAGGTTATCTTCTGCGTATTCTTGACCGAGAGTATCCTATGTTTTACCTCCTTGAGATTCATTGCTGCATCAAAGTATCACACACATCCTTGGCTACACTCTCAATTCTGCCAGCAATGTCATCGTCCATTTCGCCGCAAGTAATCCTGTCCAGAACGGTCTCTTTGTAACGTGTGCGCATTATATCAAGGAAAAGGCTCTCGAAGGCTGCAACCTTGCTGACAGGGATTGAGGCGAGCAGATTATGGATTCCGCAATAGAGCACAGCAACCTGTTCGCCGACCGGCATTGGAGAGTACTGCTGCTGAACAAGCAGGGCATTGGTGCGCCGGCCGCGCTGTATTACCATCATGGTTACAGGGTCCATGTCGCTGCCGAACTTGGCGAATGCCTCAAGCTCGCGGAACTGTGCCTGGTCAATCTTCAATGTTCCGGCAACCTTCTTCATTGAAGCAATCTGCGCCTTACCACCCACACGGGACACTGAGATTCCCACATTCACCGCCGGGCGGAAGCCCTGATTGAAAAGGTCACTCTCAAGATATATCTGTCCGTCGGTAATGGAGATTACATTGGTGGGGATATACGCCGATACGTCACCTGCCAGAGTTTCAATAATGGGCAACGCGGTCAACGAGCCGCCACCCTTTACCTTGCCTACAAGGCTCGGCGGGAGGTCGTTCATCTTCTCGGCCACTTCCTGCTGCGAAATAATTTTTGCTGCACGTTCAAGCAGGCGTGAGTGCAGGTAGAAGACATCGCCCGGATAGGCCTCACGTCCCGACGGACGGCGAAGGATAAGTGAAACCTCGCGATAGGCCACGGCCTGTTTCGAAAGGTCGTCGAACACCACAAGAGCATGTCTTCCGGTATCGCGGAAGTACTCGCCGATGGCTGCTCCTGCCATGGGGGCATAGTAACGCAGTGCCGCAGTGTCGGCAGCCGTTGCCACTACTACAGTAGTGTAGTCCATTGCGCCATGACGGCGCAAGGTGTTCACGGTAGATGCCACAGTAGAACCTTTCTGCCCCACTGCGACATAGATGCAATATACGGGTTCGCCGGCCTCGAATGCGGCACGCTGGTTAATGATTGTGTCAATGGCAACCGCACTCTTGCCAGTCTGACGGTCACCTATTATGAGTTCTCGCTGGCCTCGCCCGATGGGTATCATGGAGTCGATGGACTTGATACCTGTCTGCAACGGTTCGGTCACCGGCTGACGGAATATGACACCGGGTGCCTTGCGGTCAAGTGGCATCTCGAACTTATCGCCCACAATGTCGCCTTTGCCGTCAAGCGGCTCGCCAAGCGGAGTTATGACGCGACCTATCATGGCATCGCTGACATCGATTGATGCAATCCTGCCGGTACGTTTCACGGTCATGCCCTCCTTTATCCTGTCGGTGGGGCCAAGCAGAATGGCGCCGACATTGTCCTCCTCAAGATTCATGACAATAGCCTTGATACCATTGTCAAATTCAAGGAGTTCCTCGGCCTCGGCGTTGTAGAGGCCGTATATGCGCACCACTCCGTCACTCACCTGGAGCACAGTGCCGACCTCCTCGTACTCGATGTCGTTCTTTATACCCTGTAGCTGCTCGAGCAACAGTTTTGAGACTTCACTCGGTTTTATATTCATCAGACTAATTTCCTGTTTTGTTTTACAATACTTTTCCTTATACGGCGCAACTGTCCTTCGATACTGGCATCGATGCGCCGTGATGCGACCTCCATCCTGAATCCTCCTATTATGGAGTCATCGACAACGTACTCCATCTCCACCTTCACACCCTCACTCTCTTCAATGAGCCGTTCCAGCCTTGACTTTGACTCCTCATCAAGCGGTTTTGCAGTGACAAACCTCACTGCAGATATGCCCTTGGCCTCACGATAAAGGGCCATGTACTCATATGCAATGAAGATGAGCATGTCCTCACGTTCTTCCTTTACGACAAGAGAGACAAAGCGTTCCAGAAGAGAAGAACTGCCCATTGCCGAGCATATGAGTTCTACACGGCGCGCAGATTTCAACAGCGGGTTGCGCAAAAGGACATGAAACTCCCTTACCTGCTGCAGTGTACGCACAAGTTCCTTCATGCTGCCATAGACAGCATCCTCGGCACCGTGCTCCATTGCATATGCAAGCAGAGCCTTGGCATAACGTGCAGAGATTACTCCGGTGTTCATTCTTTATCCTTTTCCTTGGCAAGAGCCTCATCCACAAGTTCCATAGTATATGCCATGCTACGTTCATCGCCGGACAGTTCCTTGCGCAAAACCTTGGAGGCTATCACAAGTGAGAGTTCAGCGACCTGTGTCCTTACTCCACTGAGTGCCTCTTCGCGTTCCTGGCTAATGTTTTTCCTTGCCTCCTCCACAATTCTTTCACTCTCATCTGTTGCCTTGCGGCGCGCCTCGGCAAGCAGTTGTTCGCGTGTCACGGCAGTCTCGCGCAACATGCGTGCATGCTCTTCCTTGGCAGCAGCGATGATAGCCTCGCCATCCTGTTCAATGCGTGCCAGCCTCTCATTGGCCTCAGCGGCATTGCGCAGCGAGTCTTCAATGAACTTCCTGCGTTCATCGAGCATGGAGGTTATGACAGGAAAGCCAAACTTGTAGAGCACGAGAAAGACTATTCCGAATGAGAGAAGCATCCAGAACAGCAAACCGGCATCGGGCAAAAGCAATGACATTCTTTCAGGTCTTTAGTTATACGAAAAGGACAAGGAAGCAGACTACCACTGCAAACATGGCAACACCCTCAATGAGAGCACCGGCAAGAATCATACTCGAACGAATCTGTCCAGCAGCCTCTGGCTGACGTGCTATGGCTTCCAAGGCTGTGCAGCCGATGCGGCCGATACCCCATGCTGCTCCAAAAACTGCAAGACTGGCAGCGAACGCTGCACCCATTTTTGTCAGGGCAACTGTTGCTGCGGCCTGTAACAATACCATCGAAAACATAATTCAATATTTTTTTAAATTAATTAATATATTTTTCTACAATCAATGATGCTCCTGCTGCGAGAGTCCGATGAACACCGAGGAGAGCATCGTAAACACGAATGCCTGTATGAAGGCAACAAGCAGCTCCAGAAAATTCATGAACACAGTAAAGAGCACCGATACAGCGGTCATTCCGCTGCCTATGTAGCTGTTCACCGCCATTGTTATGAAGATGATACACACAAAGGCCAGTAGTGCCGTGTGTCCGGCAAGTATGTTTGCAAAAAGACGTATTGTCAATGCGAACGGCTTGACAAACACGCCGAATATCTCAATCACCTGCATCAGCGGTACCGGGAGCTTGAGCCATGTGGGCACATCGGGCCAGAAGAGTTCCTTGTAGTACTCCCTGTTGCCGAAAAAGTTCACGGCAATGAAAGTGCATATTGAGAGGGCCAATGTCACGGCAATGTTTCCTGTAACGTTGGCACCGCCGGGAAACACCGGCAGAAGGCCCATTATGTTGCTGAAAAAGATGAAGAAGAACACCGTCAACAGGTATGAGGTGTAACGGCGGTAGTTCGCCCCCACATTGGGTTTTATCACATCGTCCACAATCATCTCTATCATCATCTCCATTGCGCCCACAACTCCCTTGGGTACCTCTTTACGTGCATCGTGCCTGCGGTACCATCGTGCCGTGTAGAGCACTATAGCCACCAGCAGCAGAGAGTTTAGAATCACCGCCAGCACATTCTTGGTTATCGACAGGTCAATAAGCGGACGCGACTCGTTGCCCCATTCGTCAATCTCCACAATCTTGCCCTCGTTGTTACCCTCGACGGCTATTCTGAATCCTTTGTACTCCTCCTGCTCATGGAAAACCGAGGATGAGAACACCTCAAATCCGCTACGCGTAGAATAAAGGATTACGGGAAGGCTTATCGTCACGTGTCGGTCACCGATGGTTGTCAGATGCCACTCATATGAATCTTTCACATGGGAGAATATGATACCCTTTACATCCACCTCGCCTGTAGCACTACCGTGCCCTGCCGCACAGCACAACCCCAGCGGGGCGATAAGCAGCATCATGAGCAGAGATATGCGGCGTAAAGTGTACATAGAGCAATAAAATTGTCATTTTTTTCTCATCCTTGCCACGTAAATGCTTTCGGGCAGAAGAAGAGCAACATAGTAAACAAAGAATGTCACGATTATCTCCTTGGCACTGTCGCGGAAGATAAAGGCGGCAACCAGCATCACAATCATTGTAAGGAGCATCTTTGCACCTTTGAAGAACATGAAATATTTTGCCACCGTGTCACTGTCGAGTCCTTTCTTGAGCAGCAGTACCACTGTTGCATAAAGCAGCCAGAAGTATAGCGGCACTGCAAACCTTGCCACCGAATCGAATTGCGGCAGGAAGGTGCCTACAAGCAGACTGTCGGCAAGCGCCAGCAAACAAACGTAAGCAGTAAATATCGATAAGGCGTTTATCCTGTTCATTATAAATCATTCTTCAGTTTCGACACAAAGTGTCACATGGTTTTCACACACCCTGGCAAATCCGCCTGATATCGCAAGCCTTGATTCGCCATCCTCATTCTCCCACACTACGGTTCCGCGTTCAAGCGCCGCAAGTATAGGAGCATGGTTATGCAGCACCACAAACGGTGCCTTTGCGCCAGGTAACCTTACAAGTCTTACCACACCCTTAAAAAAGACCTTTGACGGCGAGACAATCTCAAGCGTTATTGCACTATTCTCCATTATAAGCACTATTTCACCTGTTCAAGAATCTTGTTGCCCTTCTCAATAGCCTCCTCAATTGTTCCCACATTGAGGAAAGCCTGCTCGGGCAGGTAATCGACCTCACCGTCAAGAATCATGTTGAAGCCCTTGATTGTATCCTCAATGGAAACCGTGGCACCACAGATTCCTGTAAACTGCTCGGCAACGGTAAACGGCTGCGAGAGGAAACGCTGCACGCGGCGCGCACGGTTCACCGTAATACGGTCCTCCTCGGAGAGTTCCTCCATACCCAGGATTGAGATGATGTCCTGCAGTTCCTTATTGCGCTGCAATATCTGCTTCACCCTTTGCGCAGTATCATAATGTTCCTTGCCTACCACATTGGCATCGAGAATGCGCGATGTGGACTCAAGCGGGTCAACAGCAGGATAGATACCGAGTTCAGCAATCTTGCGGCTAAGTACAGTTGTCGCATCAAGATGCGAGAATGTCGTTGCTGGAGCCGGGTCGGTAAGGTCATCGGCCGGCACATACACGGCCTGCACCGATGTGATTGAACCGTGGATTGTAGAGGCTATACGTTCCTGCAGCGCACCCATTTCGCTGGCAAGTGTAGGCTGGTAACCCACAGAACCGGGCATACGACCCAACAGAGCCGAGACCTCGGAACCTGCCTGGGTAAAGCGGAAGATATTGTCAATGAAGAACAGGATATCGTTTCTCCTACCCTCCTTTGCACCTGCATCGCGGAACGACTCGGCAATTGTCAAGCCCGAAAGCGCAACCGATGCACGTGCACCGGGAGGCTCATTCATCTGTCCATAAACAAGAGTGGCCTGGGATTTTTCCACCTCATTATAATCTATCTTAGAGAGGTCCCATTCGCCTCTTTCAAGTCCTTTTCTGAACTCTTCGCCATAGCAGATAACGTTCGACTCAATCATCTCACGCAACAGGTCGTTGCCCTCGCGTGTACGTTCTCCCACTCCGGCAAAAACAGAGAATCCGTCGTGCCCCTTGGCTATGTTATTTATAAGTTCCATTATGAGCACAGTCTTGCCCACACCGGCACCGCCAAAGAGGCCGATTTTTCCTCCCTTGCAATAAGGTTCAAGAAGGTCAATTACCTTTATGCCCGTATACAGCACCTCTTCAACAGTAGAGAGTTCTTCGAATTTTGGAGCCTCACGATGTATTGGATATGCACCTTCACGGTCGAGTTTCTTGAGACCGTCAATGGAGTCACCCACAACGTTCATCATGCGTCCTTTTATTTGTGCACCTACAGGCATTGTTATGGGCTGCCCTGTGGCTATAACCTCAAGACCACGTGCCAGACCTGCAGTGCGATCCATGGCAACAGTGCGCACCGTATTGTCGCCGATGTGCTGCTGCACCTCAAGTATAAGCTCGTTACCGTCCTTGAGTTTCACACTCAATGCCTCGTGAATGGCTGGGAGAGATCCCCCGCCCTTTTCATCATCGACATCAAAATACACATCAATGACAGCACCAACAACCTGTGCAATATGTCCTTTGTTCTGTGACATAACTTTTCTTTATCATTTAAACACCCAAGAAAGGCAATTTCTGCAAAAAAGGCAAAAAACAAGCCACCATGCGCACTTCTCCTGAGTACACTAAACGCAAATATAGAAAAAAATCCCAATAATACGCAACTGCAGGAACATATAATATGTTAAAAGACAACATTCAAACGATATTTTGAACAACTGATATCCGTTTTTTGAATGGATATAATACAGAAACAGATCGGCATGCCGATCTGTTTCTATTAGGAGATGAACAATTATTCAATATCGAACGAAATGGACTCATACCCCTGACAAGCGAACCTGACGGAGAGGCGGTATCCATTAGAATGCGCCAAATCGATGAACACCTTTGTACTCTCATCGGCATTCATGGACTGGAGCATACCATCCTTCATCATTTCAACAAAAGAGTGCGGATTATGGTCATAAATCTGCTTCAAAGGAACATAATCACCGGCAGGAATCTCCGTAACTATATAAAGACGGCCATTTTCACAAGAGAAGCTGACACCTGAGTTTTGGGTTGCGGAATTCATGATTGCCACAACCTTTTCAAACGGAATATATGCAAACAGTTCGTTTGTCAGTTTATCAGCATCGCCCATATCATCAAGCATATATGAGCTTATAAATTGTTGGGCAGTATAATCAACATCGTATCTCTTGCCACTGGAAGCATCAGATATTGAAATACGGAAAGAGATTCCCTCCTTTTCAAGCGCATTCAGAATTTCCTTGTACTCGGCAGGCAATTCACGTTTATGGTCGGACATAAACTTTTTCGTTGCCTCAAGCACCTCATAATAAAGGTCAAAGGAGTCACCATTTCCATACGAATCCACCACAAGCACCTTGCCTTTGAACTCCACCGACTTTACATTCATAGTTTTGTCGGCCATAAACTCCTTTCTAAGGCCATCGACAAAACTGTTTACAACAGCATTGTTGCTCTGCGCCACAGCCGAAGTGCCCGACAATGCAGAAAAGAAGAGCACAAGAAAAACTGTAACCCAACTGGGCAAAGATGTATTCCTTTTCATACAGACGACAGACAACATTTAGAGCATGAACGCACAGCATTCACGCAACCCTGATATTTTCATTCCACATCAATGGAAATTGACTCTTTAGAAGGGGATGTGAAACGTACGGCAAACTTGTAACCGTTGGCGTGCGCGAGGTCTAGGAAAGACCTGAAATCCTTATCTTCGCTCATAGATGCGACATTCTCCTTCATAAGCTCAGTAAACATCACATCGCCGGGTCGCTTGCATAAGCATCTTTCAGTCCGGCAAATTCCTCGCCAGGGGCTTGCATTACAATATAAAGACGACCATTCTCGCAAAGGAAATAATTGGATGAACCACGCATGAAAGTATTCATAATGTCAACAATCTTGTTAAATGGAATATACTTGAATATATCGCTCGACATATCCGAAGCGATATCAAGGCTCTCGAATGCATAAGCGCTGACAAACTCTTTTGCCGTAAAATCAACTTTATATTTCTTGCCTGAAGGAACATCTGTGACTGAGTAGCAGAATGAAACACCTTGGCTTTGAAGAGCAGCCAGGACTTTTTTCATTTCGGGAGTAAAATCAACAGGATTGTCGAGCAGATACCTTTTTGAGGCAGCCAACACCTCGCAATACAGTTCGGCGAACCCTTCATTGTCATATGCATCTACAACCACTACATTACCTTTCCTTTCAACAGACCTTATTTCCATTTCTTCATCAGCAAGAAACTCGGCCCTGACCCCTGTTATAAAATCATTCACAATCTGAGCATTATTCTGAGCAAACGCAGTCTCACTGAATGAAGAAACGAGGAACAGCGCAACGAAGGCTGCTACAAAAGTTGAAAATGAACTATTCTTTTTCATCACTAAAAAATCTCACTAGTGTCCCATAAAAATTAGGGACTGGTTAAACATTAAATAAATTTGGCCCATTTGGTCCGAAACGATCTTTGTCATATTGAAATTTAGTTTTATCAAAGAGGTCTTTCAAGTGCATTTTGTCAGTCAGCGAAATGCTTAAAATCTGCAAGACTTCGTATGTACTTCTTTCGAGTTTCATATCGTTTCTGACGATAGTAACAAGTAGGTAAGTACAAATGGCGACATAGATTTGTATTCTAACGGCATTCTCGGTAGTACCCCAAAACTTCTTAATCTTAAGGTGCTGCTTTAGCCATTTGAAGAACAGCTCTATCTGCCAACGGTTCTTGTAGAGTTCTGCAACCAATGAAGAGGAAACTACCGCAAAGATAAAATTTCAAGTCCGTTCGCTCGAAAAACCTCTGTAACTAACTATATTTCAATAATTTCAAAGAACTTTTTCAGATTTTAATGGGACAGTAGTGACCTGTCAATTCAGTCAAGAACTATCGCCAACGGTTTTTGTCCACGGGCTGTAAATTTGAAACCGAAATTGCAGCCATGCTTACGGGCTATTTCAACTATCATGGCAACGGACGGATCCGGATTTTCAGCCATCTGCATCTTCATCATTTTCTTCATTTCGCCCGGATACTGCTCTTCTACCTGCCAAATCTCGGCAAGGTCATCGGCAGATATCTGCATGATGAAAAATATCACTTCATTTTCAAGTACGATACCGGCTTCATCCCCGGCCTCCTCTTTAGCTCCTGCATTCATAATCTTGACTAAATCCTCAACCGGGAGATATGACATCACACCCATCATCACCTGAGAATTGTCGCTTAAATCCACGCACGAGAATGTAGCAAACTCCTTGGCTGTAAGATTCACATTGTTGCTCTTGTTGCTGCTGGTATCATAAACCTTAATCAAAACACCCTTGCAACCGGCAGAATTGAATGCGTCAACAAATTCCTTACCTTCAAAGGGGAGCTGCACATCATTATCATTCATATAACTCTTAACAGCACGCACAAGATCGCAAAAATGTTCTGCAGGCACATCTGTTGAGACGAGATCTACAACAACTATGTTGTCTGCAACAGTGACAGAACGCACATTGTAACCGTCGTCAGCGCCCAGTTCTTCTTTTACCGCATTGACGATATACTGGATATTTTCATTTTTACTTTGTGCGGAAACCTCTGAGTTAAATGCAGAGAGTGCCATCAAAGAGATGAAAGCACCTGCAAAAAGCATAAAGAACCTATTCTTTTTCATAATCGGAGAATTTAAAAAGTCTCTATTCTGTTTACGACACGGAACAACGCACATACATCGTTCTTGTGAATGGGGAACGAAGGATAATTGGGCGACACACACCAGATGAGTTCCGGGTCATTGTTGTCATGGTAGCAACGTTTTATCATGCGATTCTCATTAGTAACCACCATATACACCGCACCATGTATGATACCCTCATGACGTTCCACTCTCTTTACACCTACAATATCGCCATCGTTTATCTCAGGTTCCATTGAATTGCCCGATACGGGGAAGTAGAAATCGGCGTTCCGGGTAGGCAAAGCTATGTACGAAGTTGGATTTTCCCTTGCTGGGTCGAAAGCATCGCGATAGCCGGCACTCACGGGAAGGTCGTTATAGAAAGGGACACCGTCAATCACGGTCTCTTCCTTAGCAGCGAGCATTGCACCCTCACCGGCAATGAGCCATGCTGAAGATATCTCAGGGAAATTGTTCAAGATGGCATATACAAGGTCCATACTTATGTTTCCTCCCTCATTCACCTGACGGTTGAGTGTTCGTTGCGGAATATCAAGAATCTTGCTTGCACGGTTTACACTGAGACCCTTTGATTTCAACACTTCAATCACTCTTGTCTTAACACTTTTTTCCATAAAATTTTATTTTAGATATTATTCCTGTAGGCAACCGATATTTAGAAGCATTCCAAAATAGCCGTTTTTAGCTATACAGCAACTCGCGTTACAAAAAATGAAGCTATATTTGCAGCCACAGTTTGCTAGCAAACTATAAAGCACACTGTAACAAAGATATTTGCCACAAACAGCAAAATCAGCTATTCATGGCAAACATAGCAAATTCAGGCGAAACAGACAAATATTGAAGAGATTATTTAATCTGATTAATATGAGAAGGATAAAAAGCAGCAGAAAGTTGTTTGGATTTGTATCCTTTAGCTTTTTGTTGTGGCGAAACAAAAAGAGTTAAGACAATGATGAAAGGACTTTCAAACAGCGTTGAACTATGAAGAATGATTTATTTGAAAGGGTGCGGAACATACTTGAAATCCTATGTGAGAAAAGCCTTGAGTGGACAGAACATCTGGGGAACATTCTCACGTCGAGATGGAGAGGTGGCAGCCACCTTAGCGAAGAGTACTCAATGAAACATGAGTACATGGAGGAGGAATACGTAAAGACATTCCTCAGGGAGAGAGAAAGGTCAATTGCACGCTGCGGCTACAAGATGCTGCTAAACAGCAACTACGTATCGCAAAGGAGTGAAGAGATTGGGATTGTCACACTCCGCTGCAAAGGCAAGTACATTGACCACGCAACATTGATTGCCGGACCATCTATAAGCGGCAAAGAGAGAATAATATACTGGAATTTTGACAAATGACACTAAGGGTAAGATTTATGAAAGCAGGCACATTGATTTCGTTACAGTTGACATGCATGGTAATTATGGCAGGTACAGGGTTCATGATTTTCAGGAGCGCGATTGCCACCATCATGTTCGTATTGGCATTTGCCGTATTCATGCGATGCAGCATATACATTGAAAAGAACAGGAAAAGGCTTTTGAGAGAGAACAGCAAAGATTCCTAAACAGCAAGCGGGAGGCATTTATCTCCCGCTTGCTGTTTAATCGTTATTCGCAATCATCAGTTCCTGCTGTTCCATGCCGGCTTGACATCAATATCAATCCCCGTCACAAAACTGCTTGCCGCCAATTCACCGCACACCACAAAAAGATAGTAACGGTATGCTTGAGTAGGGAAATAAGGGAACTTCAGGTCGCAGAGTTCCTTTACAGTTTCGCGCCCTGCAATGAGTTTGAAGTTCACGCCGTCATTGCTGCCAAGCATGTAGCAAGCAAGCACGGGAAGCTGTGAGTTCCTCGCAGGAACAGGTTTTGCCGATGCATGTAGCATCAACTGTATTATCCTCTTTGGGAGTTTCGTTCCCCATAACTGAGGGCGAGTTACAACAAGTACACGATTATCGCCCGAATATGCATCTCCAAACTGCATCACAAGAGTACCGTTATCCTTTGGTGCAAACATCCTGAAGAACGAATAGCCGCGCACAAAGCCTTTCACCTCCAAAGCGACCTGAGTCCATACAGCACTGCGCAACGAATAGAGGTAACAGAAACCATGCACTGCACTGGCAAACATTATCTCGTCGCATGCAGGTAGATAAGACACTTTTGCTTCCCTCATAAAAACAGAAAAATCATCCTCGCCCACCACATCGGGCATCTGCATCATAGTGTGTATCTTCTTTATCACTCCATCGGCGGTTATACGCCTGAACACCCCCGGGTTCCCATTCATGGAAGCAGAGATGCACTTCATCTTACCACCACTGAGCAACATGACTCCCTGCCTGGCGGCGAACACTACTCCACCGTCAATTCCGCATACCGTCTGAGGGTTTACGCAGACTTCGCGCGATAACGGATAAGAGGCAAGGTAGGCCGTTGCACCTGAAGAATCGACCGACATAGCCCATATTCCGTCGTTGCAGAACAAATAGAGTGGATGCTGACCGAACTGTCCCTGAGACAAAGCCACCGTATTACTGGCAATGGCAACAATCTCAGCTTGCGAAGGAGTGTATGTACAGTGAAGAGGAAAAGAGAAAGGATTCTCCACCGATGAAACCTTCAGCACATTGCGCCGCACCTCATACGGTTCCTCCTCTACAGGCATCGTCATAGTCTCAAGACGAGTCCACGAAGCGTCGACAACAATGTTACTCACATCCCTGAAGCATAATTCACTGTCGGTTGCGCGTATCGTAAAGGTCAGGCTGTCACCGTCGGCAAGTTCCTTAGAGTTCAGTACCAGTTCCATGCCGGCATACTTTTCGTCTGTGGGGAACGGTACATCGTTATACATCCATGAGGCTCTGCTCTTGGAGTAGACAATCTTGTGCTGCCCCTCCTGATTATTGAACATGGCAACAACATCCTTGTCGCGCAAAGGGGCAGGCTTTGCACCGCCCGATATATTAGCCCTGCAACTGACCGAAAAGCCAAGCGACCAGCGGTTAAGATACTGCGCCGTGTTCAAATAACGGTGAGGGGTGAGTTCAAAGGTTCTGCAATAGCATTCCTCACCAGTGTTCACATATAGAGTCATCTCACACGCCCTCATATCGGGATAAGAGAGCAAGGGCGGCAGTTCATAGCATCCGTCAACATACATCAGTTCCATATTGCCGTATTCCCTCACCACAACCGACGTACCGCGCGATGTATTGATTCTTGTACTTGCAACCACACTCCCGACGACCCTACGGTCTCCATACGGTCCTTTGAGGAACACCGGGTCATATCCTTTGAAGAAATACTCCTTCAGCGCTCCTATATGCAACCTGTTGTTGAACATATAACTGCAACCAGGCGCCATAGAACTGTAATAGCAGTCATCATTCTCCAAGGTTTGCTGCAACGCAAGGCTAGTCGAGGAGACATCCTCAAGAGCCTCTATGAGATTTCCGTCGATATCGTACTCCGCAATCCTGTAGTAGTGTCTTGCATCGGCAATCTCGTTGCACAGCTCGTCAAACTCCTTAACCGTGTAGCACTCGTACTCCACAAACTCGCCCACCGAACCGCTACTTCTTCTGCGCCATCTCACCTTTTCGGCCTTGCTCCCCATAATGGAGCCTGTGGTAAAGACATCAATACCCACGACAATGTTTTTCCAGTCAGCAAGTTCAAGACCCAAAAACGTAAACTGCGTTTTAAAGCCAATAACAGCTACATCGTATTTCGAAGAGGAGGAACTGCTTACAGCTTCGGAATAGAGGTTGAAGCCGTCCCTGCCGACCCAGTTGATGCAACCCTCGTCACTCACGTACATGGCTGGAGAGATGCTTATGTACGAGCCGTCGAATGTGCGCAGGGCATATTTGAACAATGCCCTGTCAATATAATGCCCCGTATTATTCAAAGCAGATATTGCTTCATCAAAATATCCTTTTGAATTATACTGCCACGAACTCTCGATGTTGTCACTCGTGGAGTTATGAAACTCCACTTCGGTTGTCAACCGGGAAAGTTTCGACGATACGGTAATCTCCAGCTGCGGCATTGGCGGACGTTCGCCAAGCATAATATACCTGCCGTCGCTGTAGAGCATGTACACAATGCCAGCACTGCATATGCAGCACGCCACATAACCAACAAACTCCACATTTGTGACAGCACCCACACCGCTGAACTCAAGCGGCTCGCCACCTTCACCCGTCATCCTTTGCCACTTGCTGTCATACGCATGCAGCACAGCAGCCTCATCATCAGTCACACAAAGGAAGCAACTGGCAAGTTCATGCCAGAATATACGTGAATAATTGACTTTCAACAAAGCCTCTTCGGTTGGTACCGGAACTGGAACCATAGTGTCGTCCTTGATACGCAGATTGATTGCCTCAATGCACTCCCCTTCGCCGGCAAGCATATTGTCGATACTCCTTGTTACACCCTTAAATGAAAAAATCCTATGCATTCTAAAATAAACTTGTAAGTTATCCAATATTCATATCACACTTTACAGAAAATGGTCGTGCGGACCTGTCCTTGACAGCCCCCACAACCATGACTCAAAAATCCGGCATCACTGCTATACTCCCACAAAGAACTTAAGCAACAGCCTTATCACTTTGGGAGCAATAATGAGTAACAGAATCCCAATCGGCACTGCCAACCACATCCACTCAACATTCACACATCCCGGCGGAGCCGTGTATCGGGTAACAATCCTCTCCTTGTAGAGAGTGTCGCACAGCAGCACGGTATCCCTTACGACATTCTCTTTGTAGAGAGTGCGGTATCTTGTAAAAAATACCGTGTCGGGTCTCTCGCGCACGTAAATGCTGTCATGCACGAATACGCTGTCCCTGACAATGTGCCCCGTAATGCCGGTATGTACTTTCACATCGCTGCCGGTGATGTTCTCCGGTACCGTGCGGCACGCACACAGTACAAACACAACGAGGCTAAACCATATTTTTCCTGTTCCTTTCATGTTCAAAATACCTTTTCAACGAATCGTTCCTCTCAAGCACCCTCAGACTGAGCAGATAATAGAGGAAGTCCAAGACAACAAACAGCGTACTGCGTTCACTGGTCACCATGCGTGCATTGCGCAGGATATTTGTCCCGTAGAAATATATTGCTACATAAATCATGAACGACACACAGTGCACAGCAACCTCCTCCTCACCTTTGAAATAGCCGAGTAGATAGATTGAAGCAACCATAACAAAATAGATTGCCGCATCCCTGAAGAAAAGGAAGGCCTTCCTGAAACTCCATTCCCTATGGTTGCACACATCGGCAAGCATACCGACCACAAAATTTACCGTGAAGAGCAGTACTAGGCCATAGATATCGTTCCTTATGGGGAACAGCAGCCCCGCCATATTGGCCAGCAATGTAGCCACAAACAACTTCAGCCCATCCATGACATCAAGATTCAAGACATTTCAGCAGAGTAAGTTCACTGCGCGATACCAATTTCAGGTGCTGCCCGCGCATAGCGCCCTCAACAGTGACCTCGCACTTGAGTTCATCCAAACCGAAGTCATCATACTTTATGTACTCCTCTTCACCGTCGAGACTCACCAGTACATCTACAGGGTAAGGTCCCTTCTTGTGGACACGCAGTCTCATATCACCGCCGCGGCATACAAGCGGGAGACTCTCCCATACATCGCCGCACTTCTCAAAAGCAATACTCTTTACACTCATGATACTATCTCCTTTCACCACCGTTACACAACAGAGTCGCAAGCGAGAGAAAGGCGTTTGCCTGGTCCTGACGTTCGAACACGCTGTACAGCAGCGCCGCACAATAGTACGCAACAGCATCGGCAAGCACATCGCTGCACCCTACAAGCCCCTCGGAGGCATCAAACTCAGCCTCATAGACAAAATGCTCGAGCCTAGGAGCATCATCAGACGGTAATGGAGAGAGCAACGCCACTCTTGAGCCATCGTCGGTTACACCTTCCATACATAACGGACGGCATACACCTGCACGCACATATCCGTTGCTAAGGGCAACCGCCTCACCACTCTCCTGGGAAAGGAGTCTTCGGCAAGGGCGCCTCCACCCTTTCAGTTGCACCGATACAAGGGCTGCAAAATCATCAGGCAGAGGAAGCGATGCGCAACCGTTTCCACAGTCGACAAGCCCCGATGTTTCAACATCCACCGTACGCGGATTCACGTTGCCATAGCCTGAAGCCTTGTTTTTCTGTACCAGCGCAACGGCCTGTGGCAGAAGCCCCAGCACATGTCCGTCAATGTTGCGTGTCTCCTCAATCAGGAGTGAAAGGCTTGTATCCTCCTCTGCCTCGTTCAACAGACGCCTCACCCGCCTCACAAGTTCATCGGCAGTAATCATAGCCAGTTAGGGAATGACACACCCTTGCTCTGTGCAGCACTCCTGACTGCCCCCTTGTTCTGCAGTTCGGCAAGAGTACAGTTATAAGGCGCTGCCATGAGGAAGGCACGTGCCTGCTGCATGTTCGTAACCTCACTCGCTACAGTCGCTGCCGCACCCTCGACGGCAGTAGGCGATGCAACCGGTTCACCACATTCAAATTCCTCTACCCTGCCGCGCTTTATCTCGCCACAGCGGAAAGCCTCGCTGTTCTCTATTGCGCGCTGGAAAAGCGGATTGTCGGTTGTATACTGCGCCGGATAGACACCTGTAGAATTTATGGCGCCACCGGTAAACTCAATTCTCATAAGCGCCTTGCCAATCCTGAAGTAGCTGTTGCGCTCAATCTGTCCATGTATTTCGTAAGTAATTCTCTTTTTCATAGCAAATAATTATTGGATGGGGCTTCCCGGGTACGGCAGCACTGCCAGAACCGCAGGCAAGCCCCTTAATGAAATGAATGGTTAAAAGCTCGTCTTCAACAGTTGTGAGTAGCAATTTTGCTTTTAGCACTCGCAACACAAGTCAGACAAGGATTTCACCTGTATACTCAACCCATGTACTGCCGTTGAATGTCACCACGCTACCGGCTGCAAACCAGAGTTTCTGCTCATCGTTCACGGTGCGGTTCACGTCGGCTGTAAGTACCACCACATCGTTGATGTTCGGCGACTCAGGAAGCGTTGCGGCGCTTGTCACGTGCGATGCACCGGGGATATCACTCTCGGCAGCCGAACCGTTTACCCAGATGTGCGAGTAGCCCTTGAGGCAGAGACAGTCGATAGTCATCACAACCTCGCGCTTTGCCTCCTCACCGTCAACATTCTCGGTCTTGGCATCCTCATTCTTCATGTAATAGCGTACAAGTCCGTTCTCGTCGATGAGACCTCCGCAGTGAGCATATCCAAGAGCATCAAGAGTCGGGTCGTGAATGAGGTCGATATCACCGAACACTGTATGAATCTTGGTACACTCAATGCCGAATACCTTGTCGCCTGTCACATTGATATTCTTGTGCAGTGTGAGGTCAATCTTCTGGATATCGTTAAGCAACTGCTTACCCAACAGCCATATAGCTCTTTTGGTGCAATTGAACCCAGTGAACTTCACCATAGAAAGGTTGATGAGATCAGCGAATGTAATCTTTGACGAAAGGTCATACTGACGCTTGAACTGCCAACGGATACCCTTTGAGAAGTAGTCCCACTGGTAACCCATGGCATTGTCCATGGCCTGAACCTTGAACTTGCCTGGCTGGCCTACCCACGCTGTACGGCAGCTCTCAAGACGGAACTGACGGAGCACAGCCTCAGCAATCTGCGACTCGCTGAACTGGATGCGCTTCTTCTGCGCAGCAAAATAGTCACTCACGATACTGTTGCAGAGTTGTTTCTGCAGATACATGCGTTCGGGGACAGGAACGATTGTAGAAGGAGCGATGAACTTCTGTGTCTCATACGCAGCCGACGAAAGGAGAATTATCTCGGTACCGGCAGGGATAGTAGGAACCACGCAATAGTCATCGCTGGCATTTACCTTGGGACCGTTCACCGCCATGGCAATAGGAGCCTCGGTTGTTGTGTTCTTGCCCACAAAGAAGAGCATGAGGTCTACACCCGGCAACTCTACCTGCCCTGTAGAATCGTAACCGTTAACACCCTTGCAGATGGCCGTATAGTACTCCTGGAAAATCTTTCTCTCACCGGTTGTCGAGAAAGGAATCTCGGCACGCGTAGCATTGATTCCAGTGTATGTAACGTTGGTGTACGCTTTAGAACGTTTGTCATCAATAAGATAGTGGTCCACCTCAAAAGAGTTCACTCGCACCTGACGGCGAATCTTGCGTTTGATGGTATCGATGACACTCTCGTCACTGGCAATTCCAATAATCTGGTCGTCAGTATCGGCATCAATGATGTCACTTCCCAATTCACGGGCATTGGAAACCGTAGTGGCTTCACCCGCACCCTGTGTAGCAAGCCCGGCAATGCCATTCGACGGTTTGGGTGTACCTGTAGGCATAACATTCACAGTGGCAAGCATCAACCCTGCGACATTGTCACAGAAAAAGTAAAGCGCCAGAGCTGCCAACGAAACAATCACAAGCAGAGGGTTCTCCCTCACAAAAGAAATCAGTTTTTTCATAATAGATAATTTATTGATTAGTAAAAGAATATATATTACGCATTGAGTGCTTTATCAATCAAGGAATTGCGTTTGCGCCTTTGTTCAATGGCGGGAGCAACGCTTGTCATGCCCTTGGGTAACCCGTCACCGAACTCCTCTTTCATGCGCATGATATTAGTGTTGCGTCCCTTGATATTCCCCGCTGCAAAGGCATCCTCAACATCCTTCTCATACGAGAGTGCATGGTCAAGTGCCGTGCACACATCTACGGTATACTTACCGGCAAGTATCGGGAATACGACCTTATCCCACACACTGTCCATGAATACAGACGGGTCATATCCGCGTTCCTGACAAAAAGCCTCGATTACAGGCTGGCTCTCACGCAGATTGTTCTCATACTCCTCGCGGTCGCCCGCCAAGCGCGCAGCCTCCATCTGACGTTCCTCATCGGCACGCAACATCTCCTGATATTCAGGCGAGTTCTCGTCAAGTTCCACCAGCGAACGTCCGAAATAACGTGCCACAGCACCCGTTGCACTCCTCTTGCCGTGCATCATGTCAAGCATCATCTGTGCAAGGCGCGGATCACTTTCAAGCATGTTCCGCAGACTCTCGTTCTGTTTCTGATACTGATAAAGATAATGCAGCAGAAAATCCTGCGCCATGCGGTCATCAAGTGCAAAATCATTACCGAAAATCTTCTTCAACCCCGCATCAAGATAAGCGTAAGGCTGCTCACTGATGTTCTGCTGCCCAGCAGCAGAATCTCCATTCACAGGAACTGCATTACCCGACGCAGCCCCGTTCTTCAAGTTTAAAAAGTTCTGTTCCATAATTGATTTGTTTTACATCGGCAAAGAAACGGCCAAAAACGGCCGACAAGGTTGCTGAATTGACATTTACATCATAGCAAGCATACACAATTCGTTGTAACACAAGCTATCGCGCGCCCATACATTATTCAGCACACCCGTGCAACGAACAAGTAAAAAAGACTTTTCAACAGGGATGTTCATAAATAAGTGTTAAAACAACAAACTTTCAGCAATTTTTGACTATATTTTTGTAGCCCAAAAAGCAGTATGAAAAGTTTCGTAAACAATTCTGTCCGCGACGTACGCAGACAGGACGTAGTCAACAGTTTTTTTGGTTCACTTAAGGAATTGAGGAAGACAAAACCCTTTGTCTCCCAGAGTGAAGTAATAGAGCACGCCTCCAAGAGTGGCGCACCACGGTTCTATGTAACCTTTGAGAACGCACGCCGTTTTGTATCAATGCTCTTGCGTGACAAGGAACTCCCAATCACCAACAAGAACAAGTTGGAAATGTACAAGGAGATATACCGTCGTTACTGCGATCAGGTAAAAGACAAGGAGTCGCGCTACAAGTATCTCATTCTTGAAAACATCATTGAAGAACCTGCACCATCGTTCTATCTCGACGAGGAGACCTTCCGCGGCATAGTCTACAGGACTCTGCGTAGCAAAAGCAGAAAAGAGGAGCCGAAGATGGCACTCGCTTGATTGTAACAGCACCCCCTACAGCAAATGTCAATTCAGCAACCCTACAGCATTACAGCGCTAATATCTTTGCAATAAAAACATGAAAGAGATTAATATTACTATCAACGAGAGTGACATAATGTCCCGGATATTTGCCGAAAGTGGATATACAGCACTTGCGCGTGCCAAAAGCGGCATGCCTGAACGGTTTACCGACATTGTACAAGCAACCGATGATGACCGCAGCACAATAAGGCGGTTCATAGTCGACAGCATGGGCGAGGCAGCAGGGACAATAACCCGCTACATGTCGCCATGTACCGTCAGGTACATTGGCGATGAGTACGGGAGTAACGGGACAATATACGTGAGATTCGTAGTGCCACAGAACAGCCCGGACGACATGGCCCAGATGGTTAAGGAGAGCATAACAGTCTTCTCGACAGCGCGCAGCCTGCAGCACTGGATGCTGATGGTAAAGCCCGACGAGGCAAACATACACCAGGGAAAGGCGCAAGGCGAACTGTTGCGCATACGCGAACTGCTCTCATTGCGCGCACGCCCGGTCAAGGGAAGCGACACCGATGACAACATTATAGATTTATAACCAGAGAGAGACTATGAAAAACACTATACTTATCGGGTGGAACGAACTGCAACAGCAGATTGATTTAAGAAATTATTACATGGGAGAATCGGCCAAACGCAAGGATATTGACGCCGACACCATACAAAGTAGCAAGGATGAGAAAGAACTGCTCCTTATGTTTGCTGCACAGGCAGCCAACGGGCTGGTTACTGCTGTTGCTCTTCGTTTCCCTTATATTGCATGCGAGGTAGATGACGACTACATAGCGTTGACGTTCGATAGCGTTGACAATAGCCGCGAGCACCTTCAACCCATGTTGCGGCAGGCTGTGACCGATTATCTTGTAAATGAAATAGTCATGCAGTGGTTGCTGTTGCGTCAGCCACAGATGGCACAGACAAACATTTCGTTGCGTGGCACCCTGTACAGTAATGTACAGCACCTCTTTGCAAAGTTCTACAACCAGAACAAGGTACGCCGGCGCCCTACCGACCTGGCCGGCATATGACAATGGAAAAGGAAGAGATAATCAAAGAAAACATTAAACGGTTGGGAGAAATCTCAGCCGTTTACAATCCGATAACCGGCGAGGGTTCCACATCCGTCGCACGGCAATGGACCACATTCGAGGGGTTCCCGGTCGAGAACATCAACCTGCCAACAACAATGCTCAAGGATGAACGGGTGCAGCAGTTGTCGGCATTGGGAGCCGAGAGATACATCACCGAAGTGATGAGTACGGAGGCAAACGACCGCAATATCATAAGGCTGTGGCTTGAGTTCTGCCTCAAGCGCATACATCATGACTTTGAATACTGGGCACGCACAATGACCACTATTTCCGACAAAGGAAAGGGGCGTGACAGTGCATTCACGCTGAACCGCCCACAACGTATATACCTCAGGGCCATGGAGCAGCTGCGCACAGGCGAGTGCCCCATTGACATAATACTGCTGAAAGCACGTCAATGGGGAGGAAGCACTCTCACCCAGCTCTACATGCTCTGGATTCAACTTGTACACAGGCGCAACTGGAACAGCGTCATATGCGGCGACATCGAAAAGCAGTCATCCATTGTGGCCGGTATGCTCGCCAAGGTAATTGCGCGCTACCCCGCATGGGCAACAGGTGGCAAGCGCCTTACGACATCACCCTATCAGGGTGCACAGAAGACGAGAGTCATCAGCTGGAGCAACAGCCGCTATTCGCTGGGGTCGGCACAGAAACCTGACTCACTCAGAAGCGAGGACATAAGCATGGCACACCTTACCGAGGTGGGACTGTGGAAAGCAACGCAAGGGCGCAAACCCGAGGATCTTGTACAGTCAATATTCGGTTCAATAGCCAGCGGTCCTTATACAATGAAAGTGATAGAATCCACAGCTAAGGGTGTCGGGAACTTCTTCCACCGCACATGGATTGATGCCACAGCAAAGCGAAATAATTTTACACCGGTTTTCATTCCATGGTTTGCCATCGACCTCTACAGCAAACCGCTAAAACAAGCCGAATATGGCTCACTGATTGAAAGCATGGACGAATATGAGATGCACCTATTCTCATTAGGTGCCACACTGGAAGCCATAGCATGGTACCGCGACAAAAGGCGAGAGATGCCCGATGAGTGGCGTCTCTTCAGTGAATTTCCATCGACACCCGAAGAGGCGTTCCAGAGCACTGGACGCCGGGTTTTCAAGATTTCATATGTCAACAGCATGCGTAGCAACTGTGTGCCGCCGTTATTTACCGGAGACATCGTCTACAAAGAGGGAGAGAACGGTACAAAGGGGAAGACCGAGTTCGTTGCCGCGGCAGCAGCCGAAAAGGAGGAGAATTGCCTCAACGTATGGCTTATGCCCGACAATGAAAACATGCTGCGCGACAGATACATTGTCACAGTGGACGTGGGCGGTACAGGCAGCAAGGCCGACTATTCCTGCATCATTGTTGCCGACCGCATTGCAATGCTTGATGGCGGAGTGCCGGAGATTGCAGCATGCTGGCATGGGCATATAGAACATGACAAGCTTGCATGGAAAGCTGTGGAAATTGCCCGCACCTATGGCAATGCACTGCTTGTAATAGAATCGAATACACTTGAGACCGAGGGTACCGAGGGCAACAACTTCGAGTTCATCCTCAACGAAATTGCCGGGCAATACAGTAACCTCTATTACCGCACATCGCAGACCGAGATAAGGCAAGGCAGGCCACGGCGTTGGGGATTCCACACCAACAGTTCGACAAAACCGATGGTAATCAACTTCCTCATCAAGGCACTACGCGACGGTCTTTATATTGAAAGATGTTTACAGACAACCCATGAGCTCGACCTATATGAGTTCAAGGAGAACGGCAAGGAGATGGGCGCCATTGAGGGCAACCATGATGACCGCGTGATGGCGACAGCAATACTTGTGTGGACCTGCTACAACCACCCGTTGCCTACAAAGGCAATAAGCCACACTGCGAGCAAACGCCGACGCATAATAAGCGAAGCAAGTATATGAGATACGGCAGCCACGTTTGGCTGCCGTGTCTCATATACTTAAACTGTCATCATTCTCAATCAACCTCTACCGTCAATCCGTCATATGCAAGATATACTCCCTGCGGCAGGCACTTCTCAATCTTCGCATGCAGTCCAATGTGGTGCATCATGTGCGTAAGATATGTCTTGCGTGGCTTCAGATAGTCGACGATTTCCAACGCCTCGAGCACTGTCTGATGAGTTCTGTGAGGCTTCGAATAGCGCAAGGCATTAATAACAAGCACCTCCACTCCCTTTAGTTTCTCCAATTCGCCAGGCTCAATGTAACTCATGTCAGTAATATATGCAAGACGCCCGAAACGGTAGGCCGTTATTGGCAACATGCCATGGAATACACGTAATGGCACCACATCAACAGTCCCGACTGTAAAGGGTACCTTATAATCAACGGGAGAGATACGTATATTTGCTACACCGGGATACTTTACCCTACCGAAACAATATGGAAAGAAAGAACGTATCTGCATCTCGGTATCACGGTCGGCATAGATTGGCAATTCCCTGTCTCTTGTATAAGGACGCATGTCATCAATACCTATTATATGGTCATAGTGTTTGTGCGTCATCAGCAGAGCATCAATTTTTCTAACATCGGCACGCAGCATCTGCTCCCTAAAATCGGGACCGCAATCAATGAGCAGTGTAGTATCACCCTCCTCAAGCAGAGCCGAACAGCGCAGTCGCGCATCACGCGGGTCAGTAGAAGTACAAACCTCGCACTTGCATCCTATTTCGGGCACTCCGGTGGATGTTCCTGTTCCTAAGAATGTGATTTTCATAACTCTACCCTATTACATTTACCTCCATATTCAACTTAACGCCGAACTTCTCCTTTACCGACTCAACGACAGCCTCGGCAAACTCAATCACGTCGTGCCCTGTTGCTCCGCCGCGGTTTATAACTACGAGTGCCTGATGCCTGTACACACCCACATGCTCATGCGGCGTATTCTTCCAGCCACACTGCTCTATCATCCAACCGGCAGAAAGCTTTACATTGCCGTCGGGCAAAGGATAGTGCGGCATCGAAGGATATAGACAGAGCAGCTGCGCTGCCTGTGACGACGACACCACTGGGTTCATGAAGAAACTACCGGCACTGCCCACTTGCGACGGATTGGGCAATTTTGCCTCGCGTATCTCGCACACCGCGCGGCGCACATTCTCAGGTGTTGCACCGCCAAGCGACTCCACGCGCTCAAGCAAGTTGCCATAGTTGAGTTTGAAAGCAGCACTCTTCTTCAGGCGATATGTCACATATGTGATTATGTTGCGTCCTTTCTCCTCATCCTTGAATATGCTGTAACGGTAGGCAAAACGACAATCGTTGTGAGTGAACAAGCGCTTTTCGGCCGTTGCCAAAGCAACAGCCTCGACACGTTCAATCAGGTCACCGGCCTCAACTCCGTAGGCACCCACGTTCTGCACGGCACTGGCACCCACCTCACCCGGAATGAGTGAAAGATTCTCAAGGCCATGCCAGCCGCGTTCCACACAGTACGCCACAAACTGGTCCCAGTTAACGCCGCTACCCACACGCACGAGGAGATCATTGTCGCACTCGTCAACCACATCAATACCCATGATTGCAGAGTGGAATACCGTACCGTCAAAATCATCAACAAAAAGCAGGTTGCTGCCGCCGCCAATAACCATACTCTTACCGACAAATCCGGTACCGAGAAAGTCTAAAACATCATCCTCGCACGTGAACTCCACAAAACGTGTTGCAGTAGCCTCAATGCCGAATGTATTATGCTGTAAAAGCGGATATGTATTGTATTCCTTTATCATTTCATCTGTTTTGACCGCGCGAGAATTGAATATTCAACCGTCGCCTGATAAGTGGCAGGCAAATAACGGATTCTCGCAAGGATTTAAAATTCGTAGTACACATCACCATGAAAGGTGTACTATTACACGATAGCATTTCCCGTAAGATTATGCTGGATAAATCACAACACGCCTATATTGAGATACTCCTCCATTCTTTCAAGCACTCCCCAAACAGCCAACATGTGACACACTGTTCCTATAAGCACAAACAGATGGAATATGGCATGAATGTATTTTATCTTATGCAGGCTGTAGAGCACAGCACCAATGATATACGCTACACCCTCACCTATTACCCACAAGAAGACCGACAATGGGACAGCCTCATAGAACTCCTTTATAGCAACGAGCATAGTAAGACCCATAAGCACGTAACATACGGTCTCAATGCGGTTATGCTTTTTCATTGTGTTCACACTAACCGATGTACCCACAATTGCGCAGAGCCAACAAAAGGCGAAGATTCCCCAACCCCAATACCCTTCATCGCGCATTGCAATGAGTGTTATGGGCGAATAACATCCGGCTATATACCAATAAATGGCCGAATGGTCGAACTTGCGCAGTATGCCACGGGCCTTAGTGCCAGGTTTTGACAAATGGTATGCTGTAGAGCATATGAAAGAGCCGAGCATACCCAGAATATAAAGCACAACACTCGTTATTGCCCATGCATCACCACCCTTTGCAATTGTAAGGTAAAGGAAGTACGAACCCACGGCCAATGCACCTGCAATGCCAATGGCATGGGATATTATATTGAGCCTCTCCTCCTGCGGAGAATATATTTTGTCACTATTACTCATAATTTACCTATTATCGCACAAATTTAATTATTATTGGCAAATATCATACCATAAGACAAAAAAAATGACGTGCTTTTGCACGTCATTTTTTCAAATGTATATATCGCAATTATATTAAGCGAACCACTTAACGTAAGCGAAGTCCATGCGGTGAGGAAGTTCCTCGTGGTTAGGATACATACGGAATGCAATCTTGAATGCACCTGCGTTTGTAGGAGCAATCTCTGCACCGAATGTAAAGATGTGACCCTCACGCTTAACAACCTCCAATGGATAAGTTGCGAAGATCTGGTCGTGACCCTTTGCATCTGGAGCCAAAACTACGAGCTCAATAGCTACTGCGTTGTCAAGACCCTTCTCGTCAACAGTCACTGTAACATTGTACTTCTCAGCTGCAGACATTGCACCATTGAGGAAGTCAGCATCAGCCTCTACAGAAAGAACCTCAACTGCGTTCCACTTGGCAGCAACCTCCTCCTTCCACTTAGCGAGCTCGCGAACGACCTTAGAATCATCGGCGATGAGGTGGTGATAACGCTTAGCCTGCTTGCAGTAGAACTTGCTGTAGTAGTCATCGAGCTGACGCTTCATTGTGAAGTGAGGTGCAACCTCAGCTATAGACTTCTTGATGCAAGCAATCCACTCATCTGAGTAAGCCTTGCCGCCACGGTTGTAATACATTGGGAGAATCTCGTTCTCGAGCAATGTGTAGATTGTAGCAGCATCGAGCTGGTCCTGGAACTCCTGGTTCTGGTATGTGCGTTCCTCCTTGAGTGCCCAACCAGCGCCTGGCTTGTAACCCTCGCACCACCAACCATCGAGAACCGAGAAGTTGAGGACACCGTTCATAAGAGCCTTCTCACCTGATGTACCTGAAGCCTCGAGAGGACGTGTAGGAGTGTTCATCCAGATATCCACACCCGAAACGAGCAGCTTCGCGAGGTCCATATCGTAGTTCTCAAGGAAGATAATCTTACCTACGAACTCAGGACGGCGTGAAACCTCGATAATCTTCTTGATCAAGCCCTGACCTGCACCATCGTGTGGGTGAGCCTTACCTGCAAAGAGGAACTGGATTGGACGTTCTGGGTTATTGAGCAACTTAGCAAGACGGTCGAGGTCTGTAAAGAGAAGGTGAGCACGCTTGTAAGTAGCGAAGCGGCGTGCGAAACCAATAACTAGTGCATCGGGGTTAATCTTCTTCACAACGTCAACGATACGCATAGGGTCGCCCTGGTTCTTCAGCCACTCCTCGCTGAACGCCTTCTTGATGTAGTCGATAAGCATCTTCTTACGTGCAACGCGTGTGTTCCAGATTGTCTCGTTAGAGATGTTCTCGATTGCGTGCCAGATGCTCTCGTTAGACTGGTCGCTGATGAAGCTTGGGTCAAAGTTCTCCTTGTAGAGGTTATCCCACTCAGGAGCAACCCATGTTGGATAGTGAACACCGTTGGTTACATAACCTACGTGGTTCTCTGCTGGGAAGTAACCCTTCCAGATTTCAGCGAACATATCCTTTGACACCTTACCGTGGAGGCGGCTCACACCGTTGATTTCCTGGCAAGTGTTGCAAGCGAATGTTGACATACAGAAACG
>JAZQZM010000076.1:0-40675 GCA_045634085.1 Bacteroidaceae bacterium
AAACAATCAAATATTTGCAGGACCTCTATTGATACAGTGGGGGCGGCACATGTCCCGCCACTACTGTATCAATAGAGCTGTATCAATAACAGGCCGACTCCAATCGCCACGGCCGTTGAAACCAGTCCAGGCATCATGAACGAGTGATTGAGCACCCATTTGCCAATTCCCGTAGTACCGGTACGGTCAAAGTTTATTGCCGCGACAAGCGTAGGATAGTTAGGTATGAAAAAATAGCCGTTCACAGCCGGGAAAAGCGCAATGAGCATCATTGGAGAGATGCTCAACGCAATACCAAGCGGCACAATTGCACGCACGGTAGCTGCCTGGCTGTAGAGCAATATTGACATAACGAACAGTGCAATTCCAAAAAGCCATGGCATTTCGTTCACCACACCTTCAATAGCACTCTTCAGTTCAACTATGTTTCCACAAATGAAAGTATCACCCATCCAGGCAATACCGAATATTGCCACCACCGCCTGCATACCCGCCGAAAAAACACTGCCCTGGGCTGCCTTGAGGCCATTTGTACGGGTAACGACAAGAATAATTGCAGCCGTTGAGAGCATGAGCATCTCAATAATCAGCGGCATACCCACCTGCACACCATCGAACGAAGGGCGCAACGATGGGATAGAGCCGAAAAGAACAATGAGCAACGTCGCACAGATGAAGAGAATAACCGACGTACATGCCTTGAACATATTGTCGGCCCCTTTCAGTTCCACATGTGCCGTTTCAAGTTCACCGGCCTGCAGACGACGCTGGTATTCGGGATCATCGACAAGGTTCTTACCGACACGCATTGAGAACAGAGCACCAACAAGCACACCCACAAGCGTTGCAGGGATACTTACCTTGAGTATGTCGAACAATGTAATGTCATAGCCGGCAAGAAGACCGAGAAGAGCCACCGTAGCAGCCGATATCGGCGATGCCGTAATCGCCTGCTGAGATGCAATCACTGCAATGCCCAACGGACGTTCCGGACGTATCTTTGTCTCCCGGGCAACCTCGGCAATCACAGGGAGCACAGAGTAGGCAACATGTCCCGTTCCTGCAAGAAAAGTGAAGGTATAGGTAACCAGCGGAGCTATAACGGTAACATATTGCGGATTTGAACGCAGTATCCTCTCGGCAATCTTGACCATATAATCAAGACCGCCGGCAGCCTGCATGCAGGCTGCGGCGGATATTACTGCGGCAATCATCATCATCACATCTATGGGCAGTTCACCCGGTTGCAGGCCAAACACGAATGTAAGCACTGCAACGCCAAGACCACCCATCACGCCAAGACCGATACCGCCAAGACGCGCACCAACGATTATGCATGCAAGCACAACCAGCAACTGCATAAGCACCATAGAGTGTTATATTTTGGGCGGCACCATCTGCTTAGAACAGTGGCAACTGGTAAATGAATCCCAATGATACACGCTGGGTACTGTAGTCGCTGTTACCAAGAGCCTTGGCTCTTTCTGTAAAGAAGTTTGTCTGGCCCACATAAGTAAGGAAGAAGTGAAGATTTGTATCCATCGGATAGTACTCCACACCTGCAAGGTAACCGAGTGATGTACGGTAGTTGCCCTTACCCATAGCATCGTTCTCCTTATATATACCGGCCGACTCAAACATACCCTTTGCAAAGATGTTCCACTTTGGAGCTACACGGTAATTGATTTTTGTAACCAGCGAATTGTACATTGTATTATACATGTTGTGGGCGCCGAAAGCATCACGTCCACCACACATGTTGGTCATGATACCCTTGCGGTCAACCTGCTCGAAAGAGCTCATGAGGTCAACGTACATGTTACAGCGGCTTGAGAAATTGAACTGGTTACCCAATGCCACATAATACATGTAGTTGCCGTGAGTCTCCTCAAGAACCGAAGCCGACCAGCGTGTCTGCCATGCATTGCCGAACATATTGGCGTTCCAATTGAGGGTGTACACAAGAGGCAGACGGCTCTCCTCAAGACCAGGGCCGTATGTATCATCCTGCGAATTGTTACGGCTGTCAAGAATCTGCAACTGCCACTGCTGGGTAGGAGTGACATCATATGTAAGCATCACACCAGTCATGAAGTTGCTCATGTTGTTGATTAGTTCGCTGTACTGGTAGATTTCGATAGGATTTGCATCGAATTCGAAACCTCCGTATGCAGCACACTGCTTACCGGCTGTCAACGACAGTTTGTCATTCAGTTGTATACCGATTGCCGCGATGTCTATTGAGTTAGGAAGGTTGTCAATCATACCGTTACCGTCATTGCTACGGTTCAGGCGCTGACGCCAGCGATAAGAGAGCCAATCGTTAACGCGTCCCTTCGCCTCGATACGCAACTGACGCATATTGAAAACACCTTCACTGAGACCGTTACGGCCATCCTGGTTGAACTTTGCATCGAAAGCACCATGCATGTTCATGTAAAGGTTGAACCAGTCATTCTGTTTCTCAATGTTCGACACACGTTCGAAAAGAGACTTTTCGCCGGCGGGAACCTGCGCGTTGCGTGATGTCACCTGCGCTTGAGAGACTCCTGCCACAAGAAGCAACAGCGCAAACATAGTGTTTCTCATTTTCATAGAAAATTGTTATTAGTAGTTATTGAAATATTTCTGAATAGTCTTCCAGTCATGGGTCTTTGTGAGAGCAAGCATAAGAAGTATGCGCGCTTTCTGAGGATTGAGCCCCCACGAAGCCACAAACTCATACTTATTATCATCGACCTCGGCATCAAGAGTGGTAGCACCGGTAGGAACACGGCTTGAACGCACCACAAGAATACCATCCTTGCGTGCCGTCTCAAGTTCGGGGAACACGTTCTTGTGAATGTTTCCGTTACCCACGCCGGCATATACAATACCCTTGTAATGCTCCTTAATCATCATCTTGACAACATCGGCCTCTACATTAGAGTAACCGTACGCAATGCCCACCTTTGGCAAAGAGGTAATACCCGCGATATTGAAATAGAGGGCATCTGCAACCTTTGCAGCCGGGTGAAAGTAACGCACCTCGCCATTATGTACATAGCCCAAAGGACCTGAATTTGGAGCTTGGAAAGTCTCTACACTGGTAGTATTTGTCTTTGTCACATCAGCCGCAGCGAACACCTTGCCGTTCATACACACAAGGACACCACGGTCAAGCGATGCCTTTGAAGCCGCAGTCACCACTGCATTGTAAAGATTGGCAGGACCATCGGCACTAATGGCTGTAGAAGGGCGCATGGCACCTACAAGCACCACGGGCTTGTCACTCTTGACAACAAGGCTCAGGAAGAACGCTGTCTCCTCCATGGTATCGGTTCCGTGAGTGATTACTACACCGTTCACATCCTCACGTGCAAGAAGTTCGTTCACTCTCTTTGCGAGCACAAGCCAAACCTCGTCACTCATATCCTGCGAACCGATGTTCACGACCTGCTCGCCCTCCACATCGGCAACGTCTTTTATTGCCGGAACTGCATCGAGCAGAGTACCTATGGCCACCTGACCTGCCGAATAGTTGCTCTTTGTAGCCGAAGAGCCCGAACCCGCAATTGTACCACCTGTTGCAAGGATATACACCTTTGGCAACTCCTGAGCAATCATAGCCACTACCACTAGCATCATGGCAGATAGCACGCAAAATCTTTTGATGAAATTCATAAACAGTATGTTTTAGTTATGGTTAGTCTACATTATCACTTAACAACAGCGGCAATAATTTTGTTGCAATGTCAGAATATCGATTCGTTGGTAATCGTAGTCAGTTCCTCAAGAGCCTTCATACCCATTACAGAGTTGCCTTTACTGTTGAGCCTTGGACTCCACACCGCAACCGAATAACGCATAGGGTGTATCGCCGCAATGCCGCCACCCACACCACTCTTTCCGGGCAAGCCAACAAGATATGAAAACTCACCGGCCTCGTCATAGAAACCACATGTCTGCATGACGGCGTTCATGCGCTTGATTTGCGAACGGGTAAGTTCAACGCCTGCATAGCTGAACAGTTCGGCATGGTTGGCAAGCGAGAGAAAAGCCCTCGCAAGCTCACAGCAGTTCATCTCAAGCGAGCAAGTAAGGAAATAGAGCCTCAGAACCTCCTCTACTCCACACTCGATATTCTTGTGATACTTCAGGAGATTGGCTATAGCCGCATTAAGAAAACCGGTCTCACGTTCAGAAATTGCAACCTGTTCGTTGTAACATACATCGTCGCTACCGCACAGAGTACGTACAAATTCAAGATATTTCTCAGCCGGGTTCTCAAAAGAAGTAAGCAGTATATCCACAACCACCATTGCACCGGCATTGATGAAAGGGTTGCGCGGAATACCGTTCTCCACCTCAAGCTGTACCAATGAGTTGAACGCCGTGCCCGAAGGTTCCTTACCCACACGCGACCACAACGACTCACCCTTTACCGAGAGAGCCATTGCAAGCGTAAAAACTTTTGAGATACTCTGTATTGAGAAACGTTCGCCGGCATCACCTATTGAATACACATTGCCGTCAATGGTATTTAGGCACATTCCGAATTTGTCGGGTGACACCAAAGCCAAAGCAGGAATATAATCAGCCACCTTTCCAACCCCTTTGAGAGGTTCCACTGCGGCATATATTCCCTCTAAAATTTTTTGATAATCCATTCTACTACTTGTCATCAACTATATAACGAGTACTTGACAAACGCAATGTAATAGTGCAAAAATAGCAAAAATCCATAAAACGACAATAGAAAGTGAAAAAATCGGGAAACATAAAATTGTTAAAAAGCGTAGCATCCAATCCATTCCGGATTATATGCTACGCCCAATTGTATCAGCGGTTATTCCAACACGTTTACCAGTTTGTTGAAGAATCCTTTCACTTTCTTTTTACGATTCTTCTTTTTATCCTCTGCATTCTCAATTTCCTTCTCTTTCTCTGCGGCCTCACTCGCCTTTTTCAGTTTCTCTTTATGCTGTTCAATCTTTGCATTGACTATCTCTTTACGTTTTTCAGGTGTTGTAGCCAATAGTTCTTCATACTTGCCTAGTTCAATAAAATAATCCTCAAATGTATCTATTTTATAATATCCCAAACCCGGATAAGATTCATTCCTGTATGCATATGCAACGACATTCTCATCAAAACTGCAAGGCACAAACATGCGCGGATTTGAACACTGCAAACTCTCTATAGGAGTTTCATCTATAGACTCCATTCTGAAATCATGCAAAAATCTTCGTAGTCCGTCGAGCTGCTCATCCGTTATATATATATTCACATAGTAATCACTCCAATCGGGATATCCTACACAATAGTCAGCCAATGAAGTGCTTCTGTGCAAACGAAAACAATACATACCGACGCTTTTGTCAAGGCCGATTATTCCGTTATAAAACTCACGATATAAATTTTCGTCTTCACAACTCACTTTACTGAAAGAAGCGTTCTCAAAAGCACCTGCATTTGTAAGACAAGTTTTCAGTTTTTCATATCCTTCGGCCGAAAAGAATGGGAGTCTGTCAAGATAGCAATATCTTACATATTTCGACTGAGAGAAAAAGTAATCGCCCAAGATTTCAAAACAGATTCCGCTATGCAGTATCTGATTCCAGGCATCACTTCCAAGCGACAGACTATCCTTTCTTACGTAAATATTCTCTTTCTTAAGTTGTTCTTCCGATACCGTACCCGATACAAAAGCTTTGGCCTTAGCACTCAAGTCAGCGTCATAATCAGAACGGTTTATTAGAATTCCGTTTGAAAATTTCATTTCTTTAACGCCATAGCCCCCATCAAATTTCCATACACCGGTAAGTTTGCCATCAGCCGTCAATGTTCCTGATTGTTTAAATCGCAAATCATTTTTGCCACTGACTGAGTACTGACCAACCAAAATACCATCCTTATAATTTACATTGACTTTTATGCCATAACTTGGATAGTTTACTTGAAAATTACCGTCGGGCAAACCTTTCTTGAAGTTTCCACGGAAAGAATATGTATAATTCTCTTTATCACCATTTGTTGCACTGAAATTCAAATTCGCATTCATTGTCAACGGACCATGTATGTAACCCTCAGAGTGACTGCCATTAAGAGTATAATTACCGGTCATAGTCGCTTTATAAAAACTCTTGTACCCATCAATCTTATTATCGATTGTAGCCTTCATATTAAAAGGACCATCCTTCAGTTCCTTTCCGTTCTCTTGTTTTACATAATGATAGGTGTAATCACCCATAAAATCCCAATCAAATTCAGCTGTGAAACGAATAGTCTCCTTTTGGCGCTGAGCAAAGACATTAATGCAACCAAGCATTAGACAAAGAAATAAAAAAAACTTTTTCATAATAAAAATTTTAAATTAACACTGATTCAAACTTTTTGTCCGGACGACCTCATATGTTTGTCATCATTTACACCCACGATGCAAATGTAATATAAGTTCCACGTTTACCCCCCGTTTGTTAATTCATGTTAAGAAAACAAAAAACATATTATTAATTGCCTTACAAACATACCTTATGAGCCATGTCATCCGACATGACAAACAATAAATAAAAGCATGCAAACAAGGAGTTCTATTGCTTTGCTTTGCAAAAGTAGCATTATTACAGACAACAGTTTTTGTCTTTTTTTGTCAGTTTCGGAAAGGTGGAAAATTTCGAGAGAATTGGGTTTGATGCTCCCATTGTCGTGATTATAGAAGTTGCCTGACTGCCAAAGGAATGACATGGCATACAGAGT
This sequence comes from Bacteroidaceae bacterium, assembly GCA_045634085.1. GTDB lineage: Bacteria > Bacteroidota > Bacteroidia > Bacteroidales > Bacteroidaceae > HGM04593. The sequence goes on from JAZQZM010000076.1 coordinate 6,739, forward strand.
ATACCGGCACAATTTATTGCAACCCGTTATTTTCTGTCATCAGCCTTTATGGGCAAACTCTGATAGGGCAGACGGTTCAACACAAGGCTGTCGTAATACAATATTTCAGATTGTGACAACCCGCTTTTACGGAATGATGGCAAAGCATTTGCTCTTAGCCACAATGCCTCCTGAAAGGAGTTCAGTTTCTGCATATATTGCAACTCCAACGCCGATGCAAGTTCTGGGTCTGTTATAGTAGCCAACCTATCATTACGGCATTCAACCACAGTTTCATAGAAGACAAGAATGTCATTGTGGGCAAACTCACAATAAGACGCTTTTGCTATTGAGTCCACTGTTGCCTGATATATGATTTTGACATCCTCCTCAACCTGTTGCTGCAATGCATCACGTTCAGCGATGGCCCTGTCCTCTTTTATGAATGAGCTTACATACCCGAACTGTAACAGAATGAGAGGTATTGCCAGTATGACTGCCAATGCAATCATCCACGGACGGTTGCGATGCTTGAACGCATCAAGAAGCGCTTCGGCATTCGAGTAACGTTTCTCCTTATCGGCATTGGTGCATCGTGCAGAAATGCGCGAGCAGTAGTTACCGAACAGTTCTTTCATCACAACACCAAGTGAATAGATATCACTCCGCACATCAATATCACCGTTCTTGGCAAGCAGTTCGGGCGAGGCGTATTCAGGAGTGCAGCCAAGAGTGCGCGCTAGAAAATGGGCATCGTCGTCAGCAAGCCCGAAATCTATGAGCTTCACGTCGTTCCCTGCATGTGTAATAAGAATATTTTCGGGTTTAATATCATTATGTACCACTCCACAGCAATGTAAATAATGCACGGCATGGAGCAACTGTTTGAACACCCGTCTGCGTTCTGACAGCGAAGGTTTCTCTGCTATAAACTCTGTTAAGTTCCTGCCACTTACATACTCCATTACTATACCCGGCCCAACAACTGTCAATGCTTCATATGTAAAGACATTCACGACATGTGGATGCGATTTCCCTATCGAGAGTTCGTACTCACGTTGCAACATGGCAAGCGAATGCCCCGAATTGTCTTTTGGAGTTTTGATTATAAAGAACTTGCCGGCCTTGCGCACACGGTACAACACAGCCGTAGAAGTCACTACGTAGACCTCGGGCATTGAGTATTGGGAAGCGAAGTCCAGCGTCTCACTTACCGGTATGAATGTTTGGCTTACTGGCATAGAAGCGACAAGGCTTATTATATTGGTTTGCAGACTCTGCCCCAAAGATAATGAATACTCGTTACATTTAAATAAGAAATATTACCTTTGTAAAAAAATAACCGGTATGAGTATAAACATAGATATGCCACAGGTGGCTGCATTACGTAATGAAATTGAGAAGAATGCAGGTAAGATGACAGCGCACACAAATTTCATCAGGCTACAGGAACTTATATACAACAAGTGCAAAGAGAATATCTCTGTCACCACACTCGAACGCATTTGGGGATACTCCACACGTAGCGCAAGCAACGTTTCGGTGCGCATACTGGACATTCTCTCACAATATGTCGACAATGCCAATTGGGAAGATTTCTGCAGCACTTTGCGCATCAGAGCCGGAAAAGAGTCTGAAATGTTTTCGAGTGACAACGCCATAAAGAGTTGTGAACTTAAAGAAGGGACATGCATAAGATTAGGCTGGCTACCCGACAGGATATGCGAAGTGCAATATATTGGCAACAACCGGTTTGTAGCATTGAGAACCGTAAATTCAAGCATAAAGCCTGGCGACAGTTTCTGTTGTATACAGATTCAAAAAGGAAGAGAACTGTACATGGACTGCTTCAAACGCAGTGGTGAGGACGCCCAAACTTCAACAGCGCGTTATGTCGTGGGACAAATGAACGGTATCACACTCGTTGAATTCATTCAACCCGAACAGCACTATGCCGATAATTGAGATAACATCACTTACCCACCCCGGGGTTGAGATATTCAGTACACTCACCGAGGCCCAGCTGCGCAAGGAGCATGAAAAGACGCAGGGAATATTCATTGCCGAAAGCCCCAAAGTAATCAACGTGGCACTTAATGCGGGATACACACCTGTTGCATTGCTGTGCGAAAGGAGACACATTGAGGGCGACGCAGCAGAAATTATAGCCCGCTGCGGCAACATCCCCGTATATACTGGTGACCGCGAACTGCTTGCAAGCCTCACCGGTTACACGCTTACACGCGGAGTACTCTGCGCAATGCAGCGCCCCACCGAGCCGCCTATGGCGGAGGTGTGCCGCGGTGCCAGGCGCATTGTGGTGATAGACGGAGTGGTAGACACGACAAACATAGGAGCAATATTCCGCAGTGCGGCAGCACTTGGAATCGACGCCGTGCTGCTCACCCGCAATTCGTGTGACCCCCTGAACCGCCGTGCAGTACGCGTATCAATGGGGTCTGTATTCCTTGTACCATGGACATGGCTTGACGGCGGCATGGAAGAGCTTCATAACCTTGGTTTCACAACTGCAGCCATGGCACTTAGTGATGACTCCATCTCCATTGCCGACCCGCTGCTGACCGTCATACCACACCTTGCAATAATCATGGGCACCGAAGGCGAAGGTCTGTCGGCTGAGACTATTGCTGCAGCCGACCACGTGGTGCGCATACCAATGTCGCACGATGTCGATTCACTGAACGTCGCAGCTGCAGCAGCCGTAGCATTCTGGGAACTCCGCAGCAGATAGACCAGTCCACTGTTAATAAATATTAACAAAAAGCACCGCAATAACATTGCTAAATATCGTATCTTTGTCAAATTGAATATCTTTTAATAAACTATAATTTATGAAACACAAGATTTTATTCCTGCTGACAGTCATCTGCTTCACATTTGTAGCAAATGCATCTGCTGCCGACAAGAACAAGAAGCCGTTCGTAATCCCCGAACTCCGCGAGTGGAAAGGCGCGACCGGCGAATTCACAATCACTGATGCGACAAAGGTAGTGTACAGCAAGTCACAGCCACAGGCCGCCGAGGTTGCAACACTCTTTGCCGAGGACTACCATAAGATGACAGGTATCCAGCTGCAGGTTGTAGCCGGCAAGGCTGCCAAAGGCGACATCTTTATTTCATTGAAGAATGATAAGAAGCTTGGTGCCGAAGGTTACAAGATTGCCATTGCCAACAATGTAAAGATTGAGGCAACAACAGAACGCGGTGCAATTTGGGCAACACGCACACTGCTGCAGATTGCCGAGCAGAATGGCGGCAACCTGCCAAAGGGCAACATCGTGGACTACCCCGACTACGAGATGCGTAGCTTCATGCTCGACTGCGGCCGCAAGTTCATCCCCATCAGTTTCCTGCATGAGTATGTCGACTTCATGGCATACTACAAGATGAACACATTCCACATTCACCTCAACGATAACGCCTTCAAGCAGTACTTTGGCCACGACTGGGCAAAGACTCCATCGGGTTTCCGCCTTGAGAGTGACTTTTTCCCCGGCCTTGCATCACGTGACGGCTACTATACAAAGGCCGAGTTCATTGAGTTGCAGAAGCATGCCGAGAAGATGGGTGTTGAGATTATCCCCGAGTTCGACGTACCCGCGCACTCATTGGCATTCGTACACTACCGCCCCGAACTTGGCAGCAAGGATTACGGTCTTGACCACCTCGACCTCTTTAACCCTGCAACATACCCATTCGTCGACTCTCTCTTCATGGAGTACCTTGGCGGCGAGGAGCCGGTTTTCCGCGGTCCACGTTTCCACGTTGGTACCGACGAGTACTCTAACCGTGACACAGCCGTTGTTGAGAAGTTCCGTCATTTCACCGACTTCTGTATCCGTGCTGCCGAGAAGTATGGCAAGCAGGCTTGTGTTTGGGGCGCATTGACACACGCAAAGGGCAACACTCCTGTAAAGGTTGATAACGTATTGATGTATGAGTGGTACAACGGTTATGCCGACCCGACTGATATGATTAACCTCGGCTACGATGTAGTGAGCATCCCCGACGGCTGGACATACATCGTACCCGCAGCAGGTTACTACTACGACTATCTCAATTGCCACAATCTCTACGACAACTGGACACCGGCGCAAATCGGTAACCAGAAGTTCGATGAGAAGCATCCACAGATAAAGGGCGGCTCATTTGCAGTATGGGACGACCATGCCGGCAACGGTATCAGCTGCATGGATATCCACTACCGTGTGTTCCCCGCAATGCAGACAATGGCGGTGAAGATGTGGACAGGTGCCAAGCCAACCGTTACATACGAGGAGTTCGACAAGGCACGCCTTGCACTCAGCGATGCACCAGGTGTAAACATCGCAGGCCGTTTCAGCGGTGAGAAGAGAAATCTTGTAAATGTTGAGGCACTGAAGCCAGCTACAGACCTCGTTGCAGGGACTGGCATCAGAGAAATCGGTTATGAGTACAGCGTATCGTTCGACATCGTCGGCGCAAAGGAGTGCCCAGGCACAGTATTGACAAGTTCACGCGACGCCGTGTTCTACCTCGCCGACCCAGTTGAGGGCAAGCTCGGTTTCTCACGCGACGGCTACTTGAACACATTCAACTACAGCTTCTACCCGGGCGAGAAGGCACACGTTACAATCAGCGGAAACAAGGATGTAACCAAGCTTTTCGTGAACGGCAAGCTGGTTGAGACACTCGACAAGCAGACACTCTACCACAACGAGGGCGGCAAGGACAAGATGTACTACGTACGCACTCTCGTGTTCCCGCTTGAGAAGACAGGTAATTTCAAGAGCAACATCACCAATTTCAAGGTCGAGAACATCTGCAAGTAATCACAAGTTACATTAACACGGGGATAGGTCATCGGTACACGGTGACCTATCTTTAATATGACACGCCACAAAGAACATGAAAAAGATGATTGCAATAGCGACAGTACTTATTCTTGTACTGTTTCTTGCAGCGGTTGCCATAATACCTGTCGCATGCGTCATTACGGCATTCGGGAGCTACATGACAGTAAAAAGCAGCACCGAGGAACGCATTTATGACGATATTAAAGAGATTCCCTACAACCGTGTAGGACTGTTGCTCGGCACAAACCCTACATTGAAGAACGGCAAGCCCAACTACTACTTCACATACCGCATAAGAGCCTGCGCAAAACTTTACAAAGCGAAGAAGATAAGCAAGATACTCATCAGCGGTGACAACTGCACAAAGGGATATAATGAACCCGAAAGCATGAAACGGGCACTCATGGAACAGGGAGTACACGAGAAGGACATCATTCTCGACTATGCAGGATTCCGCACACTCGACTCCATCATACGAGCGAGGGAGGTGTTCGGGCAGGAGAAGTTCACCATAATATCGCAGCAGTTCCATAACGAACGCGCCGTTTACCTTGCACTGGCAAACGGCATGGATGTAGTGGCATTCAATGCCAAGCAGATAAACGGAACGCAGACCGAATTCAAGACAGGCTACCTGCGCGAGAGCCTCGCCAGGGTAAAGATGTTCCTAGACATATGGTTCGGCAAAGAGCCTAAATTCCTTGGAGAGAAGATTATGATATAAAAATATAATGACCCCAAAAGTAAAAATGACATGCCCCCGAAAGTTAGATAAAAACCTTCGGGGGCATGTCAAAATGGGTCACCTTTTTAATATTGAGGTTCGAACCTCAATGGAAGTCATTATTCCTGCATCAAAAGTTCTATCGCCTTTTCAAGGATAGTATCCCTGTCATTATATTCATCCTCGCGTGAGATATGAATCTCAACATCGGGCTCGATACCGTTCTCAATGTGCTGCATATTGATATCGAAAAGGACATTGCTCGGGAACACAAGAGCCCAACCGTTAGGCAGATAGTATGTCTCGGGGAGACCACCGCCACCACCTGAACGTCCACCTACCTGTGTCACATTAGGAGCAAGTTTCACGATACTTGTAAAGAGATTGGCTGTTGAATAGACACGTCTGTTGGTAAGCAGCATTGTAGGTTTCTGCGACCAGTCATACTCAGCATAAGGTTCAACTTCCAACTTACAAGGCTCAGTAAAGTCATCGTATCCGTGACCGTTCTTCTTAGCAGAGTATCCCACCAATGTCTTCTCATCGAAGAAATGTCCGGCAAGGTCAATGCCATAGACACCGGCACCTCCGGGATTGTTGCGGATATCGAGAATTATACCGTCAGCCTCATCCACATACTTTGCAATATACTCAAGATCAGGGCTTGAAAGTTTAACCGAAAAATCAAAATATCCGATGTAAGCGAACTTACGTCCGTCACGTTCAACGAATCCATAGACGAACCTGTTCTTGGTAACGCGTCTTTTTGTAAGATAGTTCTCCACAACATCATTGGATATATAATCATCGGGTGAAGGCTCTCCATTCTCTTCAATGGCATAATCGCTTCCATGCCTGTCAAATTTAGAGATTATGGCAGAGTGTCCGTCACGAAGAATATCTACAAGGTCACTCATGATGTCAAAGAATTCATACTCGTCCTTTGCATTCTCGACACGTGGCTTGTACTCCGTATAAACCTTATCCCAATCAATATTCTTGTAACCGAGGAAACAGTAGTTCTCGTTTATAAGATTCCATGCCACATCAAAATTGCGTTCAAAGCCATTGTCTACCTCATCATAGGTCTCAACCTTCTCGCAAGCGCCAAGCACTAGTGTAAACACCAGAAGTGATAATATTTTTTTCATGATTCTTCAGAGTTTAGAAATAACGATTATTGGTTTTTGTCTGTTTGAGACTTACAAGGTCGAAACTTGCACCGACCTTGAACATGAAACTCATGCGGTAATTCTGGATATCGTTGACATACCACCAACGGTTGTCCGATGCAACACCCACATTTATTGCCACTCTCGGCAATATGAACTTGACACCAAGGTCCACATCGAATCCCTGCAGATTAGAGAATGATGTACCCTTGAGATGAGAATCATAACTGTCCATAAGACCGTCGGGAATAAGGCTGCCAAAACCCGACTCATGTTTTGAATCGGTGAAAGCCAATCCTGCGAAAGGAATTGAAAGCTCGCCATTGAGACCGAGCATCCATTTATCAAAACGGTGTATATAGCTTACAGCAGCCGAAGCCTCAAGCTGTGCAAGCATATTTACAGACACTACATTGTTCGTCTGGTTCGTAAGAGCCTTCATGTTGTCAACATAAAAGTCAGCTCCTACACCCGCTTTCACCATCAGGGCATCGCCGAACGACCAGTTATAGTGGCTGCTGTAATTCAGGTTCCAGCTGGTACATGTCTCTGCCAATGTCTGAGCAGCATTCTCAAGACCACCGACAATCTCGAATGCCGAGATATAATCATAGGAGAGATTCCATGAAACATTCTCCCAACGGTTGTAAAAACGTCCGAAATCAATATGTGCACCATATGACAGACCAGTGCATTCATGGGAACCGATATAATGGTTGGCTACAGTGTTGGCACCAAGCATCACCGATGCATTCAGCGTAATGGGACGCTTGCCAATCGGTTCTTCAACCGCATTTCCTTCAAGGCTGTTACCGGCAGTTCCCTGTGCATACGATGCGAACACAGCAAAGCCGAGAGCAACCAGCATATAAAATTTCTTCATAACTATCAAATGTTTATATTAAATTATTCCATATATATACCGCCCAGCGTATTGGACTAAGGGCGAAAACCGACACAAAATTATACCATTTTTTGACATACGTTAATATACATATAAAAATATTTATAAACATATGACTTTTACATCACACCAATGTCAATAATACCTTACGTGTTAATTACTAATAATGAAAGTTAAATCTTCGGGCAGTGAGCATTTTTCATTTCTAAAAGTTTAGATTTCTAAAAACTTAGTTTTACATTTGTGCAAAGAGAACTGTCAATATCCAATTATATATAAAGAAAAGAAAGGAACAGCATGAAAAGAAGTGACACGCTTACAAAGGCCGAGATGCAGGTAATGAATGCACTTTGGGAGATGCCCGAAGGCGGTTGCATACACGACATCATAGCACACTACCCCGACCCCAAGCCCGCATATACAACTGTATCGACGTTCCTGAAGATTCTGCTGAACAAAGGATTCGTGGAGTTCCGCAAGTTCAGAGGCAAGACTCACACATACTACCCTCTCATCAGCAAGGAGAACTACACCAATCAGGTAATGACCGATGTCAAGGAGTCGTTCTTCGGCGGGTCGGGTTCATCACTTGTAAAATTCTTCGTAGAACAGGAAAAGCTCAGCGAAAGCGAGATAAAGGAACTTATTGAGATTATCAAGGAAAGCAACAGGAAGTAATGGAAACCGCTAGATATATTACAGCACTCATCATTGCTATACTTGCGTTTGGCAGCACAAATGCGCAGGAGAGCAAAGCCGAAGAGAGCCAACTGGTCATTGAGGCATTCCTTGATGAAACGCCTGCCATATACAGCGGCAAGGTTGACCTCAACGATTTCTTCTCGCACTCGCATGTCATTGCCGATGTATATGCCGACAAGAATGGCGTGGTAGAAAGAATAAGAATAAAGAAGTGCAGAACAACACAATCGGGCAGCTGTGACCTTACCTCCCTGACAACAGCCAAGGAACTGCTCAAGGCAAACAGCAGGAGTGTAATCATGGGCAAGCGATGGGAGCCGGGAAAAAGTTCATGCAGAATCGATTGGCACCCCAGACACAACCACAAGATAGATAAAAAGCCTGCAAACGAAGAACTGGACAGTTTCATTGCCGCGCACATCACCGACGAAACCAAACGGATGCTGCACAAGCATGAAAGCAGTGCCTTCATAAGAATGGAGATTGACTCCGTAGGCAGAATTCTCAGTGGCACACACATAGGAAACATCTTTTGGAGAACCAATGAGGATGGCGAAATATCAGAAGTTTCGACAGACATGTACAGCGGAGACAACGCACACAGCTACATGGTGTTCACGCCAAGACAGCAGCCCATAAGATACATGAATGAGGCCGAGTTGGGTAAATACAAGGCCAACAAGCAGCTGAAGAAGAATGCAAAGCAGATTGCGCGCGGACTTGTCGGCAGACAATTCGCTTCCATGGCGGGTAATCCGGGAGAGATATGCATTGAGATGTGTGTCTACACAAACGATATTGAAATAGAAGAGAGTACACCATACTTCCCAGGCGGTGCAAAGGCAGTAAAGGAATATTACACCAATAATTTCAGATACAATAGGATTCTGCGACGGAACAATATCAAAGGCAGCGTAAAGGTGGAATTGATGATAAAGAAGAACGGCAAGGCCAAACTGCTTGAAGTTGACCTACAGGACCAAAGATTCAGTTTCAAAGGTGTGAACAGCTGGACAAAGATTGGAAACGAGATATACGATGAGATTGACAGAATCACAAAGGAGATGCCCCGCTGGACACCGGGCAGATATGACGGCAAGGACGTCAAGATGAAGTGTTCGTTCCGCATAAGACTTGACAGCACTGAATGATAGTTAAACATGGCAACCTTAAGACTATGACTACAATTCTTATTTACATACTCAAATGGGCTCTTTGCCTTGCAATGCTCTACATCCCTTTTGCACTGTTGCTCAGAAAGGAGACATTCGCCACATTCAACCGCTGGCTGCTCATGGGGATTATTGCAGCAGGGGCAATATTGCCGGCAATAGCAATCACCTACCCCGTTGAGGTGGAGATTGTAAAATTCATTGGCGACACAGGCAACAATGTAGTGAACGTGGAAGCGGTTACTGACATCGTACAGCACGTTGCTGCACCTGCCGATGAGGGATTCAACTGGAAAGCCCTGTTCGCACTTGATACACTCACGATAGTTTACTTTATCGGTGTTGCAATAACCCTTGGGTTGCGCATAATCGAGATTACAAGAATAGTAACAGGCATCAGGCGCAACACTACCCTCCTTGGACGGCACAACGGAATGAGAATCCATTGCCATGCGGGAGATACGGTACCGTTCAGTTGGTTCGGACATGTGGTAATGTCGCAAAGCGACTACGAAGAGTGCGGCACTGAAATTCTGCTGCACGAGGAGGGGCACTGCCGCAACGGACATTCATGGGACATGCTTCTGCTTGGCATTGTAAAGTCATTGCAATGGTTCAACCCGTTTGCATACATGCTTGCCAATGACATGAAGGAGATTCATGAGTACGAAGCCGACAGGCACGTACTCAAGCATCACGGCAACACAAGCAGCTACCAGTTGCTGCTGCTGAAGAAGGCTGTGGGCGAAACGGCATTCAACCTTGCCAACAACTTCAACCAGAGCAGCGTGAGAAAGAGAATAATGATGATGGCACGCAAGCCGTCGGGCTGGCAACGCAAGATAAAAGCACTCTCAATGGCACCCATGGCTTTGCTTTTCCTTTTCATCTTTGCCAAGCCCGAATATGTGTACAGCATCATCGAGAAGCAGGCAACAGCGGTTATCGGAAAGGAGTTTGCCGAAGTGAGCAACACCATGAAACTGCCTCTCATTGATAGCACACCGCTACCATTGCATGCAGCACCGGCAAAGAGAGTCGTTACACCAAAGAGCATAGAGCCGATAGAGGCAGCTTCAATGAATGCCAAAGGTGTAAGGCTTGCCGAAAGATTTGAGGAACATGCCACTGAAACATGCTACGAACATATCGCAATTGAAGAATGTGAACCAGGCTCCATGCTCAGCCACAGGGATGTAAGACGATGCGACGTAAAGGTGCAGTTCGTTGCCGACAAGAACGGTAATGCCCACAGCCTGACCGTAAAAAGCTGCAACCTGTCGATAGCAGGCAATGCCGGTGACTCTGTCGAAGAGTGCAAGAGAGAAGCAATTGAAGTGGCAACCGGATACATACTTGCCAAGAGATGGGATACTGCCATAAAATCGGGGCAGGATGTATGCACCATATACGAAGCCCATATAATTATTGACTAAGATAAAGAGAACTACAATACCGGCTGCCATGACATTATTGCCGGTGCAATACCAACAGACCGTAACATGAAAAAGAGTATACTATACAAATTTGCCGTAATGCTTGCATTGCTGCCGCTACAGGCTGTTGCCCAGGAGAACAGCACGGAAGACATGATTGCCCGCAACCCGCTTGACAATCTCATTGTACGCACCGCAGTAAAGCAGAGCCTTTTTCCCGAGGAACGCGTATACCTGCACTTTGACAACAGCGCCTACTATCTTGGCGAGAGCATGTGGTTCAAGGCATATGTCATGAGTGGAACCGACGATACCCCCACCGACATAAGCCGTGTGCTGTACGTGGAGCTTGTTGCCCCCGAAGGCTACGTCGTGCGCACCAACAAGTACAGGATTGCCGATGACGGCACATGCAGCGGCATGTTCGAACTGAGCCCACTGCTCCTGTCGGGCTACTACGAGGTGCGTGCTTATACACGTTACATGCTCAACCGTGGCAAGGAGGCTGTGTTCAGCCGCGTGTTCCCGGTGTTTGACAAGGTGAATGCCGACAACTGGGAGTTCAAGAACATGCTCGACCGCCGACGTGGCTTCCTCATTGACATTGAGAAGGACAGCACACGCAAAGGCCTTGAAAGGGAGGTTGCATGGGTAAACTCACGCCTGCCCGAAGCCGACATCAGGTTCTTCCCCGAGGGAGGACACATGGTCGACGGCATCGAGAGCCGCGTTGCATTCGAGGTATTCGGTGCCGACGGCATCAACAGCAACCGCAGCATAACAATACTTGCCGATGGCGAAGAACTGCTTACCGCCACACCGGAGCATATGGGAATGGGAACATTCACCTTCACCCCGCAGGCCGATGTAAAGTACACGGCTGTAATGAAGGACGGAAAGAAAAAGAGAAAGTTCGGCCTGCCCGATGTTGAGGATGAAGGCGCAGTCATACGTGTAGGCGAAACAGCCGGGAACATCACAATCAACGTCAAGAACAACCTCATGCACAACACCGGAATGGGCTGTGCCGTACTGCACCGTGGCAAGACGATGTTCTATGAACGGTATATGTCAGACGAAAGGGAGATGACCTTCGCCGTTGACAAGAACAACCTCAAGGAGGGTGTGAACCGTATAGTGCTTTTCATTGGAGACAGCATACCGCTTGCCGAGAGAATGTTCTTTGTGACACACGACAATGCACTCGGCGGCGACCATGAGAGTGCGCGCCTTGCAGTGCTGGGCAACGGACGCAGTATCGACAGCCTGAATGTAAGGCCATACGAAAAGATAAAGCTGAGCATTGCGCGCGAGGACGGCAAGCCGATAGAGAACGGAAGCTTTTCACTATCGGTAAGCGATGCCGACTACCGTCAGGAGACATCATATTCATATAACATATACAGCTACATGCTGCTCGGCAGCGAAGTGAAGGGATATATCCCCAATGCCGCACGTTACTTTGATACGGCCAATGCCAACCGTGCAGCCGAGCTCGACCTCATCATGCTCACCCATGGCTGGACATCATACGACTGGAGCAAACTCAGCCGCAGGGTGTCCCGACTTGAGCAGCCGATAGAAAAGGGAATCATAATAAAAGGACGGTTTATAAAGAAGGTACCCGACCGCAGAATAGGTTTCCTTGACAAGATGATTGTCAGCGACATCCCAAATACAAAGGTCAATTTCGGCATAACCTATAGGGACAGCATTCTCACCAAGTACGATTTCACGACCGACGCCAACGGCGAGTTCCGCATACAGACAAGCGACTTCACGGGCAAGCGTGTTGCCATGCTGGTACCCACCCTGCAGACATACACCAACCCCAATGACAGCATATACGCCTTTGTTCTCGACCGTTACTTCTCACCCGAGATGCGCCTGTACCACTATTGGGAGAGGAATGTAGGCCCCGCAATGGAAGCCGAGGTACTGAAGGTGCATAACGAGGAGACGGTAAAGATAAACCCGTTCGAGTACCTGCTCTCCAACGTAGAGGTCATCTCCAAGAGGAAGAAGGAAGCATTCTACCGCCCACCGCGCAGCGAGATGAGGCTCGACTTCCTTGACGAATGGGAGTATGCACAGGACGTGACATATCTTGACAGGAAGACAATACTGGGCAACATGACATACGACATGAGAGCATCAGAGCCACACTGGAGTTCTCCTTCGGCCTTTGACACCAATCCGGGACTCTCGTCCTTTGACCGGTATGTCATGGGCAACAACATGACGGGCAGTGACGCTTGGTATGATGACGGCAGGCATGTACGTATTTCAAGCATTATGCCAGGAAAAATCAATGACCCGGCGTTCAACCAGACGCTGACTGCATACGACATACTGCGCAGTGCATTCTGGCGCCATAACTTCAATTGGTGCTACTGGATACAGAGCATTGTCGTCGACGGCGAATACTCATCGGCTTCTGTCCCTGTTGCCGACCATGAGTACCTGCGTGGAATAAAACCTATGGAGATGACCAATTTCAAGGAGATTGTCATACGTTCCGATGAGAACACACGCAAGAAACACGAACTTTGGCAATATACTATTGGCATAAGCAACACCCAGGCGAAGAGCAAAGGTAATTTCCACTACGGAAACTTCTACAGTTCTTTCACCAACCAGGCCGGAATCGAACCAAGGAACGGCGACGTTGAGGATGCCCCCGATGCGATACAGTACCAGAACTACATGGAAGGTGGACTGTACCGTATGCACAACAACAGCATACCCAACTATGTGGCATGTTTCATACCCAACAGGGAAGAGGAGGCGAAAAAAGGCATCGTGCCCATACTCTCGCACTACAGCACGGCACGCTACACAATGGTATACGGCTACACCCAGAGCAAGGAGTTCTATGCACCGGACTACAGCACCATGCGCCCCGACAGCACCATTGGCGACTACCGCCGCACACTACTGTGGGCTCCCGACGTCACTGCTACCGATGACGGCAGAATCGAGGTTGAACTGTACAACAGCAAGCAGGCAAAGAGAATTGCCGTTGACATTGAGGGTTACGCCGGCGGAACATTCTATGCCAACAACGGCAACATGACCACCCGCGAGGCCGAAGAGGAGGCACTTGCCGACATAAGGATACACAAGGTGACACCGATCATAGGCATACACACCCCCGAACTGCTTGCACACTGTTTCAGGCTCACTGAGGACGGACGCACACAATACATTCAGCGCGAGTATGAGAAAGCCTTTGAACTTTTCAACGAGGCTGCCGCACTGGGCTATGCTCCTGCCATATACAACACCGCAGTGTGCTACCTGAGAGGAGAGGGCGTGGAGAAAGACAGCATTGAGGCATTCCGGAGTTTCCGCAAGGCTGCAAACCTGGGCGAGGAGAAGGCACTGCACAACCTGGCAAGCTGCTACATGCGTGGCATCGGAACGGCTAAAAACGACTCATTGGCACTGCACTACTACACCATGTCGGCACTCAACGGTTCGGCAATCTCCCAAGCAATTCTGGGATACATGTACATGAATGGAACCGGTGTTGAGCAGGATAGCATAAAAGGACGCGAGTGGTACGGCAAGGCTTCCGAGCAGGACGAGCCTACATCACTGTTTGCCATTGCAACAATAATGGCGAAAGAGGATTCCGTTGCCGGATACAGCAAGCGTCAGCTACGCAAACGCCCGGCAATAGAGTATCTCATGCGTGCAGCCGGAAAGAAGCACCCCGAAGCGCAGTACAGACTGGGACAATGTTACGAGAACGGCAGATATGTGAAGAAGAGCCGTAAAAGAGCCTTCAAGTGGTATCTCGATGCAGCCAATCAGGGACATAGCGATGCAATGGAACGTGTAGGCCACTACTATGAGAAAGGACACGCAGTAAAGAAGAATGAGCCGTATGCAGCCCAATGGTACCGCCTTGCCGAACAGGGCGGCAACGAACAGGCAAAGAAGAAGATGCAGTGGTACAACATGCTGCACTTCTTTGAAGAATAAGGATATCCATAAAACGTAGAGATGTACCCTTCAAGGATCCCCGCCGTCACAAGTTGAAGTGACGGCGGTTTTTTTGTTTACAAACATAAGTAGAGGATCGACAGAGTATTCAAGCGTTTCTTTTCCCATTCATCACCCTAACATTGCTCACAAAAGAGCTAGAACCTTTTACCCTTATGATTGTTGATACTGTCACACTAATGTAACATATAAGTAAACATCATGTAACAGCAAAAAAGGAACTTTGCACAACAATTCACTAAAGAGTACATCATGAAAAGAATCTACACCATTGCAGCAATTCTGCTGCTCATTGCCGGCACGGATGCCAAGGCACAGGAGAAAGGGCACACACAACGTGGCAAGGCCATTCTGCAGATATACACGAATTTCCACAGCGGATTCGGCGCGGTAAACGACGACCGCGGCTTTGACCTCGACCGCAGCTATGTGGGATATGAGTACAAGCTAAGCAGAGAAGTTACAATAAAGGGAGTATTGGACATCGGGCAGTCGAAACAGGTCGACGACTACCAGCGTATCGCCTATGTCAAGAACGCACTTGTAAGCTGGCAGCACGACGCCTTGACACTCAGCGGCGGACTCATCGGAACCACACAGTTCAGCTATCAGGAGAAGTTCTGGGGCTACCGCTATGTCTACAAGTCGTTCCAGGACCAGTACAAGTTCGGCAGCAGCGCCGACCTCGGCCTCTCGGCATCGTACCGGTTCACAAAATGGATTGAGGCGGACATCATCATTGCCAACGGTGAAGGATTCAAACAGGTACAGGTAAACGATGGGCTGCTTTACGGCGTCGGCACAACCATCACGCCATTCAATGGAATGTCATTCAGGCTCTATGCGAGCCTCAACGAAGGAACAGGCGATGCAAAGGACATCATCAACTACGCCATGTTCGCAGGTTACAGACACCGCTATTTCTCACTGGCACTCGAATACAACATAATGCGCAACAGCAACCGCATGGACGGCAAGAACCTGTACGGTTTCTCACTCTACGCAACGGGAACACTAAACCGTTGGCTCGACATATATGCCCGCACCGACGGCCTGATGTCGAGTGACGACTGGAACGAGAAGAACGATGAGGTTGCAATAATCGCAGGAGCACAGTTCAAACTTGGAGAGTATGTGAAGATTGCACCAAACTTCAGGATGTCCATTCCAAAGGCCGACGGAATGGAGAACCGCTACTACGGATACATAAGCTGCTGTTTCGGTATATAAAGGCTAAAGCGCCTCGACACTGCGGGTGCGGAATGACTCGCGCGCCTTGCGCACATACAGCGCAATGACATCCTTAGGCAAGTGTGATTCACGCACAAACGAACGTGTCAGTACAGGATACTTGGCAAGCGCCGTTGCAAGCAGCCAGGCAACCGCCATGCGCACATAGTAAGGAGAGGCACCCTGAACGGTGCCCTCCTGTGCCGTCTGGGGCTTGCCTTTTCTTGTACGGTACAAAGAGGTGATGACATCGAAATCAATGGCGTCAATCCGTTTAAAGAGTTTATCTATCCACCCGTCGCAAAGCAGAGAGCACATTGAAGCCACAACAGCGAAGCGTACCTCGAACTCGCGGTGCGACGAGAACCATGGCTGCAGGGAATCCCAAAGAAGCGCCTTGTCAATGCGCGACATCCACTTTGCATTGGCGCAGAATGCATCGCATACCGCCCAGTTGTCCATTACCGGGACAAAGCGTTCCAGCATGGCAAGACGCGAGGAGACGTCACATTTCTCAATATTGATGAGAAAGCCCCATATCATCACCTCCTCATGGCACAGGTTCTCAGGCGGTACAAGTTCAAAGTTGCTTATAATAGCAGCCCCGCAACTGCAATGCCGGCGCATGCCGCCGGGCAGCACAACCTCGCCGCCGTTGCGGTGAAGTTCTTTGGCAAGCAGTTTCATGTCGGGGGTATGCAGCCCCATCACCTTGCGCTGTGGCAAGGCATTCACCACGCGCAGATGCCCGTCGCGGTATCGTGCATCGTTCCTAAAACGGCCACACACAAGAGGCTGCAGAAGATGTTCTATCATTGACGTTTTTTAATTAGAAACCGTTTTTAGCGGCACCACTGACGCGGCGCTACGCGTGACTATTTGCTGTTGATGTTGTCGAAGCTTTCAGCTTTCACTATCTGCATGTGCCACATATCATGTCCGAGGAATGTTGTGGAGTTCACACGCTTGAAACCAATTGAAGTGTAAAGAGCCTCGGCACGCGGATTGTCAAAATCCACAATCAGCCCCACCCTTTCGTGACCGGCGGCAAATGCACGTTCGGCTGCTGCAGTGAGCAGACTGCGCCCTACCCCGCATCTGCGGAAACGTGGCAGCACAGCAAGCGAATCAATATAGAACTCACCTGCCGAAGTCTCGTCTTCAATGTCGAGTTCGCGTCCCTGATGATTCCTCACAAGTACAAGCAGAGGCTCGCGCAACTCATAGAGACGCGCACCGTCATACCCCACAATGGCACCGGCCACTTCACCGTCAACCTCGGCAATGAGAGCATTGCAATAACTGTACTGCGCATCGGTGCGTGCAGCAAGTTCCTTGAATATTCCATAAAGAGGATGCGACTCATCGTAATGCAGAGCCATAAGCACAACCAATGCCACAAACGGTGCATCGGCAGCAACCGCCTCGCGTATCCTGATATTGCTATTTCCCATAATCATTCTAGCAACGGCAGTATCTCTGCCTCAAAAATTTCCTTTGCAATTATGCGGTAATGCGGAGCATAATTCTCGTTATACCGTCTGCTGTGGTGCACGGCATAATGTCCCTTGGCAAGCATCGCGGCAATGGCACCGGCATCGGCATCATACCCTGGCAACGCAAGGTCCATGTTCCTTATTATCTCTTCAATCTGCTGCCATTCCACAGTCCATTGCTCCATATCGACAGCCTTCACCTCGCGCACGCTACGCAGGAAGGCGTTCAAATATACATCAAAAGGTACCCTGCCGCTTTTTATTGCAGCAAGTGCCACTCGATAGTAGTTGCCCCGGTCGCCCGTTGGCTCATACACTATGACACATGTATCCTCAACCGCAGAGAGTTCGCGACGCAGATACTCCGAAGCCTTTGCGCTGTCGGGAACAATGTGTCCCGGGCCAAAACGGTCCTGAAAGAAACTCTTGTAGATATCCTGCAGGGTCGATTGCGGATAGTAGGCAAGCATGCGTTCCACAGCCACTACCACGCGTTCACGGAAAGCGCAATGCTCCTGCGCCGATGCAGTAAGCACGGCAGCAAGGAGCATTGACATTAAAAGAATCCTGCGCATCATTTGTCGATACTGCGCAGTTCGTACTCTCTTGAACCAAGGCCAATCTTTGCAGCATGCTCAAGGATGTGCACACCATGGCGTGAGTTGATGCGTTCAATGAGTGGAGCAGCATCGTCGTCATTGGTAGAAGGATAGTTGAACACAAGGTCAACACATGCCTGGTCGAGTGCAACCGGGTCCATTGATGCAAGGATACCGACATCAGACATCCTTGGGTCCTCGGGGGTTGCGTCACAGTCGCAGTCGACCGACAGGTTGTTCATGACGTTGATGTAGATGACACGACCCTCGAAATAGTCGTGGACCGACTGCGCGGCTGCAGCCATGCACTCGATGAACTTGTCCTGCTCGGCCGTATGTTTCCATATAACCTCCTTGTCGGCTGTCACTCCGGCAGAGTGTATATATGCCTTGCCGTTTGCCGATGCGACACCTATTGACTGGTTCTTAAGGACACCGCCGAAACCACCCATCGCGTGACCCTTGAAATGCGCAAGGTTTACCATCCAGTCGTAGTTGAGCATGTTCTCGCCCACAATGTTGTACTTAATGTAGGTCGTATCCTTTACAGGAATCCTCACCTCGCCATAGCCATCGAGCAGGTCAACGGGAGCAATGGCTGTGAAGCCATGCTCCTCGAACACTTTCATGTGACTCTCGGTCTCAAAACGTGGTCCCTTGTATGCAGTGTTACACTCCACAATGGTACCGTTAACCTTGTTTACAAGATTCTTGATAAGCGACGGCTGCAGGAAATTCCTGCCACCGGGCTCTCCTGTGGAAATTTTCACTGCAACCTTGCCACTTGGCACAACACCAAGAGCTTCATAAATTCTTACCAGAGCCTCGGGAGTTATCTCCTTGGTCATATATACCACAGGCTTTGAGTTCTCTCGAGAAGTTCCATTCTGCGCTGTTGCTTCACCATTGACGGTTTTGCCGCACGAAACAAGTACAAATGCAAGCAATACAAGGAGGGATAGGATATTCTTCAGTTTCATAACAATATATTTAAACAGGTTATAGTCTTACAATTTATCAGAAAGGCAAGAAGCTTCTCCATCCGGGAGAAAGTGCTTCGGCAAACTGCTCAGCCTCTTCTTCGGTAAAATTACCGGATATCTCAACTTTGCCACCATCAATGCGGCACATGACAAACGGAACGCTAAGCAAACGGCCGTTTATTACTACGGCAATACCTTGACCGATATTCTTCTCACTCAAATCGGCGAAAGCCTTGGCCGCATCGGATGTGAACGTGACATATATGCTCGGGTTGCCGCTGAAGCCATGCGTAGCCTCTGCTTTTTTTAGTATATCGCCTTCCATTGCTACAGCAGGCTTTAGAGCATACAGTTCCGGAAGTTCATTATTATGGAGCCACATAAACAGCACCTCGTCCCTGTTGAGGATACCTTTGGAATATGCCAATTCTATGAGACCATTTATCGCAGCTGTATCGTCGGGATGTGAATAGCCGACCAGTGATGCAGTATTCATATACGAAAGGCTGTTCAGCGGAGCTTTACCCTCACTCCTCAATTCCTTGTTCAAATCCTGCAACGGTTTATAGATTCTGTCATTTATCTCCTCATAGCTGCAGGTCTCATAGAACTCGAGTTCAGCCTTAGGACGGTCACATGACATAAGCAACGGCGCCGATATGGCAAACATCATAAAAAGGTTTCTTAGTTTCATAGCATTATTTTTATATAAATACCGATATACGAAGATAATGGCTATTATTTGCAATTCCAAAAACTAAGATATAATTTTGCAGAATATGACTGCCGGACACTTCAAGCGGCAACATAACAGACCAGACCACATTATTTTACATTAGGAAACACCCACACAAGAACAAGGATGAACCTGGAATTTTTCATAGCACAAAGACTTTATGGCACGCGCAAGGGTGCGCATCGCATATCACGCCCGGCTGTTGCAATAGCACAATGGGGTGTCTCGATAGGTGCTGTGATAATGATTGCATCGATATGCATAATGGTAGGTTTCAAGCAGCAGATTCGTGAGAAGATATTCGGCTTCGGCGGACACATACAGCTGATAGGCTACAGCAATGCAGGCATGGGCACTGCGCCGTTGGCTGCCGACGAAGAACTCATTGCAAGTCTAAAGGCGACTGAGGGGGTAGCCACAGTGCAGCAGTATGTACACAAGACCGGAATCATCGTTGCCGACAAGGAGTACGAGGGAGTAGCAATCAAAGGCATTGGAAGCGGTTATGACCGTTCATTCATTGAATCGCACATCGTAGAGGGGGCAATGCCCGAGTTCAGTGACACTGCTGCATCGGGCAGCATCGTAATCTCCTCCATTCTTGCCGACAGGACCGGCGCAGGCCTCGGCGACAGAATCAACATCTGTTTCCTTGACAAGGGCATCAAGGCACGCAAACTAACCGTTGCAGCCATATATAACACCCATCTTAGTGAATATGACGCAATGATGGCCTTTACCGACATATGCACCGCGCGCAGCATCAATGACTGGGAGCAGAATGAGGCGTCGGGCATAGAGATTACCGTTGATGACTACGCGCAGATGGGAAGCATAGTAGAGCACGTAACACGGATTGCGAAGGAGGCTTCGCCCGTTAACGGTGGAAAGATTGCTGTTGCAACGATAGAACAGTTGAACCCCGCAATATTCGCATGGCTCAGCGTGCTGGACCAGACCGTGTGGCTCATACTTGTACTGGTAATTGCAATAGCCGCATTCACCATGGTATCGGGGCTGCTGATAATAATCCTCGAGAAGAGCAATCTCATCGGTATCCTCAAGGCAATAGGCGCAAAGAATGTCTCAATAAGAAAGATATTCATCTACTATGCCAGCTTCATTATAGGCAAGGGACTTGTAATAGGCAATGTCATAGGTCTCTCGCTATGCATTCTGCAGCAGCAGTTCAGGATAGTGGCCATTGACCCCGACATGTACTACATGGACCGCGTACCCATTGAGTTCACATGGCTGCTTGTACCTGTGAACATAGTAATGTTTGCCGTGTCGGTATCGACACTCGTATTGCCATCGATGATTATCTCGAAGATTGAACCTACAAAGGCAATCAAGTTTGAATAATCACTCCTCCTCAAACAGATGCCGGTTCTCCTTGAAGAGTTCATAATAGCACCGCACATTCTCAAGATTGTACCAACGTTCCGGCTTTATCGGATAAGAGTCAAGGTCATATATCTTTGCACCGGGAATTGACAACAGGAACGGTGAGTGCGTGGCAATGATGAACTGACAATGGAATGCCCTCATTGCGCCCGTGATATACTTGACCAGTTCCAGCTGCCACTTCGCCGAGAGGCTGTTCTCGGGCTCGTCAAGCAGCACAAGTGCATTCTCAGGAATTGACTCTACAAAGAAGTTGAATGCAGTCTCTCCATTGGACTGCTCCTGAATGTTACGTTGCAGATTGGCCTTTATGAAGCCGGAACAACTTGTACGCTTTGCGGCAATTGTACGCTTGAACTCCTCGTACACATGCGGGTCGGTGAGATTATGGCGTGGATAGGACGAGTTACGCCTTTGATAGTGTTCGGTAGCAAGTTCTTCGCGACGCTGATCGATATACTCGTTCTTCTCCCTTTTCCTGAGCATTGCATCAAAGACATCATCACTTACAAGAATCTTGCCGCGCTGTATGCATTGCATGGCCTCAAGATCTTCGGCACTGTAGCGACACACACTTACATAGTCATCGAAACAGGTGCTTCTGTTGTATCGTGTGAGCCTGTTAAGGCGAAGATGCTGTGCAATGACGTTCAACAAAGTTGTCTTGCCCGAACCATTGCCGCCATAGAGTATTGTTATATCCTCGAAATCGAAATTATGCAGGCCACGAAGATAGAAGGTGTTCCAGGGATACCATGTATTCAAATGGGTATTCTGGCTCACCATAGGCATGTCGTCGGGCAAATCTTCTGCACCCCAACCCGACCTGTTGAAATATTCATCGACCCAACTGTCTTTGGGTATTTCAAAACTTCTGAGATATATCATTGTAGCATTGATAAAAAAGCAGTGAGGATAATAGTTTTAGGCTATCCTCACTGCATAATATGGATTGGATATTAAAGATCTGTAGACAATACTGCCTTGGGAAGCTGACGGCAGTTATATCCGAAAGCCATAGCCTCGCCGTATGCACCAGCAGAACGTATTGCAAGAATATCGCCACGTTTGGTTTCAGGGATGCGTCGGTCCTTGCAGAAGACGTCGGACGACTCGCACACAGGGCCTACGACATCATACACCTCATCGGCCTTTGTCGATACAAGATTCTCTATGCGGTGATAGGCATCGTAGAGTGCAGGACGCACCAGGTCATTCATGCCGGCATCCACAATCACGAACTTCTTGCATGTACCCTCCTTTATGTATGTAGCACGGGTAATGAGTGCTCCGCACTGCGCCACAAGACTGCGGCCAAGCTCAAAATGTACCTGCTGGCCCGGGTGCAGCTTAAGGTTATTGGCGTATGTTGCAAAGTATGACTCAAAATCGGGGATGGGATACTTGTCGGGAAAATCGTAACGTATACCAAGACCGCCGCCCACATTGATGTGCGGGAGCACCATGCCACGTGTATCCATTAGCAACTCCTGCAGTTCGTTGATACGGCAGCAGAGTGCTATGAAATCGTCCATCACCAGCAGTTGTGAACCAATGTGGAAGTGAAGACCTATGAGACGCAGGTGCGGCATTGTCTCAATGACGTCAATGACACTGTCTAGCTGCTCATAGTTGACTCCGAACTTGTTCTCGGCAAGACCTGTGGTGATGTTCGCATGCGTGTGCGCTCCCACGTTGGGGTTTACACGTACAGCTATCTGCGCCACTACACCACGTTCGGCAGCCAGCCTCTCAATCGCCTCAATCTCGGGCACAGACTCCACATTGAAACAGAAGATACCGGCATCAAGTGAAAGGGCTATCTCCTTGTCGGTCTTTCCTACACCGGCAAATACTACCTTCTCGGCCGGTATACCGGCATTGAGTGCGGCACTCACCTCGCCTCCGCTGACGCAGTCGGCACCAATGCCGGCCTTGTTCACAATCTCAAGAAGGCGGGGGTTGAAGTTCGCCTTTACCGCATAATGCACATGAAAACCCTCGTACTTTGCAGCCTCACGCTTTACAGTGTCGAGTGTCGCCTGCAGCAGTTCTACATCGTAATAGTAGAATGGAGTCTCGATAGAGGCAAAGGCCTCAACAGGAAACTGCATCTTCATCGCCTTATCACTTTTTTGAATCAAAGATTGTGGCACTCAAAGAACGCAGTGCCCTTACCTTATCCTCTTCGCGTACAAGGAACGAGATGTTGTAGTTGCTTCCGCCGTAAGAAACCATGCGCACAGGGATATCCTTCATCGCCTCCATTGCACGGGCCTCGAAGCCTACGTTCTCCCAGTTGAGGTCACCTACAACGCACACGATACACATGTTGCGGTCAACAGTGATGGTACCTATCTTCTGCAGTTCGGCAACAATGTCGTCGAGTCTCTTGTCGTCGTCAATAGATACTGACACACCTACCTCTGATGTACATACCATGTCAATAGATGTCTTGTGAGCCTCAAAAATCTCGAACACCTTACGCAGGAAACCGTAAGCAAGCAACATGCGGCCACTCTTTATCTTGATAGCAGTGATGTTGTCCTTTGCTGCAATGGCCTTGATTTCGCCGGGACATGTTAGGTTGTTGTCAATGCGTGTACCCTCAGCTGTAGGATCCATGGTATTGAGCAGGCGCACAGGAGTACCAGTGAGCTTTGCAGGAAGGATACATGTAGGGTGCAGGATCTTCGCACCGAAGTATGCGAGCTCGGCACTCTCCTCGAAGTGGAGGTTACGCACCGGAGTGGTATTCTCAACAATACGTGGGTCGTTGTTGTGTACACCGTCAATATCAGTCCATATCTGAACCTCCTCGGCATTCACTGCCGAACCGATGAGTGTTGCTGTGTAGTCGCTGCCACCACGCTGCAGGTTGTCGTAGCTGCCCTCGTGGTTCATACAGATGAAGCCCTGAGTGATGTATATCTTGCCCTGCTTCTCGAGGTCGACAAGTGGGAGAAGATGCTCACGGATATAACCGAGATCGGGTTCACCATTCACTGCTAGACGCATGAAGTCAAGCGCATTGAGCAACTCAACGTCAAGACCAAGCTCCTTCATGTAGAATGTCACCATATTTGTAGACATGATTTCACCCTGAGCTACAATCTCCTTCTCAAGTTCATCGGTCAACGGCTTGAAAGCGAGGTTACGCAGATGCGAGAAGACGCTGTTGATTTTCTCAGTTGCAGCAGCTGCATACTCCTCACTCTTGTAGAGTTCCTTGATTGTCTGCATATACTTTGTATGGAGCACGGTAGAGTGTTCGCAGGCACCGTTAGGATTACCGTTTCTCAAATAGTTGGTAAACTCAATGAGTGAGTTTGTAGTACCCGACATTGCCGAGAGGACAACAATCTTTGACTCACCGTCCGAAATGAGCTTTACCACGTTTTGCATGCGTTCAGCCGAACCGACTGATGTACCGCCAAATTTCAATACTTTCATATTTCTATATATTTTTTGTTTTTCCAATCATTCCATGCTCTCCGGTTCTGCAACAGATGACTGTGCGTCTGCGGAAATGTTCTTTTTCACAAGTTTCTGTTTCTCGCACCTGTATACAGTTCCGGGATATGCCTTGAGCCACTGTTCGTTGTGGGTAATCATTATCACAGCCATCTTCTCGGTTCTGCTGATACAGTGCAACAGGTTCATAATATAATCGCCGGTATCCTGGTCAAGATTGCCGGTAGGTTCATCGGCAAGCAGCAGAGCCGGTCTATTGAGTATGGCGCGGGCTATTGCAATGCGCTGCTGTTCGCCACCCGAGAGTTCATGCGGGCGCTTGTAGCCCTTCTGGGGCAAGCCCACAAGTTCAAGCACTTCCCTTATGCGTATATCCCTGTCGGCCTTGTTCTTCCAACCGGTACAACGCAGCACAAAGTCGAGATTCTCGTTCACGCTACGGTCTGTGAGCAGTTTAAAGTCCTGGAACACAATGCCCAGTCTCTTGCGCAGCATCTGCAAATGACTGCTCTTAATATTGAGCATATCATATTCATCAAAGACAGTTGCCGTTCCACTGCTTATCTCAACCTCGCCATATATGGTCTTTATCAATGTTGATTTGCCCGAGCCTACCGCACCTACAATATACGCGAACTCACCTTCATTTATGGTAAAGGTGACGTTCTCGAGAATTATGTTCGAGTCAATGTGAATATGTACATTCCTGTAATCTATTACCGGCATATGTTCTGTTATTGTTGCAACTGCAAGTTCTACAATTCTTGTCCACTTCCCTGCTCAGCTGCATCCGGCGACACATTGCAATGCCGGTTGGTTCCCCGCGCAAAGACACATGGACAGTCTTTTGCTATCTATCGCAAAATTAGAGATAATTTTTTAAAAACAGACATGAGCATCTATATTATTTCAATAATATCATATAATTACAATACTATCTGCAAGAAGTTGATTTTTTTGAGTAACTTTGCACATAAGTTGCGTACTCTGCCGCAAGAAAGACCGACGCGCAACTACAAACCCGTTTACGAATATGATAGAATACACAGCAGCCCTGTTCCAGAAGGTGCCCAAATACATACTCGAAAAGAGGAGCCAGATAATAATGGTTCTCTTTGTGTCAATATTTGCGGTCGCCTTCATAAACGTGTTCAAGCCGTTCGGTTCAGAGCAATGGATTGCATACAACAAGATTACCACCACTGCATATTTCCTTTGGTCTACAGTACTCGTCAGCATTGGCATGACTGTGGTCGCAATAAGCAGGCTCATAATGTACCACTACTCGCGCAAGCCCAGCCATGGCATAACCGTACTCAAATACATCGGGTGGGTATTCATTGAACTGCTATTGCTTTCGGGCGCGTTCACACTCCTTGCACTCATTGTGGGAAGCAGGCTGAACCTCACCACAAGTGACCCCATGGAGATATATGTCAACGCAATCAAGAACACGGCATGTATCCTTTTCATCCCCTACATACTGTGTCTCCTGTTCTTCTCGTACCAGAACAAGAACATAAAGCTAAGGGAACTCATGGGAGAGAACATAGGATTCAAGTCGAACAACCTTATTTCGATACGCGACTCACGCGGAGTTCTGCAGCTCTCTGTTGCCAAGGAGAGCCTGCTCTACATAGAGTCGGCCGACAACTACATATGCATCTGGTACCTCAAGGGAGAGACTCTGAAGAAGAAACTGATGCGCATAACCATGAAGGACATATGTGAGCAGCTTGCCGACACCAACATCGTACGCTGCCACCGTTCGTACATGGTAAACCTTGACCTGGTGAAGGTCATGCGCCGCGAGAAAGAGAATATATTCCTTGAGTTAGGAATGCCACAGATAAAGGAGATACCAATTTCAAAGACATACGGCGAGTCAGTAATACGCCGTCTTGTCAATGTTTCATAACCACAAAACGACAATAAAGTGAAGAAAATTGCCATTCTTGCGTCAGGCAGCGGCTCAAACGCCGAGAACATTGCCAACTATTTCAAGGGTTCAGACTATGCCGAAGTCTCTTTCATCATCGCCAACAACCCCGAGGCTTATGTAATTGAACGTGCAAAAAGACTCGGAATAGAGTGCGCAGTAGTAACAAAGGCGCAGTTCATGGAGGCCGACAGCATCATTGCAATGCTCAAGGATCGCGACATTGACTTCGTGGTGCTTGCAGGATTCCTGCTACTTGTACCGGCCAAGCTCATCCAGGCATACCCCGGCAGAATTGTAAACATCCACCCTGCTCTACTCCCGAAGCATGGCGGCAAAGGCATGTACGGCGACCGCGTACACAAGGCCGTAGTGGAGTGCGGCGATACCGAGAGTGGCATCACAATACACCTCATCGACGAGCAGTATGACAAGGGTACCACATTCTTCCAGGCAAAGTGCCCTGTATTGCCAACCGACACACCCGACGATGTTGCAACCAAGGTACACGCGTTGGAGTATGAGCACTTTCCACATGTGATTGAAGAGATACTCCACACACTTGACTGATAGACATCAATGTATAATAAAGCAGAACATCCCGAGCCATGGCTCGGGATGTTCTGCTTTATTATACATATTTCATTTAGACAGGTCCTTTACTCCCGCTGCAATATTCACAATAGTCATTACAGCCTTCTCCATAACCTGAACTGAAACGAATTCGTAACGGCTGTGGAAGTTCACGCCGCCGGCAAAGAGGTTTGGACAAGGAAGCCCCATGAAAGAGAGCTGGGCGCCGTCGGTTCCGCCACGGATAGGCTTTACATTGGGCACTACGCCGGCCTGCTGCATAGCAGCTTTGGCAAGTTCAATGATGTGCATTTTAGGTTCAACCTGCTCGCGCATATTGCGATACTGTTCCTTGAGTTCAAGTGAGACAACAGAATTGCCATACTTCTCACACATGCCCTTCTCGACTGTGCGCATGAAATCCATTCGCTTGGCAAAGATTTCGGCATTATGGTCACGGATAATATATGAAACCTCGGCATGGTCGACACCGCCGTTGATACCCATAAGGTGATAGAATCCCTGATAGCCCTCAGTATGCTCAGGTGACTCGAAAGCAGGTATTGTAGATACAATCTCGGTAGCCACACGCAGCGCATTGAGCATCTTGCCCTTTGCATAACCAGGATGCACGTTGCGTCCCTGGATTGTAAAGAGTGCACTGCCGGCATTGAAGTTCTCGAACTCGAGCTCGCCCTCGGTGCTGCCGTCTACGGTATACGCCCACTCGCAACCGAAAAGGGGCACGTTGAAGTTGTGAGCACCACGCCCGATCTCCTCATCGGGGTTGAATGCAATACGTATCTTACCATGCTCAATCTCAGGGTGAGCTTGCAGATAGGCAATAGCTGTCACAATCTCGGCAATACCGGCCTTGTCATCGGCTCCCAAAAGAGTGTGTCCATCGGTAACCACAAGCTCATGGCCGGCATAGTTCTGCACCTCGGGGAAATCGGTAACGCTGAGAACAATATCATCCTTTGCCGAGAGCACGATGTTGCCACCGTTGTATTTGATTACGTTTGGTTTCACATCCTTACCACTCATATCGGGGCTTGTATCAAGGTGCGCAATGAAACCTATTACGGGCAGTTCCTTGTCGGTATTTGCCGGCAATGTGGCATAGAGGTAGCCTTTATCATCTAGCACAACCTCTTCCAGGCCCATCTCCTTGAGCTGCTGCTCAAGATAACGTGCAAACACGAACTGTCCTTCAGTTGTGGGAACAGTTGTAGCATCGTCACACGACTCAGTATCAAATGTCACATACTTGAGAAAACGTTCAAGCATCTTTTCCTTAAAATCACTCATATTATTGCTGTTTTTATTTTATTATCAGTTATCCCAATCTTCTTCAGAAAAGTTTCCATACTTATCTATAAAACCACATTTATCATCAAGTATCACCGATGCCTCGCCTTGAGAAAAGTCATCTGCGTAATCATATTTACAAGAAATAACTTCGCGACCAGTCTTATCTATGAAACCATATTTATCATTTAGACAAACACGAGCCAAACCTTCAGAGAAAGGTTCTATGCTATCATATTTAGATCTTATAACGATATTCCCTGTTCTATCGATATAGCCCCATTTACCATCCAAACTTGCTACAGCCAAACCTTCAGAGAAGTCATCTATCCAATCGTATTTACATTCTATAACTGGTTTCCCGTTTTTATCAATAAAACCATATTTATGATCATCTCCATTAAACCAACGTTTTAAGGGAGATTGCTTATTCTTTATTACAGACACCTTTGCTAAACCTTCAGAGAAAGGTTCTACGCTATCATATTTAGATCTTATAACGATATTCCCTGTTCTATTGATATAGCCAAATTTCCCGCCCAGTTTTACACCAGCCAAACCTTCAGAAAAATTTTGAGCAGCATCATATTTAAATTCTATAACAACATCACCGGTTCTATCGATATAGCCAAATTTATCACTCAAATTCATTTGCACGTATGCTAACCCTTCAGAAAACTCCCCTGCATTAGCATATTCACATTTCACTACAACTTCACCTTTTGCATTAATAAACCCATATTTTCCAAAAGAGCCGACAAACCAGTCTTTTATATTATATACATTTACACATACACGTGCCAAACCTTCAGAGAAGTCTTTTACTCCATCATATATACAATCGACAACAAGTATCCCTTCTGTATTAACAAAGCCATATTTACCTTTTTTTTCATATGGAATCAATGACTGCTCTACTGGATTATTATTGGCATTACCCGTATCTGAAGCAGGGATAACAGGCCTACCGCCAAGCCATTTTTTAACATCGTTACACAAGCGTTTCATTGCCCCACTGTCAAGTGAGTCTACTCGCTGTTTCAAACCAACGTATAACAAGAAAAAATCAGAAAGTTCAGATCCATCAATATTCACAAACACGATACGCTTCTGTTTCTCCTTGGCAAAATTTATTTCACGTATAGTCCAGTCCTGCCCATAATCAGTTATTTCGGAATGCGCCTTTGAATACATGAACAGGAAAAGTTTACATTCCTTGATTGCACGCATTATCACACTGGCAAATTGGGCATCACTCTCAATGCCATCAATGTCTATCCAGCATTTATGGCCGGTATTCTCCTCTATCTGACGCTTCAGCTCAAAAACGCGCTGTTTGTCAACCCTCTTGTATGATATGAATATCTTTTCGCCCATTTACACAAGAGAGTTATTTTATTATCACCATTGTGGCGCCGAAGCCGTATTTCTGGAACGATGCATCCTGCGAGAGGCAACGTGGATATTTGCGGCGCAGTTCCTGACCTATGGCATTGCGCAGTACGCCGTCACCCTTTCCGTGAATGAAGACAATCTTCTTGTTCTTGTGCTTCAGGTTCTCATCAAGTGTCCTGCGCACGACATCAAGCTGATAGTTCAGGATGTCGAAAGCGTTCATTCCGGCTGTGGTCTCTATAAGTTCCTCAATATGCAGGTCCACCTCGAGTATATCACTATCCTTTGTCATCTTGGGACGTGAAGCCTGTTTCTGCCTGGTATCGCCACTCTTTTTCTCGAGTATTATCTTCTGGATTTCCTCGGCATCGGTAAAAATCTCCTTTGTGGGCTTGTCATCAACGACAAGTTCATATATCAATGCGCCCTCGTCAAAGAAAGGATTCTCGCGGAACAGATGCAGCTTGTAGAACTTGACTGTGTCAATGCGACGTTCAATGTTCATTGCCGGCTTCAGGGCAAACGGTTTCTTCTCCTTGAACGGCAACAGTTGTACGCACACGCGTTCGATGTCATTCAGTTCCTCGCGGCCGAACTCTTCAAGGAACATCTTCGAGTTCGGTTCAAGCACACCATTGGCACGCACAGCCCAACTGCGGCCCGAAGCCGACAGATAGGTGAAATAGAGCATATAATTGCTGTCATTGATAATGTAAGCCTCGAAACGCGAGTTGCTGAGGGATTTCTCGTCCATCGGCAGGAATGCAAGCATCACATTCAGGCGCTCACCCTCGGGACGTTCGGCTGGACGGTACGAGACTATCGGTTCAAACGGCTCGTCATCCTCGACCACAGCCTTTGCAGGAGCCGGAGCATTGCGTCTATTCACATCCTCTTCCTTCGCCTTCTGCGCCGCGGTCTTCTTCTCGAAGTTATACTCATTGGTATCTACCGCCACGCATTCGCGTACGTTCATCGGAATCTCAAATCCGTCGGCATCCTCAACAAGTACTACATCCTTGCCGCGGAAACCGGTCACAACTCCACCGCCACTCTCGTATATAAAACGTACCTTATCACCTATCTTCATATTTTTGCCATTTTATGAAATGCGAAGATAGTGAAAAGGATTGACAAGAACAAAAAAATCAGGCAATCTCCTCTACATTTCCGAAACGGTCCCACACACGTGCAAAACCATACTCGCCAACCTTGCCTGCGGGAACAAGCAGAAGGGTGCGGGAATACACATCGGTATCGGCAATGTCGCCCGAGCACATTGGGGCGGCATCGCACATCACGCGCAGTTCCTTGAGTGCCTTGCAGCTGCGGAAAGCCTGGTCGCCAACATTCACCACTGCCGGCGGCAGGACAATGCATTCAATTGCCGCGCAGTTATAGAAGGCACCATAACCGATACTCAACACACCTTCGTGCAGTACGACGTTCCTTAGAGATGTACAATTGGCAAGCACACCCTGGTCGAGCATATTCACGCCTTGCGGCAGAGTAAACTCCTCAAGCGAAGAGCAGCCCCAGAAAGCGCCCTTCTTCACAGCAGCCACGCTTTGAGGCAACTCGATGGCACGCAAAGAGGTACAGTCGCGGAACGCCCAGCCCTCAATGGAGAGAATCCCCTGTGGAAGCGCAACCTCTTCCAACGCCGAACAGCCGCAGAAAGCATACTCGCCAATGGTATCGACAATATTGCCCACCGAGATTCTACGGAGTGACTTGCAGCCATCGAACAATGACGGTTCAATATTCACAAGATTATCGGGCAAATAGACACTCTCAAGTGCAATGCACCCGGCAAATGCCGAACGTCCGATGACAAGCACGTTTGCCGGCAACACCACCTCGCGAAGTGCCGAACATCCCTTGAAGGCCTGCAGGCCAATCATGTGAAGGGCGCTGTTGAAAGTGACCGACTCGAGCATGGTACAGCCCTCAAAGGCACTGATACCTACCGAATCGACATTCTCGCCCAGCACCACCGAATGCAAAGCCGCTGACTCCATGAAAGCCTCATCAAGGATATCGGTAACAAGATACTCTACACCACCCGCCTCAACTGATGCGGGGAGAACGATATCGCCCGAATACGGAACCAGGCTTTTGGTGACAGTGGCACACTTCTTTACACTGTCGAGCAGATAGGTTATATTGTCTATTTTTGTTATCATGCGAATTTCTAATAATCAAAATGTCAAAAGACTGGACAAAAGAGCCATTTCAGTCATTCTTTATGGAATAAGCAGTGAACTATCACCATAACTCAGGAAACGGAAACCATGCGCAAGCGCATAGTCATATATCTTGCGCCACTCGCCCTTGACAAAAGCCGACACAAGCAGCAGAAGCGTACTCTTTGGCTGATGGAAATTTGTAACGATGGCCTTTACTATGCGGAAAGTATATCCAGGCGCAATCATTATCTGTGTGTGCGAATGCAGGCGGTCATACCCGCCGCGCAGCATCCATGCCAGCAGTGCCTCAAGAGCCTCAAGAGTGCTAAGGGTATGCTCACGATTATAAGGAGTCCACTGCCCCACATGGAGCTCATCCATTGTGACAGCTGGATTCTCAGCAACAAGTTCACCTAGAAAATAGAGACTCTCGAGAGTACGCACCGATGTGGTACCCACAGCCACCGCACAACCACCCGCAGCAACAAGTTTCTCAAGCAGTGCCTTGCGTACCTCAATGTACTCCTCATGCATCTCATGGTCGGCAATGAGTTCACTCTTTACAGGCTTGAATGTACCGGCACCTACGTGCAGAGTAACCTCCTCGCGCTGTACGCCTACTGCAGTAAGAGCCTCGAGCACTGCTGGAGTAAAATGCAGGCCGGCTGTAGGCGCGGCAACTGAACCCTTTATCTTTGAATATACGGTCTGGTATGTCTGCGAATCACTCTCCTCGGTCGCACGGTTAAGGTATGGAGGTATAGGCAACTCGCCTGCAGCCTCAAGCAGTTCGGCAAAAGAGCAGCCTCCATCCCAGAAGAAACGCACATGGTTCACTGCAGCGGGACCTCCCACACGTTCAACCGACAGCACGACATCCTTGCCGCCCACTGTCACCATCTGAGACAGCACACCACCCTTCCAACGGTTGGAGTTGCCTACAAGGCACTGCCACACGCACTCCTTTGTTTCAAGGAATATCTGCTGATAGTCACAAGGCTGCTCCGGCTCAAGACAGAAGACCTCAATTGTAGCACCGGTCTCCTTGCGGAAACGCAGGCGTGCCTGAATCACCTTGGTATTGTTGAACACCATAAGTGCCCCCTGCGGTATATACTTTGGAAGATTGGAGAAAGAGTCCTCACTTACAACACCTTTATTATAAAGCAGGAGTTTTGATGTATCGCGCGCGGCAAGCGGATATTTGGCAATCCTCTCGTCGGGCAACGGATAATCGTACTCCGCAATGGCTATTTCCTGAATATTCTTCATTTTTGAATCTTTGCATGCAAAGATAGTGCAAGTCGAGAGCAGAACAAAACAAGCTCGATTGTTTTTTATGACCAGACGCAGCCTGCCTTTTTTAGAAAACGCACATTCACGAAATCCTCATCGCAAAACCCGAAGAATAAGTCATTGAATTACAATAAATAAGAAATATCCCCTACGCGGTTTAGGGATTTCCCCTTCAACACTTAGGGAATAAACATTGCACAGGGGTTATTCTACCCATATCTTTGCGACAGAACAAGAGAGGAAAACCTCAACAACAGGGACTCTCAAACAAAAAAGACAACAGGTTTAACATTTAAAAATTACGACTATGAAGAAGATGATTGTTATCGCAGCGTTGATAGGCGGAATGCTTA
>JAZQZM010000077.1:0-109614 GCA_045634085.1 Bacteroidaceae bacterium
TACAAACGACTTGACACAGATGACCTTCGGTTACTCTCGTGACGACGTTAACTCATTCTTGCCAATCTACCTCCGCAAGAAGATTTTGAAGAACGACCCATTCCAGGTTCTCGACCAGACAGGTGTTGGCCAGCTCGTTGAGATGGCAACCAAGAAGGGCCGTGGCGTTAACCCAGACCTCAAGTGCGGTATCTGCGGTGAGCACGGCGGTGAGCCTGAGTCAGTGAAGTTCTGCCACAGAGTAGGTTTGAACTACGTTTCTTGTTCTCCATTCCGTGTACCTATCGCACGTCTTGCTGCTGCTCAGGCTGCAATCGAGGAGATGTAAGAAATCATCACTCATAAATAACTTCAAGAGGCCGGTTCAAAAGTATTTTTGATCCGGCCTCATTTGTTGAGGTTTGAATAAAAAGAGCTATTTTTAGGCTCGCGAAGGCTCTAAAACCGCAGTTTACTTGAAGTAAATAAGGATTTTGGAGGCAAGCGTAACAACAAAAGAGCCTTTTTAGTCAACCTCCTTACTTTTATAACAATGCAGAATTACCACAATTGTCAGACTGAGTGTAAAGAGGTATCTATTTTCACTGTGGTTCTGACATCCAAAACTTTCTGAGATTTTGCAAGCGTTCGTAATAAATCTCAAGCAAATTGGGTTTAACTCGTTCTGTTGCAAATCAACTTTACAAATCACCTTATATATAATAGCCTTTCCGGCTACCTGCCATGCATTGAAGAGATTGAATCAGCATTGCAGCAACTAACAGAAAGAGAGTTGCAATAAATGAAAAACATAAAAACGCTGTTACAGTTTAACAACGTCAAGGACCTCGAGCACACCTTTGGTCGAGACTTTGAAACGCACATCATAGCCACCGAAAGGCATTCCATAGATTCTCTCGGGGTCATCATGATACTGTGGACGCGGGTCAAGTTCAAGCACCTTGAGCAAAGCCTCAGAGTCCTTGTCACAGAACATTTTACGGAGTCTATATGGAAATACCACATCTAGTTTCTGCCATCTGTTGCTGTCGACAAAACCACTGCGCACAGCCGGGTGCGAGTCGGAATACTCGACATATGGCTTAATGTCATATATCGGAGTCCCGTCAACTAGGTCGGCGCCTCCCACAAGCAGTACCAAGCCGTCTGCACCACCTTCTACCCCCAGCAATCGTACCGAAGAGAGCCCCAACGGGTTAGGGCGGAATGGCGAACGTGTTGCAAACACTCCCATATACTCATTGCCCCCGAGCAATGGCGGGCGCACAAGCGGTGACCACGATGCACCGTCCTTTCTCTCATTCAATGAAAAGCCCCATATAAGCCACAGATAGTCAAAACCCACAATGCCACGCAGTGCATCGGCATTCCGGTACTCCGGCACAAACACAATCTTCCCCGTCAGTTCAGGCACAAGCCCGCTTTGCCTCGGGACCCCGAACTTGGTGGGGAGCAATGAATGGTAATATGCAACGGGTTCTATGTTCATGGCATACAATCTTACAATGTGCTAAGATATACAAAAAGAAGGTATGCCAGGCATATTTGTCACAAAAAAGAGGTAATTTAGCGGTAGCAGAGGAAATGACATCGACTGTAAGACAAAAGAGCCGGCGGCATATGGCCAAGAGACAGAAAGTTGACGGCTGGCAATCTTGTTTTCTTATCAGTTTTGTATTATCTTCGCACAAAATATTTTTATTGAAAATAAAAAAAGGAAAAGATGAAAAGAGTACTGTTTCTCATAATGCTCATATTGGTTACCGGCACAGCATCGGCACAGATTTTCAAGAAAAAGAGCAAGGTTGTTGAACCACAATATCAGACAGGCGCTGTTACTGTAACGAACGGCAAGATAGCCTTTGATGAGTTCATTGCAGCCGAAGGCATGACATCTTCCGAAATTGAAGAAAAGGTAAACAGTTGGATTACACGCCGCTTTGTGGAGCCAACAGTAATATCGGCAAAACGCTACGAAAGCGAGCAGCCCAATACAACAATATTGAAGGCAGAGGAATACATCGTGTTCAAGAACACATTCCTTGTGCTTAGCCGTGCAAGAATATACTATTACCTGACAATCACTGCCGAGGATGGCGGTTGCCGGTTCAACATGTCGCGCATCACATACTGGTACGACGATGAGGATGACAAGGGAGGCATACACATGAAAGCCGAGAACTGGATTACCGATGAGATGGCCTTTGACAAGGATGGAAGCCTCAAGAAGTTTGAGGGCAAGTTCCGTCGCAAGACCATTGACCTGAAGAATCAGCTGGTTGATGAACTGAAGAAAGAACTGACACCTGAGAAGTAATGAGAACCGTAGACAAGGCAAGATATATACTCAACGTACTGTTCCTCATAGGAGTGATAGCGACGTTGATTGTAAGAATCACAATAGGCGAAGGACCCGCATTCATGTATGTGGGCTTTACGACTTTGGCAATCAAAATTTTTGAGTTCATTCTACGTTTCGTGAACTGAACCCGTACAAGCCCAAATGAAGAGAAATTTACTATACATACTGCTTCTCGTCCTGCCATCAGTCATGCTTGGACAGAATATTCAGCAACACCAGCTTGAGGACGGTGTCAAGAGTGGCATAGGCAGTGGCGAAGTTTTCAGCCCTTTCAAGCAGACACCAAAGGACTCTACAAAGACCGAGGTAAACGTTCCTAAAGAGATACATCAATGGCGTGTCAACAGCAGGACGGGTGTCGTATGCCCCATTGATGCCGACACCATGCAGTACTGGTTCCAGAACCAGCACCTGACCGAGGGACAGAACAGCGAATACAATTTCCTTGGCAACATGGGAACTCCGCGTATGTCAAGGATATTCTTCAACCGCCCTACAGAGACAGCATATGACTTTATGCAGCCATATGACTATTTCTTCACACGCCCCGACGAATTCATATTTACCGATACGAAATCGCCATACACCAACCTTACCTACCACTCATCGGGCAACAAGGTTGACGGTGATGACCGTTTCAGGGCATACTTTACGACGAATGCCGGCAAACACTTCGGCATAGGTTTCCTTTTTGACTATCTGTACGCACGTGGCCGATATGACAACCAGGCAAGTTCGCAGATGAACTTCTCACTCTTCTCGTTCTACAGAAGCGACCGCTACAACTATAATCTGTTGGCAAGCCGCTATCACATGAAGCAGGCCGAGAACGGAGGTATCACTGATGACCGTTACATTACCAGACCTGAGGAGACCGACGGCTCAAACAGCCATTTCGGGACCGCTGACATTCCTGTAAAGCTTGAAGAGGCATGGAACCGCAATGAGGTCTACACACTGTTCTTCACCCACAACTACAACATGGGTTTCCAACGCGAGACGAAATATCTTGACAGTTCTGCTGCCGACAGCATTGTGAACGAGTTCGTAAGGGTTGCAAGAATTACACACACAGCCGACATTACAAGCGACAGGCGCGAATTCATAAACTACAGGATGCCTACAGGCTACTATGCCGACACATTCCTGCCTAATGACTCCACCGACGGTACAAGATTCTTTGACATGAAGAACCGTCTTTCACTCTCTTTGTGCGAGGGGTTCAGCAAATGGGCATTCGCTGACATAACAGCATTCGTGCAACACAGATACAGCCATTACAGCCTGCCCGACACTATTGCGGCCGGCGGAATGGAATACCGTAAGAAGTACAACGAACACATCCTGTCAGTGGGCGGTTCAATATCAAGCAACCGTTGGAAACATTTCCGTTACCATATAGAGGGCGAGACTGCAATAAATGGAGACGAAATAGGTACATTCTCACTTGAGGGCAATCTTGAATTCGACTTCAAGCTATGGGACAGGGATGTCATCCTCAAGGCACACTCGTTCATGAAGAACAACCGCCCGTCGTTCTACTACAGACACTACCACAGCGAGCATTACTGGTGGGACAATGACAACCTTGACAAGGAGTTCAAGACCCGTATCGGTGGCGAACTGCACATTCCGTCATGGAGAACAAGGCTTAGCGCTGGTATTGAGAACATAAAGAACTACACCTACATTGCAAACAATGCCGTTGAGACAACATCCGGCCGTTACCTTAACCGTTTCACCGTAGCACAGGAAAACGAGAACATCCAGGTGTTCACAGCAACATTGAAGCAGGACTTCACTGCCGGAATATTCAACCTGAATACAGAGGTCACATACCAGAACAGCAGCAACAAGACAGTTCTTCCGTTGCCCGAGTTGAATGTCTATGCCAACATGTTCATCAAGTTCAGGATAGCAAAGGTGTTGAATACAGAACTCGGTGCCGATGTCATATATTTCACGGAATATTATGCTCCCGACTACTCTCCGGCACTGGGACAGTTCGTTCAGCAGAACCAGGCAGACAAGGTTGCAATAGGCAACTACCCCATTGCAAGCGTATATGCCAACTTCCTTCTCAAGCAGACACGTTTCTACGTGAAATATTACCACGTAAACGAGGGTATAGGAAACAAGAAGCACTTCCTTGTACCGCATTACCCCACAACAAAAGGCGTACTGTGGTTTGGACTGTCATGGAACTTCTATAACTGATAAAGCATGAAGAGTACCATCAAATGGGGTTTTATTGGCTGCGGCGAGGCTACTGAGAAGAAAAGTGGCCCGGCATTTGCCATGGTGAAGGATTCTGAGGTCGTTGCCGTAATGGGACGCGACAAAGAGAAGACCCGCGAGTATGCCAAACGCCATAACATACCACACTACTACACCGATGCCCAAGCACTCATAGATGACCAGGAGGTGAATGCCATATACATTGCAACTCCCCCGTCATCACATGCCACATATGCCATAATGTCCATGAAAGCCGGCAAGCCGGTATACGTGGAGAAACCGCTGGCAGCAAGTTACGAGGACTGTGCACGCATAAACAGGATTTCGCGCGAGACTGGAGTACCATGCTTTGTCGCATACTACCGCCGATATCTGCCCTACTTCCAGAAAGTAAGGGAACTGTTGCCCGAGATTGGCAACGTCCTTAACGTACAGATACGTTTCTCGGTACCGCCGCGTGACATGGATTACAACCGCGATAACCTGCCATGGCGAGTAATACCAGACATTGCCGGCGGAGGATACTTCTACGACCTTGCACCCCACCAGATTGACCTGCTCCAAGAGATGTTCGGCTGCATTCTGCATGCCGAAGGATATGCAGCCAACCGTGGAGGACTATACAAGGCCGAGGATACCGTAAGTGCCTGCTTCAAGTTCGAAAGCGGCATACCCGGTTCGGGTTCATGGTGTTTCGTTTCAGATGAATCATCAAAGGAGGATCATATCGAGATTTTCGGAAGCCGTGGAACAATAAAATTCTCGGTATTCACATTCGAGCCCATCGAGCTTCGCAACGAGAACGGTACAAAGAGTTTCACTGTACCCAATCCCACATACGTACAGCTTCCACTAATCAGGAATATTGTAGAACATCTGCTGCATAAGGGCAACTGCACATGCGACAGCATAAGCGCAACACCCACAAACTGGGTTCTTGACAAGATTCTGGGCAAGATAATATAACTTCTATGCTATTGCAATGTATGAAAGCATCAGCAATGTACAGGACCATTATCCGCTACGTGATGACTGCAGTCATTGCAATCGTCGCCGCCATGCCGTCTGCAGCACAGGAAGGCAACAGACACGTCGACTCCATTTCCGATTTAATTATAGAGGGTCTAAAAGGTACCGAATCTTTCATCGAGAACACACTCGACAGCAAGGACAGCGTATACATATCGCCCAACCTCTATAATATGACCATAATGCCACAGTACTCGTACTGTTACGACTATTACCGTTTTTCATCGGTAGATTCGGAGCAAAGCATCACCCTTTCACCCGGCAGCAGCCACAAGATAGGTATGTACATAGGTTGGCGATGGATATTCCTGGGATACAGTTTTGACGTAAGCAGCAACAGGCCACTGAGTGATTTCAACTTCAGTTTCTACACGTCGGCCATAGGCATAGACCTGTTCTACCGCAAGAGGGACAACGGATATCGCATACGCAGGCTGAACGGTTTCTACGAGAACGGCAAGAATGAGTTGCAAAGTTACAACCACAGATTCAACGGACTTACAGTAGAACAGAACGGTGCAAACCTCTATTATATTTTCAACAACGACAAGTTCTCATACCCGGCAGCATACAGCCAGTCGACAAACCAGAGAATCAGTGCAGGTTCGTTCATCCTGGGACTATCCTACAACGAGCAGTCATTCTTCTTTGACACCGAAAAGTTCGACACTCCAATAAGAGAACAGCTTGATGAGAAACTCAAATTCGAGAATGTGAAGTATAAGGACTTCAGCATCAACTTCGGCTATAGCTACAACTGGGTATTCGCCAAAGACTGTGTTGCAAACATCTCAATGACTCCCGCCATCGGATACAAAAACACCTCGCTGAAGCTACACGACAGCAAGGAGTTCCTGGCAAGCATAAATTTCGACCTTATAACACGCGCGGCAATAGTATATAACAACAGTAAATACTATGCCGGCGCGTCACTTGTCTCCCATTCCTACTCCTACATCAGAAATTCACTCTCAATTCTCAACGGATTCGGTGTCGTGAACGTATATTTCGGCGTAAACTTCTGGCGTAGGAAATAAGAATCAACCGGAATTCCGTTTCGGGTTATCAGAACCTCATGCCCAGGGTTGCTGTAACCGTATGTTTCGAATACTCCATCCTGGCTGCAGGATTAGGTTCCTGTGGGTCATAATATGGATAGAAGTCCGACTTCTGGGTATCGAACACGTATGCCATATCAAAGTAGAATGTCTTTCCACGATAACCGCCACCCAATGTGACAGCCTCCTTGCTGTAACGGTTGTTGTAATCGGTCGCAGTCTCGGTCACCTGCATGTTCAGCATCTCCTTGTATGCATCGGTCTTGAATGGAGCTGTAGAATACAAGTATCCTCCACGCAGAGTCATACCACCACCAAGATTAAGTTCGGCACCTATCCTTACAGTGTGCTGTTCCTTGAGGTTGTAGGCAATCTCCTCGTTCTGCCCCTTTGCACTTCCTAAACCAACAAACTTGTACTTTGCGGTAGAATAGTCCGTGTACTCATAATCTACGTTCAAAGCCATGAAGGTACCGAATGTATACGAAGCCGAAGCAAGATAACGCCATGGCGAACTCCACTTGCTCTCACTTTCAAGATGACCGTTGTAGAGGTCATAGTCTCTTGTATCATAGAAATCTCCGAAAGGTCCTTCTATATCGGCATACGAACAGTTGTTGAGCCTGTACCATGTAGGTGTATGTATGGCAACACCTACTTTGAACGGTGAATAACGGAAAGGCCTCCATATTGCACCAAGTTTGATGTTGTAACCACTACCCTCTATGTGTTTATAGTTTCCTATTGAATATATGTCACCGGCATCATCCATCTCATAGTACAGACTATTGATTGTATAATCCACATTGACAAGCGAAAGCGTTGCACCCCAATAGAACCGGTCGCCGATGTTTGCTGCAAAATTGAAATCGACCTCAGTGGCACCGCCTCTCTCTTCGCTATGGAACTCCATATCTGTAGGCTCATAGATCAGAGAACCATCAGGCCTTGTTATCAGATTACCGTCAGTGTCACCTATATTCGCATATGTTGCGAGCATCGGGAGCCAATAGTTATACAATTTATCATAATCGTACCGTCCTATCTGTTCCAGTTTGAACTTCCTGGTATCATAAAGTTCTCTTATTGCATACTGCTGGGAATATCCAAACGCCGGTCCTGCTACTGAAAACTCATTTGCAAGCCCATTCTTGCGGCGATAGCCGATACCGAAATTCAAGTATTTCAAATTACTGAAATCCTCAATCTTGCTGGCAACAACAGCGCCGAAACTCTCTACATCAAAGATGGTATTGTCACTCTTCACACAGTTTCCGTTGTATGTGGACTTCACATTATTGAATCCCATACTTCCTGTTATAGAAAAGTCACTGCTACGGTAAATGGCGA
Source organism: Bacteroidaceae bacterium (assembly GCA_045634085.1). GTDB lineage: Bacteria > Bacteroidota > Bacteroidia > Bacteroidales > Bacteroidaceae > HGM04593. The sequence continues at coordinate 8,038 of JAZQZM010000077.1, forward strand.
TTCCGGCAGGGTTACTTCCCATGACTGAAATATCAGCGCCAAGGGCACCCATTGAGCCACCCATTGATATATAACGCGATGTACCTGTCAAATCATTCTGCATCAAGGGTGCAATCTCATACATATTCTGGGCGGCCATTCCTGCCGGCAGAATAGACAAAAGGATATATAACAAGCGTTTCATAATATATTGTGTGTTTATGTTTTCAAATAGTTCTGTTTCTTGACTCACAAGGCCGCTTATCTGCCGCGTCCACCGCCGCGTGAACCGCCGCCACCGGAACCGCGTGAACCACCTCCGCCGGAACTTGAGCCTCCACCTCCGGATCTGCTACTTGAACCGCCACTGTAGCTTGAACTGCTACTACGTGAACTGCTGCCGGAACTGCTGTAGCTTGAACCGCCACCACGGGCTCTCCCGCCACCACCAGAGCTACTGCGGCTAACGGAACTGCTACTACTGCGTGTCTGGGTAGAAGCGCCACGCGAACGGGTTGCATTTGTACTGCTCTGTCTGTTATAGTTGCCTGTTGATGAGCTGCGACGGTTTACAGAACCCTGCCCCTGAGCCGAAGCACCACCTCTCTCTCCACGCTGACGTACGTCCTTGCCGGGAGTGTTGACAGCACTGTTTCTTGTATTGCCATTTCCGTTGTTCACACTCCTTGCGGGTTGCTGTCGACGTGCACCGGTGTTACCGCTTACAGCACCATTCTTTCTTGAACTCTCATTATTCCTGTTAGCATTGACAGTAGTCCTTGCAGGCTGCTGTCGACGGGCACTGGTGTTACCGTTTACAGCACCGTTCTTTCTTGAATTTTCATTATTCTTGCTGCCATTGATACCAACCCTTGCAGGCTGCTGGCGACGTACACCTGTATTACCGCCAATCTTGATTTCACGACCCTTTCCGTTTCTTCCATTGTCATCACGTATATTGCCGTTGCGGTTATCCTTGCCACGCAAGTCTACTTTGCCATTATTTTCATTACCGTTCTTGTCATTACGTACACCGGCTACAGTTCTACCTGTATTCCTGTCATTATTTCTTTTGTTTCCTCTAAGGTCTACACCACCGTTACCGTTCTTGCCGCCACGGCCAGCCTCTCTTCCTCGGTCATTGCCATAGCCGGCGCCTCTTGTATCGTGGTTTCTGGCACTGATGCCACCACGGGTTATACTGTTACGCAAGTTACGTCCACTGTGCCATCTGTTTGCATGTATATGATTGTTCCAATACGAATTGTACCAGTGGCTGTTGTGATGATGGTGATGGTGATACCAGTATGGGCTGTACGAGCAGTAGTACCCAGGGTGATACCAATCCCAATATGAATAATTCCAGTTGTATCTGTTATACCAATATCTCCAATTATACCAAGTCAATGAATTCCAGGCAAAATCGGTCAAGTAATAAAGAGGATTATTTATAGTAGGATATATGTCAATGCTGTAACCATTGTCATATATATACCAGTCATTTACATAACTTGTATAAGCCAAATCCCAATAGATGTTGCTAATGGCTCTACTTGGACTGCGGAAACGAACGATTCTTGTTGAATAGTCATAATCCTGATAATCGTCAGCAACAGTAACATACTCATCACCATAGTTCCCCTCAATGTACTGCTCAGGATCATCGGTATAAGCATTACGTCTGTTATATTCATCGACGTTGCGGACAGTAACCTTTGTTTCGTCAACAATATTGTACTTGTCCGACACTCTCTCTACAACAATCGTCTGTTTCTCGCAACTCTTCGTCGGCACAAAGTATATGTCGTCAGTCTGAGCAAAAGCGAGGAAAGGAGAAACGAGCATAAGCATCATTACCAGAGCACTTCTCCACTGCATGCATTTTACGTTAGTTTTCATAGCCGTTTATTTTGAGGATTCTTATCTGCTGCAAAAATATAACCATAAAACCTGCAATGAAAGGGAAAAAACCTACCATTAGAGAGGAATTTCCCTATTTATAAGAAATGCGGGTGTGGCAAGCCACACCCGCATTGACAAAGACAGCAACATCTACGTCAGAATCACATTTCATCCTTTATAGACTTGCGTTTGTAATCCTCGTCAAAAAGCATTTCGCTAAGTTTAGGTTGCGGTGCACGAGGCACTGCCACACGTCCCGACTTCACAAACTGTAGCATACACTCCTGGGCCACAAACTCGTTATAAAGGTTCACGATAGTATCGGTGCGGCCGGTCATCTCAACGACCATGTAATCGGCATTTACCTCAATGACACGCGCCCTTTTATGGCGTATAATCCTTGAGATATCGTTGTTTTCGAGCACCTTGGGCATTGAGAGCTTATACAGTGCGACCTCTTGGACAAAAATTTCATTGTCGGTATAATAATCGGCCTTCAGCACATCCACTTTCTTGGCGATACGCTTTGTTACCTTCTGTACAGAATCCTCCTCTCCCCACAATGAAATGGTATAGCGGTGCACACCCTCAATTGACGACGAAGAAGCCGTAATGGTATCAATATTCATCATTCTACGGGTAAACTCGGCTGTTACCTGGTTAAGCATACCCGCAATATTCTCAGTATAAATGATAATGGTATATAGTTTCTTTTCCATAGTTTCCTTGGGAGTATTATTCAAAAATCATCTCGTTGACCGAAGCACCCGGAGGTGTCATTGGCATGACATTCGCCTCCTCCTTCACTGCGACATGAAGCAGGAAGGCACCCGGAGTCTCAACCATCTCCCTTATCGCATCATCAAGCTGCTCGCGATCGGTTACAAGACGCGATGCAATACCATAGCCCTGTGCAATGAGTGAATAGTCGGGGTTGAGCATAGGTGTCCATGAGTAGCGATGGTTGAAGAAGAGTTCCTGCCACTGGCGCACATTACCAAGATAGTTGTTGTTCAGGAGAATAATCTTTACAGCAACACCCTGCTCCATAATGGTACCGAACTCCTGGATGTTCATTTGCAGGCCACCGTCACCGGCAAAGATGCAGACTGTGCGTTCAGGCATTGCAATCTTGGCGCCTATAGCAGCAGGAAGTCCGTAGCCCATAGTTCCAAGACCACCCGATGTCAAGATGCTGTGAGGCTTGGTAAACTTGAAATAACGTGCCGACATCATCTGGTTCTGTCCTACATCAGTAACAAGTATGGCACTGTTGCCGGTAGCCTCGCTAACCTTACGCACCACCTCACCCATGAGCAATGGACCTTCGCCCGGATTGAGTGCATTCTCAATCACCTTCTCGTGTTCAATGGCATTCAACTGGCGGAAACTCTCGATCCACTCCTTGTGAGAAGCCCTCTCCACCAAGACTGTGAGCATTGGAAGCACCTCCTTGCAATCGCCAACGATTGGCACATCAACAGCTATATTCTTGTTTATCTCGGCATGGTCGATATCAATATGTATCACCTTTGCCTGCTTTGCATATGTCTTTACATTACCGGTAACACGGTCACTGAAACGCATACCAACAGCAATGAGCAGGTCACACTCGTTTGTATTCACATTAGGACCGTAATTACCGTGCATACCCAGCATGCCCACACATAGCGGATGGTCACTTGGCAGAGCCGAAAGGCCCATCAGGGTACGTGCTACAGGGATATCGGCCTTCTCGGCAAACTCCACAAGTTCCTTGTGAGCCTCGCCAAGTTCCACACCCTGTCCCACAAGCATGAACGGACGCTTGGCACTGTTTATGAGCCTTGCAGCCTCCTCCACAGCATCCTGTGAAGGTGTAGGATAAGGGATATAACTACGTACACTGTCCACCTTTACCGGTTCAAAATCGGTCAATGCAGTCTGTGCATCCTTGGTAAAGTCGAGCACAACCGGACCGGGACGTCCTGTCCCGGCAATATAAAAGGCTCTAGCCACCGCCCATGCAACATCCTCGGCACGGCGTATCTGATAACTCCATTTTGTAATAGGCTGTGTAATACCCACAAAGTCAATCTCCTGGAATGCATCTGTACCGAGCACAGCTGATGCCACCTGACCGGCAATGACAACCACCGGTGTACTGTCGAGCATTGCATCACTGATACCTGTAAGTGTATTTGTAGCACCCGGACCACTTGTCACGATACAGAGTCCAACCTTACCCGAACTGCGTGCATATCCTTGAGCAGCATGTACAGCACCCTGTTCGTGACGTACAAGCACACTGCGGAACACATCCCGGTAGTCATACATAGCATCAAACACCGGCATGATTGAACCGCCGGGATAACCGAAGACCGTGTCTACACCTTCATTAACCAATGAGCGCATAAGCGCCTCACAACCTGTAATCCTGTCTTTTCCCATTTGTTCAGTCTATAATTCTTATTCCACCCTTATCGGCCGAACTTACCATATTGGCATAGGCCTTGAGGCTCTTTGAAATAACCCTGTCACGTGTAAGCGGGAACATCTCGCGTGCTTTGAGTTCCTCATCTGTAAGTCTCACATTTATTGAACGTGCAGGAATGTCAATATCTATAATATCACCATCGCGCAACTTGCCGATGTTGCCGCCGGCAGCAGCTTCTGGAGAGATATGTCCGATACTCAGGCCCGATGTACCGCCACTGAAACGTCCGTCTGTAATGAGGGCACACTCCTTGCCCAAGTGACGCGATTTAATGTACGATGTCGGATAAAGCATCTCCTGCATACCTGGACCACCCTTAGGTCCCTCGTATACAATGACAACCACATCACCCGCCTGAACAGCACCGCCGAGGATTCCCTCAACGGCAGCCTCCTGCGAATCGAAAACCTTGGCCTTTCCGCTGAAACGCCAGATGCTCTCATCAACACCGGCCGTCTTTACCACACAGCCATCCTTGGCTATGTTACCAAAGAGTATTGCAAGACCACCATCCTTTGTATATGCATTCTCAAGAGAACGTATGCAACCCTTCTCCCTGTCGGTATCAAGAACTTCGTAAACAGAACTGTGCGCACCCATTGTATTGCAGAACACATTGGCAGGTGCAGTACTGTAGATACGCTGCGCCTCGCTGTCAATGCACTCACCAGTGATGCTGTATCTTGCAATGTCCTCACCGAGTGTAGCACCATTGACACGAACTACTGTCGTATCGAGCAAACCACCCTTGGCAAGTTCGCCCATGATACCTATAATACCACCGGCACGGCCGCAATCCTGCATTGAGTATTTTGCGCTGTTAGGCGCAAGCTTGCAAAGACAAGGTACGCGACGGCTCAAGGCATCGATGTCATTCATCGTAAAGTCGACACCAGCCTCACCGGCCACAGCCAGCAGATGAAGTATTGTATTTGTAGAACCACCCATGGCAATGTCCAGCGTCATTGCATTCATGAATGCCGCACGCGAAGCTATGCTGCGTGGAAGAACACTCTCATCACCCTCGCCGTAATATTTCATTGCATTTGCAACTATCTGCTTAGCTGCATCCTTGAGCAGCTGCACGCGGTTGGTGTGAGTTGCAAGTATTGTTCCGTTACCCGGCAATGAAAGACCGATGGCCTCGGTCAACGAGTTCATGGAATTAGCAGTGAACATACCCGAGCAACTGCCGCAACCCGGACAAGAACGCTTCTCAATCTCAGCAAGTTCATCATCACCCACAGTATCGTCGGCTGCCTTCACCATTGCGATTACAAGGTCAAGGTTCTCGTTCTTCCATGTACCCTTCTCCATTGGGCCACCTGATACAAAGACTGTTGGGATATTAAGGCGCATGGCAGCCATAAGCATGCCCGGAGTAATCTTGTCGCAGTTTGAGATACATACAAGAGCATCTACCTTGTGTGCGTTGCACATATACTCAACACTGTCGGCAATGATGTCACGTGACGGCAAAGAATAGAGCATGCCGTCGTGTCCCATTGCAATACCGTCATCAATAGCTATGGTATCAAACTCTGCAGCGTAACAACCGAGTTTCTCAATCTCGGCCTTGACAATCTGACCAGCCTCATGCAAGTGTGTATGTCCCGGCACAAGTTGTGTGAAGGAGTTGGCTATGGCAATAATGGGCTTGCCGAACATTTCACGTTTCATTCCATTGGCAATCCACAAGGCACGTGCTCCAGCCATACGGCGCCCCTCAGTACACTGGGCACTTCTTAATTTTATCTTCATAATGCTTAATTTAATAACAAAAACACCCTTCTCTGTGTGGGAGAAAGGATCGTTTCGGGAATCACTGGATGCCATTATACCCAACGACACCCGAACACATTCAGAATCGGTTGCAAAAATACTCTATTTTTTCAGTTTATACAAGATTTTAAAAGAGAATTGACAATATTGCACATGGTCTGGGACACAGCATTAGCAAAACAGAAAAGCAAGGTTACAAGAAGGAATAAAGCGTTATAATTTGTTCAACAACAAAGATATACCACCATATAAAAAAGCAAATCATGCTCTTCTGTTTTTTATTATCACATAAATGATTACAGGAGCACCTATCAGCGGAGTAATTGCACCCAATGGCAAAAGACCGTTCTCGCCAGGTAGTTGACACACGAGGTTACACACAAGAGCCACTGCACCGCCAAGCACAATGGTTGCCGGTACAAGGTGGTGGTGGTTATTGCTTTTCAGAAGCATCCTTGCCATGTGCGGTACAGCAAGCCCCACGAAGGTGACCGGCCCGCAGAACGCAGTGACTACAGCCACCAGGAGACCAGCTGTGGCAAGGAGCAATACTCGCGCCGTCATTACATTTATGCCAAGGTTCATTGCATAGTCATCGCCTAGCAGCAGCGCATTGAGAGGCTTTGTTCCCGACAGAGCTACGACAAGCAGCAGCAATACCGGCACAGCAAAGAAAGGAACCTGAAAAAGAGAAACTCCGCCGAAACTTCCCATGCCCCATACCATATAAGAATGTACACCTTCAGAGGTTGCAAAATAGTTCAGAATTGATATTGCCGACGATACAAGAAAGCTTACAGCCACTCCAACAATAAGAAGATACAGTTTATTGCGCAGCATTGATGAAAAGAACAGTATCAGCGAAATGACAGCCAATGAACCTACAAATGCACCGGCAAGCACAGCAAAGTAGCCGTACAATCCCAACGTCCCCGCAAATGCTGTACCTTGGGCAAGCAGCATGACCACAGCTACCCCCAACCCGGCTCCACTGCCGATACCGAGTACCTCGGGACCGGCAAGCAAATTATTGAACAGAGTCTGCAACATAAGTCCGGCTACAGATATTGCAGCACCGGCAAGAAGAGCCGTAATAGCCTGAGGCAAACGTGTTTCAACGACAATGACCCTCCAGGCCTCACTGCACTCCTCACCCTTAAGAACCGAAAACACGCCCTGGAAGGGAATATCTACAGAGCCATAAAAGATATTTGCCACAAAAAACAGCACAAGCACAACGGCATAGAGTGATATAGCAAGACTTTTTTTCATATCAACGCATCTTCTCATAGTACTTGAATTCATAATCGGGAACAAGGGTAGGATGAAACAGTGCCACAAGTTCCTTCAACAGTCTCTCGGGATGGAAAGAACTCTCCTCAAAGATTCTCTTCCTACTGCTGTTGCATGCAAAGACATTACCCTCCTTGAAAGGTCTGAAGTGCGAATATCCGCTATATTCGGCAAGTAACGAAGAGAAACTCTTTTCAACAGAAGAGTTATATTTCAAGAGCCAGATATCTGCATCGGCAGCCTTGTCGAGCACAGTCTCGAAAGAGAGTGGAACCGAACCGCTACCCTTACACCACGAAAAGAGATAATCGGCCCCGGCATCGGAGTACATGCGTCCCATGGTACTTTCTCCGGCGGGAACATACCATGCCGAACTGCTCTTGAGCTCGCACATCAATCGGGGTCGAACAGTATCACTTGCTGCCAAAGTACAAAGCGACTCATATTCGTTGCATATTGCATTGAACAGAGAATCGGCTACATCTGCCCTGCCAACCAGGCGACCATAGAAACGCATCCACTCGGCACAAGCCAGAGGTGATTTTTCCATATAATCGGCGCACTCCACTAGCGGCAACGCAACTCTGTCAAGTTTTCCATATCCGCCATTTTCATAAGGCAGCACGAATATTGCCTCAGGCGAAGCCTCGGCCACGCGTTCAAGGTCAATATCAAGAGAACTTCCACAGTCAAGGACCTTTCCTTCAGAAATTGCCAAAGACGCCTCGGGTGAATATATGTACTGCGCATCACACACAGCCTTGACACACCCGGCCGCACCAATCTCTTCAAGCAACGACACATGCACCCCCGAGAACAACAGAAGACGTTCAAGAGGGGTACGCAGCAGCGTACCCTCGGGAATAGAGTCAGGAAGCTGCATATTTTTTGGAACAAGTATGTAGCGCTGCAAAAGTGCATCGCCCCACGGGTCAGCCACATCAACAACTGTATAACCGTCACATTCCGCTATTGACAGCAACGAGGAATGTTTAAGTTCTGTTTTTGCACCACCGGCATCGACACGACCGCCATCTGCGGCAAACAAAAGAAACAGCACAAGGATAAAAGCCGACAATAGAGTGGCCATAAAGAATATCCCGGACAATTGACGCGACCTGTTCATTTCGTTATATTGCCATTAACGATATCGAGCTGCAGACGTATACTTTCAGAGTGTATTACCTCAAAAATCTCCTTCATTACCTCAGCATCCAAGCCGGCACACCTGCAATACTCATCACAACGTTGCATTGTCTCATTATAACGGTGCGCCTGAAAGACAGCAAGCCCTTTCTCACGTTTTACCTCGCCAATCTCCTTGGCAACAGCCATACGCTTGGCTATCAACTCCATCAACGTGTCATCAATATCATCAATCTGTCTACGGAAGAGAGACACCTCGTTATTGTCGGCAACAGCCGTACGATGTACAATACGGTCAAGCATCAACATTAGTTCATCAGGAGTGACCTGCTGACGCGAATCACTCCATGCGCACACAGGATTACAATGCGTCTCTATCATAAGACCGTCAAAATTGAGGTCCATGGCCTGCTGCGACAAAGACATCACCAGTTCACGCTTTCCTGCAATATGACTTGGGTCGCATATAATAGGAAGTTCAGGGATACGGCGGCGCAGTTCAAGCGGCAGCTGCCATTGAGGAGCATTGCGGAAACACTTCTCCCCATACGATGAGAAACCGCGATGTATTGCCCCCAAACGGCTCAGTCCGGCATTACTTAGGCGTTCAATCGCACCAATCCACAACTCAAGGTCAGGATTCACCGGATTCTTTACAAGCACCGGTACATCACATCCTCTCAAAGCATCGGCAATCTCCTGGACAGCAAAGGGATTGACAGTCGTACGTGCACCAATCCACAGAAGATCAATACCGGCCGACAGGGCAAGCTCGACATGCTCAGCAGTAGCAACCTCCGTTGCAACAGGCAATGCAAACTCACGTTTTACCCTCTGCATCCAGCACAAACCCTCTTTTCCCACACCTTCAAAGCAGCCGGGACGTGTCCTCGGCTTCCATATTCCAGCCCTGAAAAGCGAAACCTTACCTGCAAGAGCAGAAGCTACATCCATCATCTGCTCCTCACTCTCGGCACTACAAGGACCGGCAATCAGGCAAGGCCTTTTAGTTCCCTCAAATATATCAATGCTATCAATTGTCATAATATCAAAGCTTAAACAGGCGGCGTGCATTGGCTGTAGTCACAGCAGCCACATGCTCAACAGAGCATTCATATATATCTGCAAGTTTCTGCGCAATGAACGGGATATACGAGCTTTCGTTCCTTTTACCTCTCTTTGGCACCGGTGCAAGATAAGGCGAATCAGTCTCAAGCACCACCCTTTCAAGCGGCACAGATTTCAAGACTGCGGGCAATGTAGAATTCTTATAGGTAACTACCCCGCCTATTCCCAAACAGAAACCATCAAACGACAACAGTTTCCGTGCTTCATCCTCACTCCCCGAGAAACAATGGAACACACCGCGGAGATTCTTGGAACGACAAGAGTCCATTATGGAATAAAGTTCGTCAAAAGCACTACGTGAATGAATAACAAGCGGAAGTTCCAACTCATGAGCCCACTCAATCTGACGGAGGAAGGCATCAATCTGTTCACTTTTGCGAGTATCGTCCCAGTAGAAATCGAGCCCCACCTCACCAATGGCAATATATTTGTCATCCTCGAAAAGTTTACTACGGAAGAGTTCAAGCGTCGAAAGATAATCCTCACCAAGTTCCGTCGGGTGAAGACCTATCATAGCCTTGCATACACCGGGAAAATCGCAGCACATTTCATCCATTCGTGCTAGAGAGGTTTCATTTATGCATGGTAGGCACAACGTACCCACACCGGCTTCTACAGCCCGCCTTACGGCATCGGCACGGTCTTCGGCAAACTCCGGTTCGAATATATGTGTATGCGTATCAACAAATTCAATCATCTGCAGTTTTCTTATGCTTTCTGTCGGGGCGGTCATAATATATTACACCATATTTGGCACAATGTTTCAAGCGAACCTCGCCCTGGAATGAAGAGAAAGCCTTCTCAATCTCACTCCAAGCCTCAAAGATTATCTCATCAGCCTCATAACGCATATCGGCAATGTTCTGCAAAGCCTCAGCAGTGCGTTGTTGAAGCGCGACCTGCCTGTCATATTTTTCCTTGAACATTTCAAAGATTACCGACACACGACCCATTGTAGGATTATAGATAGGTATGCCACCCTCACTTTGACGACGCTGTTCTCCATCCACTATCTTCTTGCCCCATTCCAGCACCGAAACTTCGGAGAAAAGATTAGGTACAGTATCCTCATTTTCAGGCAAGCCATAATAGACACGCTTGTTACGCGCAATCTCACCACGGACAATACACATACTCAGCACCTGAATGAAGTGCGACACATACATCCTCGCTTTCTTCAAAGCAGCCTCATATTCAGCATTGCCACGTTTTGAAGCCTGCTCCTGCACACAACGCTTATACATTGAGACCTCAGCCGAAAAGCGTTGCAGAAAGTCCTTAGCACGATGATAGGTGTTATGCGTCAGAACATTGGTAAACACGCCATTCTCCACACTGCTCTCAACAGCACACCTAAGAGCACGTATACGTGCCTGGTCGGTTTTGGGCAACCGTCTGTATGGCATCGCATCAAACGTTTCTGTTCAACAAAGAGTCGGCCAGTTCCTTGAGGAGTTGCTTCTTTTCAGGAGCAACCGACACATTTGCAATATACTGGTCACACTCGTCAAAGAGTTTCTGCACACGTTGCTGGCAGATTTCCTTTACACCCAGTTCATTGTATATCTTTGTAAAGAAAGCCACCTTCTCGTCGGCATCGAACTCACTCTTTGCCATCCACTCATTCATCTGCGCAAGCTGCTCTGGAGATGCAAGCCTCATTGCAGTGATAAGCAGGAATGTCTTCTTGTTACAACAGATGTCACCTCCTATTTTCTTTCCGAATACCGATTGGTCGGCATACACATCAAGTAGGTCATCCTGCAACTGAAAAGCTATACCGATTTTCTCACCATAGGCATAAAGGTTCTTCTGGTCCTCCTCTGATGCACCGGCAAGAAATGCTCCGAGACTGAGTGATGTTGCAAGCAACACCGAGGTCTTCAGACGTATCATCTCAAGATACTCCTCCTCGGCAACATTGTCTCTATCCTCGAATTCAATGTCATATTGCTGTCCCTCCCCAATCTCCTTTGCCATATCATTAAAACGCACAAGCATCTCGGGCAATTTATCTGCAGGAGCATGAGAGAGGAACTCATATGCCAGCACCAGCATGCTGTCACCCGAAAGAATAGCAGCATTCTGTCCCCACTTGGCATAAACGGTAGGCTTACCGCGACGCAAGTCTGCATCATCCATAACATCGTCATGGATAAGGGTATAGTTGTGATACGTCTCAAGTGCAACTGCCGGATACAAAGCATCCGTCAAATCATCCTTATACATGTTGTATGCCATAAGGAACAATACCGGACGCACACGTTTTCCACTCTGAGAAATAGTGTATCTCACCGGCTCATACAATTTGTATGGTTCTCTTTCAAACTTCAGTTCTGCTATAAAATCATTAACCTGATTCCTTATCTCGTTCCAACTATACATAGCCATATCTTTTCTTTTATACCTATTATATTAAACAAAGGAGGCTGCATACACAGCCTCCTCGTTCTGTATTCCGTAAAATTTATCTCAAGCGGAAGTTCACCGGAAGTGTAAACCAGCAACGCACAGCCTTACCGGCCTGTCTACCAGGTTTCCACTTTGGCATGTTTGACACGACGCGCACAGCTTCGTCATCAAGATACTTGTCACCAGAACTCTTGAGCACCTGTACATTCTGGACCGAACCGTCGGCATTCACGACGAAACGTACGAACACCTTACCCTGAGAGTCGTTGTCACGTGAGATACGTGGATACTGGATATTGTCGGCAAGATACTTATTCAGACCATCAAAACCTGCAGGTTCCTCTACAATCTGGAAAATCTCTTCCTCTTCAACAACCTCTTCGACAGCAACGATGCCATTATCCGCAACATCGACCACATCAACCACAACATCCTCTGATGAGATGATCTCAGTCTCCTGCTGGTCAACCTCGTCCTTGATAATCTCAATAACCTCAGTAGGTTTCTGTGCTGCAGGTGGTGGAGGCACAATATTCTTCACCTGAATCTGAATCTCCTTCAACACCTCAGGCTCTTCAATTGGTGGAGGTGGAGCCGAAGCAATAATTCTTGCATTCTTGTTCTCAAACGTTGTCCACTCAAACGCTACAAACAGAACAGCAAAAACCATTACGAAACCAATCAGGACCCACAATAGTTTATCCTGTTCCAAGTTCGCCTTAGCACTCTTCTTGACCTCGATGTGCTCGCTTCCCTTAAACTGATTTATTTTCTCTGTACTCATATGATGATATGTATTTATTTTCTAACGGACAAAAATAAACAATATTTTTCAATACACACGATTAAAACAACCTTTTTTTTAGAGTTTGGTTAAAATTTATTCACCACACAACCAGGAATCTCTATCCAAAAGCAAAATCCGCACTCAAAATATTGCTCGACATGCAACGTATAAGGGCCGGACAAGGTCTCAAAAGAATTCTATCGGATGCTCACTGAATAAAATTCAATTTTCCACGTTATATATAAAATATTAGTACCAAGAGAGGCTACATTTATAAAAAAGACAAAAAAAAGCCTTATCTTCGCATCAACAGCAAAAATAACAAAAAAGACAAGAACGTGAAATATAAGAATCTCCTTTTATACTTCCTCATCGTGCTACCGTTGTTAAGCAAAGCCCAAAGCAACGAAGGCACATACACGATACTACGTATCCCCTACTCATCAAGAGCAGCCGCACTCGGAGGAAGCAACATAAGTATCATCAACGATGACATAACACTGGCAGCACAAAACCCGGCCCTGCTACCCAATATAACCGACAACACCATAAACCTCACGTACATGAGCTACATGAGTGACAGCAAGATTGCCGGAGCAATGTTCGGCAAGGCACTTGGAGAACGTTCAACCAGTGCACTCTCGGCAAGATACATTGATTATGGGAAATTCGACGGCTACACCGAGGACAACATCTACACTGGGACATTCAGCGCAAAGGATTTTGAGTTCGCCATATTATACAGCTATCTGCTCAGTGACAATTGGAGTGGCGGTGTAACAGGAAAATTCATCTACTCAAAATACGAAAGCATGAGTTCCATTGCACTCGGTGTCGATTTGGGAGTAAACTACTACAACCCTGAGAACGAACTTTCAATATCATTTGCAGTCAAAAACCTTGGCGGTCAAGTAAAGGCTTTTGAAGAAAAAAACGAAAAGATGCCCATAGACCTACAAATGGGATTCACCAAGCGACTGTCTCACGCCCCGATACTTGTATCAGCCACACTGGTCAACCTTCACAAATGGGGAGAGGACGATTTTTATAATGCCGACGGCAGCAAAGACAGTTTCGGCGAAATACTTTTCAAACACCTCGTATTTGGAGCAGACATACTTATTGGACAGAACTTCAACGTATCATTAGGTTACAACTACCGCATCGGAAAAGAGCTTTCAGTCAACGGCAGCAAATGGGATGGTTTCACCGCCGGTGCCGGCCTGCATATAAATAAGGTAAAATTCGGCGTTTCCTACAGCAAACTGCACATATCGTCATCATCACTGCTATTCAACCTCTCATATTCACTCTAACCAGACCTAAGGGGCAAAAATCAACGTGTGTATAAAATATCCTGTTTTTTTATACACATGTTTGCAATATCTTTGTAACTTTACAGAGAAAACAAAAAAAACATATTTGCAATAATGAAAAAAATAATCATAGCCATAGACGGGTTTTCTTCATGCGGCAAAAGCACAATGGCCAAAGCCCTCGCACGCAACATCGGTTATCTATATTTCGACAGCGGAGCCATGTACCGTGCAGTTGCTCTCTACTGCATGCAGAACAATTTGATTGAAAACGGAGATATTGACAGCGAAGCACTGCGTGCAAAGATCAAGGATATCCACATAACATTCGAAGCCGACCCTGAAACCAAGAACTCAATCACACTGCTCAACGGCACGAACGTAGAGCACGAGATACGTTCGCTTGAGGTTTCGCAGCATGTAAGCAAAGTCGCGGCACTTGATTTTGTCAGGACCGAACTTGTTGACCAGCAACGCGAAATGGGAAAGCTCAAGGGTATTGTGATGGACGGACGCGACATCGGCACCACCGTATTCCCCGATGCCGAGATGAAAGTATTCGTAACCGCATCGGCCGAAGTCCGCGCGCAACGACGTTACGACGAACTTGTAGCAAGAGGCGATACCCCAAACTACAATGACATCCTGGAGAATGTACAGCAGCGCGACCACATTGACCAGACCAGGGAAGTAAGCCCCCTCAAAAAAGCCGATGATGCTTTATTGCTTGACAACAGCAACCTCACCCGCAAGGAGCAGATGGAGTGGCTCATAGAAGTATACAATAAACTGACTTCAGCATGCTGAACATTGACATCGATGAGAACTCCGGTTTCTGTTTTGGAGTAACCACAGCCATAAGCAAAGCCGAGGAGGAACTTGCCAAAGACAGTACCTTGTATTGCCTTGGAGACATTGTACACAACAGCATCGAATGCGAAAGGCTGAAAAAACTTGGACTAAAGACAATCGACCACCATCAATACAGCCAGCTCAAAGACGCAAAAGTCCTTCTGAGAGCACACGGCGAGCCTCCGGCAACATACGAAATAGCCCAAAAGAACAATCTGCAACTCATTGACGCAACCTGCCCCGTAGTCCTCAAGCTCCAGCAAAGAATAAAGAAGAAATGGTTGGAGACAGCAGGAGAGAACCGTCAGATTGTAATCTATGGACAAGCCGGACATGCCGAAGTTCTGGGCCTGGTCGGACAGACACACGACGAAGCCATTATCATTGAAGACATTGGACAGATAGACAAGATAGACCCCGCGAAGAACACATACATCTACTCACAGACAACAAAGTCAAAAGAGGGCTACCAACAGGTTGTAGAAGCAATCAAAGCAAAGATAAACAAAGAGATGACCTGCGAATCATACAACACGATATGCGGTCAGGTAGCCAACAGGATGAATGGTATTGGAGAATTCGCCCGTTCATACCAGTTATTGTTCTTTGTGTGCGGAAGAAAAAGTTCCAACGGAAAGATTCTGTACAACGAATGCATGAGGGTCAACCCCAATACACATCTTGTGGAAAACTCCGGAGAGATAGACTTTGAACTCATCGGCAATTTTGACAATATCGGTATATGTGGTGCTACATCCACACCCAAATGGCTGATGGAAGAGTGTAAGAAAGCGATTATAAACCATAATATAAAAAGGAACAATGAAGAATAAAATCCGTTGCGTGGGCATACTGACCTCAGGAGGTGATGCTCCAGGTATGAATGCAGCCATCCGCGCCGTCACCCGTGCATGCATCTATCACGGTATAACAGTAAAAGCGATATATCGCGGCTACAAGGGACTCATAACAGGTGAGATTGTAGAATTCAGGACAGAGAATGTAAGTAACATCATCCAGCGTGGAGGTACAATCCTCAAGACAAGCCGTTGCGATGAGTTCAAGACCGAAGAGGGTCGCGCTAAAGCGTACGAGACACTCAAGAGAGAGGAGATTGACGCCCTGGTAGTTATCGGAGGCGACGGAACAATCACCGGCGCATACAACCTTGCACGCGAACACGACATTCCATGTATTGCCCTGCCTGGCACAATCGACAATGACCTTTATGGAACCGACACGACTATCGGTTATGATACAGCTCTCAACACCATCATGGAATGCGTCGACAAGATACGCGATACAGCCTCATCACACGAACGTCTGTTCATTGTAGAGGTTATGGGACGCGATGCAGGTTTCCTTGCACTCAACGGAACTATTGCAACCGGCGCCGAGGCATGTGTATTGCCAGAGATTGACCCAGAGTTCGAAAAAATAAACCAATTCATTGCCAACGGACTGCGCCGCACCAAGAGCAGTAGCATTGTGCTTTTTGCCGAAGGCCGTGAAAAGGACTACAACATCATGGAAGTTGCCGAAGGAATGCGCCAGCGCTTCCCCGAACTTGATGTACGCGTATCAATCCTCGGATACCTGCAGCGTGGCGGCAGCCCTACTGCCAACGACCGCATTCTCGCAAGCCGCCTTGGTGTAGCCGCCATCGACGCCCTGCTCGAAGGCCAGCGCAACGTCATGATTGGTTTGAGAAACAACGAAATGGTATACATTCCATTCACAAAAGCGATAAAGGACGACAAACCAATCGACAAGGACACAGTACGCGCGCAGGAGATTCTTGCATCATAAATTATTTCTGTACATACATGAATGACAGGTGGATGACCCAAAAGTAAATGGGTTATCCACTTCTTATTACGAGGTTGAATAAAAAGAGTTGTTTTTAGGTGTACGAAGTCCGAAAAAGCGCAGTTTACTAAGCGTAAATGAGCATTTTGAAGACAAGCATAACACAGAAATTTACTTTTTAGTCACTCCCATATTACATAATCCATTTTCACATCATGTGATTCCTGCGGAATTTCATCAACAATCTGTTGAGCATAACAGACCCCCAATTTCAAGCCACGGAAGCCCTCTTGCGAAAGAAACCTGTCATAGTACCCCTTTCCACGCCCCATGCGGTGCCCGTCACTTGTAAACACCACACCAGGCACAACCACGACATCAATCTCATTGGGATGCAACGCTTCACCTCCTTGTGGTTCCATGACGCCAAGCGCACCTGCGCACATCGTTCCGGGAGTATAACAATAGAAGTTCATCAGTTCCCCTTCAACCCTTGGAAGCGCAACCAACATAACCTTTGACAGTTCCTCCACAAGTTGCCAAATCTGAGGTTCACTGCCTAGCGGTGAATACAACGCCACTACTCTGGCTGCCGAGACTGCCAAATGCTCTTTAATCCGTTCAGCAATAACCGCGGAACGCAACTCTTTCTCTTGGGAACTCAAGGCAGAAAGCCTCATGCGCACCATCTTGCGCAAAGCATTCTTCTCTTCAACCATTATTCTTCAGATTATCATAATGTTCCAACAATCTTGCAGCAGCGGCGAATGAAGTAATTTTACCTGTAAGCAACAACTGTTCGTAGCGAGACAACATCGCTGATACACCTTCGGCATTCCTAAAACGCATCCTCAACTGCTCATCAATCGTCTCGTACATCCAATACTTCGACTGTCCATGACGACGTTCCTCGAAAGCACCACTGACCTTCACCTTGTCAAAGTAATCGAAAATCATATCCCACACCTCTTTTACGCCTATGTTGTAGAAGCCTGAATATGTAAGTACTTGAGGACGAATGCCGCTGGACGGCAATGGAAAGAGATGAAGGGCATTGCGCAGATGCACAGCCGAACGTCTGGCCTCTTCAACATTATCCCCATCAGCCTTGTTTATTACCACTCCATCTGCCATCTCCATTATACCGCGCTTTATCCCCTGCAGTTCATCACCTGCACCAGTTATCTGTATAAGCAAAAAGAAATCCACCATCGAATACACAGCAGTCTCACTCTGCCCTACACCTACAGTCTCCACAAACACCTTGTCATATCCGGCAGCCTCACACAGAACAATCGTTTCACGCGTCTTGCGCGCAACACCACCCAATGACCCCGCCGAAGCACTGGGACGTATAAAGGCATCGGGATGCTGAGACAGGCGTTCCATCCTGGTCTTGTCACCCAGGATACTTCCTTTGCTGCGTTCACTGCTCGGGTCGACAGCCAGGACTGCAAGTTTTCCTCCACATCGTTCCAGCACATGCATTCCAAAAGCATCGATAGATGTACTCTTGCCAGCACCGGGAACACCCGTTATGCCCACACGTAACGATTTGCCCGAATAAGGCAGACAACGTTCAATAACCTCCTGTGCTACCTGCTGATGTTCGGGAAGCATACTCTCCACCAGCGTAACAGCACGGCTCAACACAGTCACGTCACCACGCAAAATACCCTCGACATAATCATTTACAGACAATAAAGCAGCACGTTTTCTGCGCACAGAAGAGAGATATGGATTCAAGCAGCCCAAAGACTCAACGCCCTCATTCACCTTCAAGCCTTTATACTGTTTGTCATTTTCAGGATGTTCCATACAAATAATTTATCACATGGCGAAAGTAATAATTTACCAGATTAAAAACAACAGGACCGCCATAATTATGGCGGTCCTGGAATATTGTTCATTCCGAACAGATTAGTCATTCATTGCAAAATCGTTAGCCATAAGCATGTAAGCCATATTCATACCCTGTGCATCAAGGCTGATATTCACCTCACCGTCGCCAACAAAAAGCTGAGCAGTATTGTCACCGTTAAGCTTTACAAGCTTAGTAACCTGATTGTTATACTCTGCACTCCACAACTGCTGCTCCTTATCAAAAACAAGGTTCATGGCAGTTTCACCGTTAGACAAGCTGTAACCGTTCTCTGTAGCAACAATCTCAATCTCGTCACCATTGCTATTCTTCACTACCTTTGTCTCGCCTACCTCAGCTACAGGATTGTCACCGGTCCAGAACTCAACAGAGTTAAGCACAACGCCATCAACGAACATTGCAATCGGATACACAGGAACAATATGAAGAGCAACGAATACAAGTTCATTAACGAATTTGTCACCAAGACCCTCATTCCAATCCTTGATATTGTTGGTCAAACGGAAAGAACCAATACAAGAAGAAAGAACGATAGTTGCAGCAAGCAACAAAGCAGAAATTTTAAAATGCTTTTTCATAATAAAAGTTTTTAAGTTAATTATTAGTTTTTGCATGCGGCAAATCGTTTGCTCAACACGCACCCGCAAAATTATCATTTTTTCATTAAATGCAATAGATTTTCTACTTTTTTTTAGCGAAAGCAATAATTTTATTGAACAGCAGTTAAAAAGCAAGCCCGACCATAGCCAGACTTGCTTATCATTTATTAAATTGTCCTCTTATTATATATTAAAGGACGCCGTTCACAACAAGAGACTTCACCAAAGAATAGAACTTCTCTACGGTAGGAATTTCAACTCGTTCTGTAGGAGAGTGAGGAGACATTAATGTAGGGCCGAAAGAAACCATATCCATGCCAGGATAGTTTGTTGAAATGATACCACACTCAAGACCGGCATGTATCACGCGAACATCGGGCTCCTTACCAAACATCTCATTATATGCACTCTTGAGAGCCGCCAACAATGGAGAGTTCACATTGGGCTGCCAACCGCTGTAACCGCCACTGAGTTCAACTTTCATGCCTGCCATAGCAAAACAGCTTGACAACTGAAGGGCAAGGAACTCCTTCATTGTATCGCATGAGCTGCGTGCAAGGATATTAATTTCGGCCTTACCGTCGGCAATACGTACAATAGAGAGGTTACTTGAAGTCTCAACAGTATCAGGAATTGTAGGAATGAAGCGCAACACACCATCATGGCATGCAAGAATAGCATCGAGAAGGTTATCCTGAATCTCCTCAGGAACAACAGTCTCGGGCATTTCACACTCAGCAACAGTCAAGGTAATACCCTCCTCTATTGTTGCAAACTCGCTGTTATAAAGAGCCTCATATTTTGCAGCGATATCCTTGAGTTCCTCAACACCCTCGGCAGGGAGAGTAAGAACTACCTCGCAGCTTGCAGGAATGGCATTGCGCATATTGCCGCCGTTCCAACTTGCAAGAACCGCACCACACTCATCCATAGCCTCACGCATAAAACGCGCCATAAGTTTGTTGGCATTGCCACGGCCGGCATTGATTTCAAGACCGGAGTGACCTCCACGGAGTCCCTTGAGCTGTACCTTTACGGCAACATCCTCATCATCACTGCCCTCTTCCATAAACTCCATTGTTGCTGTGATATCAAGACCGCCGGCACAACCGATGTAGAGAACTCCCTCCTCCTCTGAATCAAGATTCAGAAGAAGGTTACCCTCAAGTTCACCACCCTTAAGACCAAAAGCGCCGAACATACCAGTCTCCTCATCAGCAGTGATAAGAGCCTCCAGCGGACCATGCTGCAGAGTGTCATCCTCCATGATTGCCATGATTGCAGCAACGCCAAGACCATTGTCAGCACCCAGCGTAGTGTCATCGGCATAAAGCCAGTCACCTTTCACAACAGTAGTGATAGGGTCATTCACAAAATCGTGTTTGCTCTCAGGAGTCTTCTGAGGCACCATATCCATGTGTGCCTGAAGTATAATACCCTTTCGAGCCTCAAGTCCTGGAGTAGCCGGTTTGCGCATGATTATATTCCCGGCCTCATCCTGCCATGTCTCAACATTGATGCTCTTTCCAAAATCAAGAAGGAACTTCTGTACTTTCTCAAGGTGCCCCGACGGACGTGGAACCTGTGTCAGCGCCTCAAAGTGCTTCCACACCTCACGAGGCTGCAAATCTTTAATTGTCAAAGCCATAATCTATTTTTTAATGTTTTTAAATGTTTATTTTCTAATATATTGTCTTATCTGTAACATCATCAGACCATAAATGCCAAGTACTACAACAAGCAGCGTCTGGGTACTATGTACAATCAACGCAAAAGCCTCCGCATTGGTTTCACTTACACCATACAGCACCATCATGCTTATTATTGCAAAATGCCATGGACCTGCACCGTTCGGTGTAGGAACGACAACCGCTATGCTGCCGGCCACGAATAGCAACAACCCTGCCAGAACCGTAAGGTCACCGGTAAACCCAAAGCAGTAAAAACAAAGGTAAAACTGCATAAAATAGCAGAACCATATTCCCAAGGTCTCCAACACGAAAAGCCACATATGCTTGACCTTTTTCAAAGATACGAGTCCATCGGTGAAGCTCTGTACAAAAACTTTTATTCTATTCCAAAAACTCATCTTGCGCAACAAAAAATAAAGCAGCGCAAACACAGCAAGCACTGAAATGAGAATTATCACCCAACCAGCAGCCGAAGAAAAGAGATGATTGCCATCAGCGCCACCACCTGCATCATAAAGAAAACGGGCAAACACGGGCCATTGCAACAGCACAGCTACAACTGTAAGCAGCAAAACCATCACTGTATCTATCGCACGTTCGGTGACAATTGTTCCCAGCGATTGCGCAAAAGGCACCTTCTCATACTGTTCAAGAACCACACATCGCGATACTTCGCCTACACGCGGAACGACGAGATTAGCCGCATATGCAATGTATACCGAGTAGACACTTACCCTTGAAGAGGGTCTGTACCCCAGCGGTTCAATGGCCAGATTCCATCTCCAGCCTCTCAACACATGGCTCATTATTCCAAAGAACGTGGAAAGCGCAAACCACCACAAATTCATCTCTTTCAATAAACCTGAAAGTTCCGCGAAATCGAAATCGGCATAAATCATATAAAGAATAAGCACCCCCAGCACAACAGGAAGAGCAATCTTTACACTTTTATTGAAAATCTTTTTCACAACTTTGGAACTATTCTTAATTGTTTTGTTTAACTTTGCAACATTGCGACGGAACAAAAAGGCCGCAACGCTGTCTATCGTATGGTAATATTGCAAAGATATAAATATATTGGATAACAGCCTTACATTTTATAAATTATTAATTAAAAATGCTCACCAACCATGAAAGCAGTTACAGCAAAGAAGAGATTGGGACAGCACTTCCTTGTGGACCTCACAATAGCAAAGGACATTGCAGACACCGTTGACGTATGCCCCACTGTGCCAATACTGGAAGTTGGTCCCGGCATGGGAGTCCTTACCCAATTCCTCATTGAAAAGAAACGTCAGTTGAAGGTTGTAGAGATTGACGAAGAGTCGGTGAGCTATCTTTGCAAGAACCTTCCTCAGCTGCACGAAGAGAACATAATACCTGACGATTTCCTCAAGATGCACCTCGACCGTCTTTTCGACGGAAACCAGTTCATGCTAATTGGAAATTACCCCTACAACATCTCGAGCCAGATATTCTTCAAGATGCTCGACAACAAGGAGTACATCCCCTATTGTAGCGGAATGATACAGAAAGAGGTTGGTGAACGACTGGCAGCAAAGCCCGGAACAAAAGCCTATGGCATATTGAGCATACTCATACAGTTGTGGTACGATGTCGAATACCTGTTCACCGTGCACGAAAACGTATTCTCACCACCTCCAAAGGTAAAGAGTGCCGTGGTACTCATGAAGCGCAACACCCGCACCTCACTTGAGTGCGACGAAGCACTTTTCAAAAAGATTGTAAAAGCCACGTTCAACCAGCGCAGAAAGAAGTTGAGGAACTCAATCCAACAGATTGTAGGCAAGGAGTCGGAACTATTGAAAGATACCGTTCTCGACAAGCGCCCCGAGCAATTGTCTCTGGAAGATTTCATTGAGTTGACAAAAAAGGTTGAACTCGCATTAGCGAAATAGATTGGTTCAAAATGACAAAGGAATTCATCAGCCACATAAAGGAGCTCATCGAGAATAAGGACTCGGTGCTGTTGCAGGAGCAGATATCAAGAATGCACCCTGCCGACATCGCAGAGCTCTGCCTTGAACTCGACATTGAGGAAGCACGTTTCCTCTACCGCCAGCTTGACAACGAGAAAGCTGCAGATGCCCTCACCGAGATGGACGAGGACATGCGTAATGAGCTGCTCGAGGAGCTCCCCTCCGAAGCCATCGCCAAGCGTTTCGTCAACTACATGGATACAGACGACGCCGTTGAAATTATCCGTGAGATGGACGAGGAGAAACAGGAAGAAGTACTCCAGCACATCAAGGACATTGAACAGGCCGGCGACATCGTAGACCTTCTCCAATATGACGAAGACACCGCCGGAGGTCTCATGAGTACCGAGATGGTAGTGGTGAATGAAAACTGGAGTATGCCCGAATGCCTTAGGGAGATGCGCCAGCAGGCCGAAGACCTGGATGACATATACTACGTATACGTCGTAGATGACAACGAAAGACTGTGCGGCCTGTTCCCATTGACAAAAATGATTACAAGCCCATCGGTTTCCAAGGTAAAGCATGTAATGAGCACAAAAGTCATCAGCGTAGATGTCGACACCCCCATTGACGAGGTTACAATGCTCATTGAGAAGTATAATCTTGTGGCAATCCCCGTCATTGACAAGATAAACCGCCTTGTAGGTCAGATTACTGTCGACGACATCATGGATGAGGTCCGCGAACAGACCGAACACGACCAGCAGCTGACCGCCGGTCTTACCCAAGACGTCGAGACCAGTGACAACGTCTTCATACAGACAAAAGCGCGCCTGCCATGGCTCATAATAGGAATGTTGGGAGGCATATGCTCTTCAATGCTGCTTGACTGTTTCACAAGTACATTGGGTGCACATCCCGAAATGGCCCTCTTCATACCCCTTCTTGCCGGCATGGGAGGTAATGTGGGAACACAATCATCAGCCATTGCCGTCCAGGGACTTGCCAACAATTCACTCAATTCACAGCACATGTTCAGGCACATCATGAAAGAGATGGTCGTTGCCATCATCAATGCGACAATCCTCTCACTCATGGTCTATGTATACAATATGTTCGTCTACGGCGCAACAGACATCGTGACATTGGCAGTTCCATTAAGCCTTTTTGTCGTGGTGCTCTTCGCATCGTCATTCGGAACAATGATTCCCATGCTGCTCGAACGCATAAACATAAACCCGGCAGTAGCAACAGGCCCGTTCATCCAGATTATCAATGACCTTAGCGGAATGACATTCTACATGATAATTTCAATGGCCTTGAGCAAACTGATTGCATAGTCAACCAACAAAAGATACAATGAATAAAGCATTTATCATCGCACTCCTGTTCCTCTCAAGTCTCTCATATTCACAGACCGACAAATTTACAGAGTGGTTAAAGACATCCAAAGGCGAACTCTGCAAGCAGAAGTTCGCAAATAAAAGACTTGACAAGACTGAAGCATACAAAGCTGCCGCAATCATTGATTCCCTATGGCTTCAGGAAAATGCGATATTACTCAAAGAGCAATGGAAAAGACTCAGCATATCCAATGACTCATTGACCCTCCCCTGCGCATGCCGCACATTCGGCATGTATCCAAAAGACGGACGCAGCCTGTACATATCACTACATGGAGGCGGCGAATGCCCCAAAGAGGTAAACGACGAGCAGTGGATGAACCAGATTTACCTGTACCAGTTACCCGAAGGAATTTATGTAGCACCACGTGCCCCCTGGAACACATGGAACATGTGGCACCGCAAAGGACTTGACGAACTGTTTGAAGACCTGATAAAGGCATGCGTCATCTTCGAAGGCGTAAACCCAAACAAGGTCTATCTTATGGGCTATTCGGCCGGTGGTGACGGTGTGTGGCGCATGGCACCCCGCATGGCCGACAAATGGGCTGCCGCAGCAATGATGGCCGGCCACCCGGGCAACTCATCCCTGGTAAACCTGTTGAACCTCCCGTTCACAATATGGATGGGCGAGAATGATGCAGCATATGACAGGAACCGTTTGGCAAAAGAGAAAGGAGAACTGTTGGACTCGTTGGAGGCCGCAAATCCCGGCAAGTATATCCACAGCACAAACATCATAAAGGACAAAGGCCATTGGATGGACAACATGGACGCCGCCGCAATTGAGTGGATGGCGCAATTCCGCAGGAATCCCTACCCCCCCAAGAGTCATATGGAGACAAGAAGAGGTTCTGCGCGAACACTTCTATTGGCTTTCGGCACCAGCGGAAGAGCTCGAGCATGGGAAGACTGTGGAAGCAAGTATTGAAGGGAATACTATCAACATAGTACGTTGCGACTATTCAAGACTCACAATCAGTCTTAATGACAACATGATTGACCTTGACAAAAAGATAACAGTATGCTACAAGGGTAAAAAAATCATCACAAAAAAGCCTAAACGTACTATAGCTAACCTTTACAACACACTTTGGAAGCGCGGTGACCGCAGTTATGCTTTTCCATGCGTGATTGATATTGAATTGGACTGACACAGTGTAGCTTTAAGGACGCAAAAACAGTCCGGAACAGTCCTGTTTTTAATTTTTATTAAGGAATGTGTCCATTTCTACTAAAAAAAACGTACTTTAGCAAATCAAAAACAACCAACCAGTATCAACAGACAGCGTTATGAATACCAAAAAGTTGATAATCAGCCTCATATTCACAGTAGCAAGTTTACTGCCCTCCACAAACCTGTTCGCTCAGACAGCAACAGGAGTAAAGGGTGTCATAACTGACGAATTCGGCGAGCCATTGCCTGCTGCAAACGTGGCGGTAATGAACAACAAGAAGTTTGCACGCGGAACCACCACCAACCTGTATGGTGAGTTCAACGTGGAAATCAACCTTGATGCAGGAGACGACGAAATCGTCTTCAGCTACATCGGTACAAAGACCGTAAAGAAAAAACTGACCAAGGAGACTTTGAGCAAACCGTTCGACGTGGTTTTGAAGACCGACGAGGCCATGCTCTCCGAAGTAATGATTGTCGAGGACGGTTACAACAAGCTTCCCCGCAAGGATATGGTAGGTGCATTCTCCACCGTAAAGGCCGACGACATCATGATGCCGGCATACCAGAGCATTGACCAGATGCTGCAGGGTAAGGTTGCAGGCATGTCAGTTGTCAACACATCGGCACGTGTCGGTGCTTCACCCAAAATAACAATCCGCGGAACATCGACAATCCTTGGCAACAGCGACCCGCTTTGGGTTGTAGACGGAGTAATCCAGGAAGACCCTCTCTCAATTGACATGAGTTCGGCCATCACATCCGACATGCGCGAGCTCATCGGAAACCAGATTTCATGGCTCAACCCACAGGACATTGACAACATCACGGTACTCAAGGACGCATCGGCTACAGCCATCTATGGTTCAAAGGCATCAAACGGTGTCATTGTCATCACCACAAAGAAAGGAACACCTGGACGCATAAGCGTGAACTACAACACGAACATATCAGTGCGCGAACGCCCAACATACGAGATGTACGACTTCATGAACTCCTATGAACGTATACAGTTCAGCAAGGAAGCATATGAAGCGGGCGTACGCTACCAGACCGAACCTCTGCCACAGATATACACCTATGAGGGTCTGATGGCAATGTTCAACAAGCGTATGATTACAGAAGACCAGTTCTCATATTATCTGCAGCGCCTTGAGACTGTGAACACCGACTGGTTCGACCTGTTGACACGCAACGCCGTAAGTCAGAGCCACAACCTCAGCGTTTCAGGCGGAACAGACAAATATACGTACAACGCATCACTTGGCTATCAGGACAACAAGGGTTACGAAATAGGCAACGAGAACGACCAGATTACCGCACGCCTCAGCATCAACAGCAACATAAATGAGAAACTGAACATCAATGCCCAACTCAACGGTAGCGTGCGCAACTCCGACGGATACGGCGCCGGCACAAACCCGTACACTTATGCAATGAACACCAGCCGTGCGATACCTGCATACGAAGAGAACGGTGACCTTGCATTCTACTCTAACTACTACACCTACCAGTACAATACCCTGCTTGGCGGCAAGAACCAGTACTCCTACAACATATTCAACGAGATGGAGAACAGTTATTCATCAAACGTCGGCACCAACTTCAATGCTTCGCTAAACATCTCTTACAAGATACTCAGCTGGCTCACATACAACGGTACAGCGAGCATGGCCATAAGCAATAACAAGAGCGAGAGCTACGCAGGCGAGAAGACAGCACAGGTTGAACGTCTCTACCGTGGCTATGCCTACGGAACAGAGAAAGCCGGCTCCGACAGATTCAATGCAGCTCTGATGCCATACGGCGGTGTACTGAACCAAGCCAACTCTCAGGGTGTGTCATACAGCACATCGCACCGTCTGCAATTCAGCAAGGAGTTCAACGAGAACCACCGTCTCAACGCTATGCTCGGAATGGAGATACGTTCAAGCGAAAGCGTCAGCGAAGGCAACACCGCATGGGGTTTCGTTCCCGAGCGCGGTTTGATACTTGTATCCCCCACTCTCCCCGAGAACTTCAAACCCATAGGCAGTGACGTAACCATCGGTTGGGGAGCCCTCTCACAACTCTATAACGGTGCGTGGAACAAGATGTCGACAACGACCAACTACATGTCGTTCTTTGCGACAGTAGCATACGCATACAGGAACAGATATGTAGTCAACATCAACGTACGTTCCGACGCTTCGAACCGTTTCGGCCAGGATGTCAACAGGCAGTTCGACCCCACATGGTCATTCGGAGCATCATGGAAAGTTGCCCAGGAGCCAATAGTAATGGAGAAATTACCATGGCTCGATCAGTTGAACCTGCGCGCTTCCTACGGTATCCAGGGTAATGTAGTTAACTCACTCAGCCCCGAAATGATTGTCCGCTACCAGGGTCTGTTGCAGAGTTACAACGAATACTACCTCACCATCTCAAGCCTGCCGAATAAGCAGCTCAAATGGGAACGCACAAAGTCACTGAACCTAGGTGCCGACATTGCCCTGTTCGGAGTGACAATGAATCTTGAGTACTACCAGCGCAGATCCAACGCAATCATACGCCAGGACATTGCACAGGAGTATGGTATGTCAACCATGCCTTTGAACGGAGGTATGATCAAGAACAGCGGTCTTGAGGCAACAGTGAACTTCACCCCCATACGCACCAACGACATGGCATGGACCATCGGACTCAATGCCGGCAAGAACTGGAACAAGTCCGAGAGTGACGACCGCACTGCAAAGGCCGATGAACTTACACACATAAACTATCTCAACGGCAGCAGTGACCGTCCTTTGAAAAAAGGCTATCCGCTATCGGCTTTCTGGTCATACAAGTTCACAGGACTTGACGGCAGGACCGGTTACCCCACCTTTGAGCATGCCACATATGAAGACGTAGACGGTGACGGCACTGTAGACCCCACAACATTCCTTGTGTATTCAGGACAGAGTGAACCCGACTTCTCCGGCGGTTTCAACACACGTCTGCGCTGGAAGGACTTCAACATAGGCATTGACTTTGCTGTGGCATTGGGTGCCAAGAAGCGTCTCCCGAACCCCTACTCTACATTTACCTACGGCAAGATGCCGGACATATTCAGCAACCTATCAAAGGAGTTGAACAACCGTTGGAAAGAGCCCGGAGACGAGAAGCACACAAACATCCCGTCACTCTACACATCGGTCCGCGACCTTTACAACCTGAACCTGCCTAACGGACTTTATGACAACATCTATTCAATGTGGGCACAGTCGGACATAAGAGTTGCCGACGCATCGTTTCTACGCTGTACACAGGTAACACTCTCGTACAACGTGCCACGTACCCTGTGTCAGAAAATTGGCCTTGCACGCATACAGTTGAGTGCAAACATAAACAACCTGTTTGTAATAGCAAGCAACGATTGGAAAGGTTATGACCCGGAGTTGGGTTACAGCATACAGCCAAGAATCTATTCATTGGGATTGAGTTTAGGACTTTAATTAAAGAAAAAGATAACCATGAAATTCAAATATAGCATACTTGCAGCACTGACAGCATTTACTTTTACAGCATGCGATGATTTCCTTGAGCCGAAATCAGAGAGTGAGTTCGTTCCCGAGGATGCGACATCCCTTAACGAGTTATTGCTTGGCGAGGCATACCAGCGTAACGACATGGAGGGTTTCAACATCTACCTGGGACTCCTTGAAGATGATGTCGAAGCAGCTCCCTACCAGTTGCCTAACACCGGTTTTGACGGCAACGTATACCTTGCGAGCTACACTTGGCAGCCTGACATGTACCAGATGATGGAAGAGGCCGGTGCCGGTCACATCAACATCTATGAGAGTTACTACAAGGTAATTCTTGGCACCAATGCAGTCCTTGACTATCTGCCCAACGTTAGGGATACCGAGGACAACATCAACAAGGTAAAGGCACAGGCACATGCGCTCCGCGCCTTCTACTACTTCAACCTTGTAAACATCTACGGAATGCCGTACAACGTGGCCCCCGACTCTCTTGGTGTCCCTCTAAAGCTCAACAGCGGCATTGAAGAGAACGAAGACTACCTTAAAAGAAAAACCGTAGCCGAAGTATACACACAGATTCTCAAAGACCTGCATACGGCCGAAGAGACTTACCTGCTGCTGCCACAGAACGAACAGTGGAACGACAACTTCCGCACAAGCCTCCCCATGGTGCAGCTGATGCTCTCCCGCACATACCTGTACATGGAAAACTGGACAAAGGCAGCCGAGTATGCAAGACTCGTCATGGACAACAACCAGTTCAGGCTTACCGACCTCAACGATGTTGAACTATACAGTATTGGCAATGACGGAAAGGAGATACGCAACTACTACGTATTCCCCACATACAAGTCAAGCGAAACAATATGGCCATACGGAAACGTAAATGACATGTTCGAGTGGACATACAAGGAGGCCAACAGCCAGAACTCGAATACAGGCAGCAAGATGCATGCATATTTCCAGGCATCACAGGAACTGCTCGACACTTACGTCGACTATGACCTTCGCCTGATGCACTACATTGTCCAGGCACCTACTAGTGACAGCAACGGTTCACTCATGAACATGGCGTTCGGCAAAGTGAATGTCGGCACCACATACTACTTGCCACAACATGCGACAGGTGTGTTCGGACGCTGCTTACGCCTCTCCGAGGCATACCTCAACTATGCCGAAGCCAAAGCTATGCTTGGCGAGATAGCTGATGCGTCAAGCGCATTGAACACACTGCGTGAACACAGGTTCGACCCCGAGGATTTTGACAACGAAGAGTTCGAGAGCCAGGAAGAACTCATACAGTTCGTGCGCGATGAACGCCGCCGCGAGCTCTGTTTCGAGGGACACCGCTGGTTCGACCTGCGCCGTTGGGGCATGCCGTCAATAACACACAGATGGCATGAGAGTGCCGATGCCACAAGTTCATACCGTCTCTCTGAGGGCGACCAGCTCTACACACTTCCCATCCCCGACGAGGCCCTTGAGAGCAACAGCAGCCTGGTACAGAACGAACTTCCCGGCAAACGCCTGCCCATAGTAGAATAAGAGAGTCATATTATAAAGACAGAATCATGAAAAGAGCACTCAAAACAGCATTCATCCTTTTCGCCTGCATTGTATCGTTCAATGCCTGCAACGAAGAAGAGGAACTGACCCCTTCGGGCAACTACTCCCCAATCCGTGGAGGTTTCCCCCAGGGCAAGACAATATACGACTCCATCATCAACGACATAAAGAACGAATACGGAGTCTACCTCCTTTATAAGGACATTACCGAAGAGGACCTCAACCGCGACTGGGTTTCGGCGGGTACAGGCGATATATACGTGGGAGGCTACGACTATGAGCGCGAAGACCTTGCATGGAATCTCCCCGAGGAGCACCTTCCCTTCTACGTTGACTACTTCAACAGCTACATTTTCCCCAACATCACCAAGGATTTTGCAAACGCGACATTCCCGGTGAAGATATACATGATACACAACCTGCGCACCGAGCCGCGTGATTATGGCGAGGACAATGTAGTGGGAGGTACCGACACCGACCCGTACAAATCCATCAAGCTGGGCAATTTCGACAACTGGGCAATAAGTTTCAAGGACGAAATAATCAACGGAGACAATGCTGAGTACTCACTCAAGCAGCAGCGCTGCATCTTCATGATACAGACAATATACAACGCTATAGAGAAAGGACGCATCGATTCTCCCGATGAGTTCTGGAACGGTTTCGATTTCTCTGCCGACAAGAAGATGAACCACATCGACCCAAGCAAGGCTAACTACAAGTACAAGCTCGGATTCGTGGACATGATTAACGACAACTTCGGTACAGGAGTGCAGAAACAGGTATGGGTTCCTCCATATGCAAACGAAACGAGCTGCTACTATTGGGAAAAGGACAAATACCCCAACTACAACCTCTTCACCACTTATCTGAAGAACGCCATGTGGCTTACTCCAGAGGAACTGGATGAACGTTACCCGGCAAGCAAATATCCAATGATTAAAGAAAAATATGACATCGTTGTAGAACACATGCTCACAAAATATGGCATCAACCTTGTAGGAATAGCAAAAGGAATCAATCAGGAATAATACACACATGAAACACTCCGTCATTGCAATACTGCTCATTTTATTCACCCACACCTCATGTTCAGGAACGCCCGAAAGCCGTTCCGTAGAACAGGAGCAGATGCGCATTGACACATTGTGGCAAAAGGAGTTCAACAGCGCCGAAGAGATTATCGCAAACTTCAACACCATCAAGCAGCAGATAAAAGAACACCCCCAGACTGTACATACCGAAAACCTCTGCCACTACATATGGCAGAGTGGAGAGTACATGTTCCGCTGCCGTGGAAAGAATGAAGACATATCCCTCCTGCCACACAATATTGAAGAGATAGCACTTGACGACGCTACAGTAACGGCATACATGATAGAACGCGACACTGCACGTTTTGCCGACCACTATTTCACCCTGCGTGCAATGCAGCGCGGTGACAGTTTTGAAGAATCACGCGACGGAATAACAATAACCGTATTCTACCGCCCGCGCAGCATGAACGGCAACGACTATGCAAAGATGAAAGAGGTGTTCTCATGCAAGAACGACGCCCTTCATATCGCATACATGAAAAAACTGAAATTCCCGTTCCGCAACAGCGGCTGCAACGAGGAGCTCTATGCAGTACGCCCCCTCATTGAGCAGAATGTTAAGGAGAGTACACTCAAGAGGGAGATTCTTGAGCTCTTTGACATATACCGCAATGTAATGCCCGGCGAAACGGCATCGACACCACTCCTGAAAGACATCAACGGCCACACACATACATTTGCCGAGTTCCGTGGCAAGGTGCTGGTCATTGACGTATGGGCGACATGGTGTAGCAGTTGCCTTGCCGGCATGCCAAAGTACATTGCACTGCGCAACTCCTATAAAGGCAACAGCAACATTGAATTCATCACAGTATCCATCGACCGCAAGGAGAACAGAGAAAACTGGCTTGCAGCAATAACAAGAAGAAAGATGGGCGACATGCTCAACCTCTACCCCGACAGTTCTTTCGAGTCACAGTTCGAGAGCGAATACCACATATCGGGAGTGCCAAGATACATCATCATAGACAAGCAGGGGAAAATAGTGACAGCATACGCACCACCGCCGGGAGAAGGCATGGAAACCATAATAGAGAATACAATAGAATAAAGCATAGATCAACTATTGATATGAAAACCGTTAAATCAATTGATATGAAAACCGTTAAATCAATCTGCGCATTGCTGATTGTTGCAATGTGCTCATGTTCAGGCAATGCATCCCATGTAAAAGAGAATGCAGCACCAACCGAAGTAAAAGCCGAGGAGACACTCCCAGTAATCGAAGCCAAGGCATTGACAAGCGAACCGGGCGTAGTATTCTATGACATGCCGCTTGAAGATGCGCTTCTAAAGGCAAAGAACGAAGGCAAGTATGTTCTCATAGACTGCCATACCAAGGAATGCGGTCCATGCCGCAGGATGGAAGCCGAGATATTCCCGCAGGAACAGTTGGGAAAATTCGTAAACGAACGTTTCGTACCCATAATGGCCGATATGAAAGAGGGCGAAGGCCTTGATATTGCCAAGAAATACTGCGTACAGATATACCCCACCCTGCTTGTCCTTCTGCCCAACGCAGCCAAAGAGGGAGAAGTCGTGGGAGCTGAATTCAATCTTGATATACTCATAGGTATGTTAAAGACAATAATCCACGAAGATTAATCCAATACACAAATTTCAGGTCAGCTGACCTGAAATTTGTGTATTAGGACATTAGGCCGCAAATTTCTTTCCCCATTCGCACAAATTCGCTAACTTTGCACCAGTAAACTATAATCAGGGAACAAGAATCAAAAAAGAAAATACATGAAGAAATTTTTACTCTCACTATTCTGCCTCATCTTTATGGCAGCTACAGCGGGTGCCGAGACATACACCCACACATTTGCAAAAAACGAACTGACAACAAACGGTGGTACAGTAACACTCAGCGACATCGACTGGACTGCATCATCAGCGACATACATCGACTGGAATGCGACCAGAGGCATTCAGATTGGCAGCAAGAACAATCCCAACCCGTCATACACGCTACACACGTCGGCTTTTGCAGGATGCACAATCCGGAGCATAACCGTTAACAGCAGTATTGCAAGCTCGGGCAATGCAAAGCTTACGATGACAGTAGGCAACCAGACATCAGAGACATTCTCGCCCGGAACTTCAGACGCTGCATACACATTCGACTGCGATGACACGACCGGTGATATTACAATCAGTTGGACAGCAACACAGCGTGCATACTATGTAAAATCCATTACCATTGAGTACACCCCCGATGCAAGTACAGTAGTTGTTCCTGCTCCAGAGTTCAAGACACCAGCCGTTGTATATGCCGACAAGGTTGAAGATGTGACAGTAGAGACAGCCGACCAGAGCGCAGTACTCTACTACACCACTGACGGAACAGATCCCGTATATGAGGACTACATCAACGAGACCGGTTCTACAAAGTGCAGCAAATACTATGTAATGTACTTTGACCTTACCGAGACAACGACAATCAAGGCCATTGCCGTAAGAGTTGACGGCGAGGCGGTATTCAAGAGTCCCATTGCCGAGCAGACATATGTCGTTTCACGCACAATGCCACACATTCCGGCTACAGGCATCACATCGGGCAACAGATATGCAATTGTCGCAGCCGACAGTGCAGCCACATACTACTACAATGAGGGTGAATACGGTTATCTGCCTACAAAGACTGCTACAGATGCAAACGGCAAATATACCGAGACAGTAGAGTGCGCAGGCTTCACATTCACAGCCGTAGACGGCGGCTACACTATCCAGGATGAACTCGGCCGTTACATATACCACAAAGGCACATATACAAGTTTCAATTTCGCAGCAGAGAAGCCTGAGGCTGGTGCCGTATGGAGCGTTGAAATCAATGCCGACGGTATTGCAACCATAGCATGCGACGGCTACACAATCCATTACTCTACAGAATATGCCACATTCGGTTGCTACCCCACTGAAAAGATAACCGGTGAGCACATACTTCCAAGACTCTACATGCAGCGCGAATACCCCACCTACACCATTGCTCCCGAAGCCGGAAGCACATTGGAAATTCTGGACGGAATAACAGTCACCTGCCCCGAGGGGATATCGGCAAAGGAACTGACTGTAGTTGCCGAAGGATATGAGGGAAGCACAGCGATGACCTGCACACAGGTCGACCAGAACACTCTGTTGCTTGTAGCAGAGACCCCAATCACAACAAGGAACAACACCAACCTGCAGATCAATATCACAGGTGACATAATGCTCAACCCAGCAGGCATGGAGATGCCATTGCCGATAAAGAGCAAATACGGTGTACGCACACTGGTTTCATACACACTTCTCGGCGATGCACCGGCAGCGACCATAACAGAGGTATCACCTGCCGACAATGCAGTTGTTGAAGAACTTTCACATTTCATTTTCACATTCAGCTACTACGCAGGCCACAGCGATGACGCCAGCCTGCAGCCAAGACTTTATGCCGAAGGCTTTGATTGGATATATGTACTTGAAAAGACCACAGAAAAAGCCGACGGTACAATGATAGAGATGCAACAGGCAGCACTCAAGACCACAGAGCCCCTTCTCGGTAACGGAGCATACATCCTTGAGATTCCGACAGGCTATTTTACCGACGGTAACGGCAAGGCTATCGAGGGCATGACTCTCAAGTACACTGTAAAGAATGACAGCGGCCTTGAGGCCGACATCAAGGATGTCATCACCGAAGGTACAGGACACTGGCTCGTATACAACATTGCCGGCACCAAGGTTCTTGAGACCACTGAAGCCACATCACTCACAACCCTCAAACCGGGTATATACATCGTAAACGGCAAGAAAGTTGTAATCAAGTAAAAAAAAGACATAACAAAAAAATAACATGATATGGCGGCCAAAGGTCGCCATATCATGTTATACGAGTTGAATAATTACCACAAAAGACAAAAGTTTTGTAATAATTCATACTATAACCGAATTTTATTTTTATATTCGCAGAATAATGTGCATAGGCATATTATTGATTTTGAGTAAAACTGTTTAAAACCAAAGCAGATGAGTGAAACTTTGAAACCCGATGTTCAGTTTGATGAGCAGAACATCGTGAACACCCCTGAACAGGCTGACAATGCCGCTACGACCGAGTTTAGCAACGAACAGCCTGCCCCAGAGACAGTAATGGAAACTCCCGCCGCACAGGGCGAGGAGAGTGAGAACGCAGGCTCAAGACCGGCCACACGTCAGGAGATTATAGAACGCTTGAAAGCCATTGCCGACAGCGACGACATACTCACCTGCAGAGCCGAGGCCGAAAGCCTGAAAGTACAGTTCTACCGTATGCGCACAGCTGAGATTGAAGCAGCCCACAAGGCATTTGTAGAGCAAGGTGGCGAAGAAGCTCTCTTCATACCACAGGAGGATGAACTTGAAGCCCCCTTCAAGGAAGCTATGAACGCAATCAAAGTAAAGCGCAACGCCTGGATTGCAGCACAGGAAGAGGAGATGAAGAAGAATCTTGCAAAGAAAGAAGCCCTTCTACAACAGTTGCAGTCACTTGTAGAGAAAGCAGAGCAAGGAACACCCGAAGTCAACGAATTCAAGGCTCTACAGGCACAGTGGAAAGAGATAAAGAACGTACCTCAGGAGAATGTCACAGCATTATGGAAACAGTACCAGTTGCTCACAGAGCAGTTCTACGATGTACTGAAAATCAACCACGAGTTCCGCGAGTACGACTTCAAGAAGAACCTTGAGACAAAGACCCGAATCTGCGAAGCAGCCGAGGCATTGGAGAAAGAGGAAGATATAATCAACGCTTTCCGCCAGCTACAGCAGTTGCATAACGAATACCGCGAGACAGGTCCGGTTGCCCCTGAGTTGCGCGAAGAGTTGTGGGCACGCTTCAAAGCAGCATCAACAACCATCAACCGCCGCCATCAGGAGCATTTCGAAGCAAAGAAAGAACTCGAGAAGGAGAATCTTGAAAAGAAAGAAGCCATATGCGAACAGGCTGAAGCAATTGACTTCAGCACACTCACCACATATCAGGCATGGAACAATGCAACCAAGCAGATACTTGAGCTCCAGGCACAGTGGAAAGGCATAGGTTTTGCTCCACAGAAGATGAATATCAAGATATTCGAACGTTTCCGCATGGCATGCGACGAATTCTTTAGACTGAAAAGTGAATTCTTCAAGGAGGCAAAGAGCGCCCTTGCCAATAATCTTGAACGCAAAAAGGCTTTGTGCGAGCAGGCCGAACAGCTTAAAGACAGTGAAGAATGGAAAGCTACAGCCGACAAGCTCACCAAACTGCAGAAAGAGTGGAAGGAGATTGGTCCGGTGCCACAGAAACACTCCGATGCACTATGGAAGCGTTTTGTAACAGCATGCGACACATTCTTTGAACGACGTAATGCAGCCACATCATCACAGCGTACCGAGGAGCATAACAACCTGGTACAGAAACGCGAAGTCATTGAGGCTCTTAAAGCCATTGACAGCACCCTGCCGGCCGAAGAGTTGTCAAAGCTCATTTCAGAGCTTACAGCAAAATGGAACAGCATAGGTTTTGTGCCATTTAAAGAGAAAGATAAGATTTTCAAGGAGTACAAGACTGTGCTCAATGCAATTTATGAGAAACTGCACATCAATGCCAATGAACGCAAGCTTGCCAACTTCCGCAACAACATAAGCAAGGGAGGAACCAGCCTGCAGCGTGAACGCGATCACCTCATCCGCCAGTACGAGACACTTAAGGGCGAGATTGCAACATACGAGAACAATATCGGCTTCCTCAGCGTATCAAACAAGAAGGGCGCAAGCCTTGTAGACGTAATGCGCCAGAAGGTAGAAAAGCTGAAACAGGATGCACAGGTAATTCTACAGAAGATACGCCTCATTGAGGACGAGATTGAAAAAGAAGCCAAGTAAGCAAATGAGAATCTAAACAAAGAGGGTGCCCCAAAAGCAATGGGCACCCTCTTATTGTTGAGGTTCGAATAAAAAGAGCTATTTTTAGGTTTGCGAAGGCTACAAATACCGTAATCGACGCTGCACGCGAGAGCAGAGAATGATTGCTTTCTATGCCGAGCAGCGAGGAGGGAAATCCGCTTAAGCGGATTAATTTGATTGAAATAAACGAAAATTTTGGAGACAAGTGTAACAACAAAAGAGCCTTTTCATTCAACTTCATATATTTGAGTTCACGGACAGCAAAGCAATAACGCACAAAAAAAGCGCACCCCAAAAGGATGCGCATTATTTTTGCAAGTCAATATTCTATAACTTATTCTGCAACCGGAGCAGCATTCTCAGCCGCGTCCAAAGGAAGATTTGTCTCTGCTGCAGGAGCAGTTGTCTCAATGCTGATAGGGTCATTACCTACTACCTCACCATTCTTTGGAAGAGTATATGCAGCAGCAACACATATCACAACAATCAATGCAGCAAGAGTCCAAGTAGCCTTCTCAAGGAAATCAGTAGTCTTTCTTACACCCATAATCTGATTCGAAGAATTGAAACCGGCAGCCAAACCACCACCCTTTGAATTCTGAATCATAACAATTCCGCACATCAGTACAGAAACCAATACCACAAGTATAACACAAAGTAAATACATACTATTCTTTTTTTATATTATGTTTTATTATTTTTTCCAAAAATCTTATTTGGTCTGCAAAGTAACGATTTTTATTCGGATATTCCAAACATAATCGTTTAATAATTTCAAGAGCCTTTTCATATTTTCCCTGTTTGATGTAAATACCGGCAAGTGTTTCAGTAAAAAACGAAGATTCTGCAACCTCCTCTTCCGTTTCGTTAACAGCAATAGAGGGTTCCTCGGTTACAGCCTCACCACGGAAATCGAACGTAATCCTCTCATTTCCACTGGCAAGAAATTCATCAATCAGTTCCTGACCGCGCAGTGCAGGTACATCCTGCCCCGAAGGCCGGTCTTTAAGATACGCCGACGCATAGTCAACCGCAGCGGCTCCCTCAGCTTCAAACGAGATGCTTTCAGCAGGCAACGTCTCAAGGAAGGCATCAATGAGTGACATTGTCCTGTCTACCGAAATATCATCAGGCGCCGCTTCGTCCAAACCCGCAGCACCATAGCCCGCAATAAGTTCAAAAAGAGGCCAACGGCTCTTCAGATACAATGCCGATTTGCGCATCTCCTTGCCGAAATCAATATCATGCAGCAGATAAAGATTCTTGAGCATAAGCAGGCGCGCCACATCAAAATATGGATACTTGCCCACTAAAAGACGCAGTTCATACAACGTATCGCGGTTCAGGCGTTCGGGATGAGCTATGTATGTTACCAGACTCTCCATCGGTTACCAGTTCGCCACAGCAGCATTGAAAACAGATTCCACAATCTCCTTTATCATCTGATCAACAAGTTCCTCCTGTACAGAGTCAAGCGACTGTGTAGCATCAAAGTCACGTGTTGCAGTGAACGGGCGTTCAAAATCCTCTTCATGGTTTGTATTATTTGTAAACCTGACATTGACCGTCATCTTCAACTGAACCATAGAAGAGTATCCATCCGCCGAGATAGACTTGTTCAGCTGGTCATACGCAGTAATCTCACCTTCGATATGAAGGTCACCGCCACGTGCGACCTGCTGCAGCTTCGTCTGCTGAATAAAAGTATCACTCAGCGACTCATTGAACATTGTGGCCATAGGCGCCCACTGGTAAGCGGCACGGTTCTGGAACGGTGTAATAGAGATAGTCTTGACCTTATTATAATCTATGGAAGCACCGGTAAACTTGTAGCTCACGGTACACCCCGAAAAAATCGTCATCACAACCAGCAACAGAGGCACCGCCACCATTGCTTTAATTTTATCATTCAATACCATATTCCTTAATTTTTCTGTACAAGGTACGTTCCGATATATTCAACTCCTTAGCAGCATTCCTGCGTTTTCCCTTATTCCTCTCCAAAGCCATTATTATGGTCTTCTTTTCCACATCATCAAGCGACACGGCCTCCTCTACATACTCCTCTGGAGCAAGCAGGTGCTCATAAGCATTCTGCTGTTGCGGCAGATGATATGCAGGAGCCTGCTGAACCAACGATACGTCATGCGAATCGGTAAAATAAGAGACATGTTCCACACTCTCCTTGTTCATTGCGCGCAGATTCTCAATCTGGTTCTTCAGTTCAGTAATATCGCGCCTCATATCAAAAAGCACACTATAGAGGATCTCCCTCTCACTTTCAAAGCTCTTGCCACCGGCCTGGGTGTGACCGGAAAGCATAGGCAAATTATTTTGCGTCTCCTTGGGCAGATAACGCATCAGCACCTCGCCGCTGAGTTCACGGTTCAGTTCAAGAATAGAAACCTGCTCGGCAATATTCTTGAGCTGACGGATATTTCCCGGCCAGGAATAATTCACCAGCACCGTAGCGGCATCCTCCGTCAACTGCAGACGCGGGACATTGTATTTTGCAGCAAA
Source organism: Bacteroidaceae bacterium (assembly GCA_045634085.1). Taxonomy (GTDB): domain Bacteria; phylum Bacteroidota; class Bacteroidia; order Bacteroidales; family Bacteroidaceae; genus HGM04593. Next base: position 48,217 of record JAZQZM010000077.1, read on the forward strand.
GTCCATGCAGAACTTCTTGAACAGCAGAACCACGTCATCCCCCCTCTTGCGCAATGGCGGCACAGTTACAGGAACAGTGCTCAGACGGTAATAAAGATCCTCGCGGAAACGTCCTTCCGAAATAGCCTCCAACAGATTCACATTCGTAGCACATACAATGCGCACATTGGTCTTCTCAACCTCAGAAGAACCGACACGCAAGAACTCACCATTCTCAAGCACACGCAAAAGGCGCGCTTGGGTAGGCAGAGGTAATTCGGCAACCTCATCAAGGAAAATCGTCCCTCCGTCGGCTTCACTGAAATATCCCTTACGTTCATTTACCGCACCGGTAAATGCCCCCTTGATATGTCCGAAGAGTTCCGAATCTATGGTACCTTCGGGTATGGCACCACAGTTTACGGCAATATATTTGCCATGCTTGCGTACGCTATTCGTGTGTATAATCTTGGGAAAGAACTCCTTACCCACACCACTCTCACCGGTTATCAGCACAGTCAAGTCAGTCTTTGCCACCTGCACGGCCGTATCAATGGCCCTGAGCAGAACCGGGTCATTGCCAATTATTCCAAACTGCTGCTTTACTTTCTGTATTTCCGTCGCATCCATCGTTTCATCGCATTTTGTGACAAAAATACATATTTATTCTCCAAAAACGGCAATTTTGGCAGAAAATTTTATTCCAGGTTCCCCACCCTTCAGAACGGGAACAACAAAGGAAGTACAAGAATCATCACAATTCCCAATATTATCTGCAACGGCAGACCCACCTTTACATAATCGGAGAACTTATACTGTCCCGCAGGCATCACCAACGCGTTAGGCGGTGTAGAGAACGGCGATGCAAAACAGAGACTGGCTCCCAATGTCACAGCAAACAGGAACGGAACCGGACTTACGCCGACCTGCTGTGCGGCACTCATTGCAATAGGCGCCATAAGCACAGCCGTAGCCGTATTGCTTATGAACATTGTCATGAACGATGTTGTGAAATATATTCCCGCCATCAGCAAAATAGGGCTGTATCCGCCAAGTGCCGACACAAGAGAGCCCGAAATCCATTCCGACACTCCCGTCTTCTGCAACGCCACCGACATGGGCATCATTGCAGCGATGAGCACTATACTCTCCCAGTTAATCGTCTTGTATGCAGCCTCCACATTCCTGAAACAGCCAGTCAGAATCATCAATATGGCAGCAATAATCACCGCTGTTACAGGTTCAATGGGTATAAAGTCGAACACCATGACAGCAATCATAGCAAGCATTATCATGGCTGCAACAGGAGCCTTGTAATCGAGGGTAACCTTTGCAGCCTCTTCAAGCGGACGTCCCACGACAATCCACTCATTGCTGTCCTTCTCAATTGCAGCGATATGGTCCCATGAGCCCTGCACCAGCAGCACATCACCCACATGAATACACTCCTCGGCCAAACCCTGAAGTATATACTTATTATTTCGGCATATGCCAAGTACACTCAAATTATACTTTGTCCTGAACCCAATCTCCTTTATCGTCTTGTTCACCACTGTCGACGTTGACATCACAACAATCTCGGCAACACCGATATCATAGAAATCGAGACCACTCTTGCCGGCATTTTCATCATCCCTGACAATTTCAAGGTTATACTTGAGAGCAAATGCAGCCACTTTCTCATCAGTACCCGAAACATACAGCATATCATCGGAACGAAGCACCGTATCAGAGTCGGCTGCTCTCTGCACAACATTCTTCGACATCAGGTTACGCTGGCTACGTTCGACATTACGCACCTCAATGATATTTATACCAAAATTGTTACGCACATCAAGTTCGCCAATCATCTTTCCAACAATCAGTGACTTGGAGTGCACCTGCAGACGGTACAGATTATTCGCAATTCCATACTCCTTGACAAGTGTCTTCAATGATTTGCCGCTACTTGCGCTGGCGCCGCTAAGTGCTCCGGGTTTCGAAAGGAACTTCTTGCTCAACGGCATCAGCAACAAAGTACCCACCGTCGCACATATGAGACCCACCGGAAGGAATGTAAAGAAACCAAGCCCCTCATAGCCACCGTTTATAAGAGCCTCGTTTATTACAAGGTTCGGTGGCGTACCGATAAGGGTCATCATACCACTCATGCTGCTTGCAAAGGCAAGAGGCATGAGCAGACGGCTCGGATTCATTTTCACACTCATGGCCATACTCACCTCAATAGGAATCATTATGGCAACAGTACCCGTGTTGCTGACAAAAGCACCCATGAATGAAGTCACCACCATCACCAGCAGGAACAATCGTGTCTCACTGTTTCCCGCCAGTTTCATCAACCTCGAGCTTATCATCTTCGCCAGACCTGTCTGGAAAATAGCACCTCCCACCACAAACAGGCCAATCATCATTATAATCACATTGTTCGAAAAACCGGCCAAAGCCTCCGATGGCTCAAGAATACCGAGTACCATCAAAGCCACAAGCGCACAAAGCGCAACAATGTCGGAACGCACCTTGCCGCTGATAAAGAAGAATACCGACAGCATAAGTATGACTATCGTCACCACAACACTCTCCATGCCGGGTTCATTACGCGTAAAAGAGGAAACAATAACGTCAAGTTCCTCTCTTTTTGCCACAACATCCTCAAGCGCAGCATTTTCGGGAACAGAAGCTGAATAGTTCTTTATCCCCAGAAACTTCTCCTTGTAATCATCGCATGTGGTGCTATACTTGCCAATACCTTCACCAACCGCAACTTTGGCAAAGAACGTCTCTGCCGCCGACACGGCCGCACGCAGTTCAGCCTTGGCAGCCTGTATCTGCAGCATAGAGATAGAATCAGCAGGAATTGCATCACAGCATTCCTGCGCTGCATCAGCCACACAAACTTCGCTTTTCTCAACAAGCACACCCCCATCATCAGGAATCTGCGCCATAGCACCGGCCGCAAAAAGCAGCAATGCCAACATCAACATATATTTTCTCATATAGATATAAATTTCCAGCAATATCCGGTACAAAGATAACCAATAGAAACCGAAGTTTAAACTTGCGCAGCGCATTTTACGCATAAAATTACACAAAAGCAGAGTATATATGCAGTATTTATAGTAAAAAAGCACTATCTTCGAATTTATCCCAAAGATAATATGCACTCCATGTGAAAAAATTGAAGTAAACTTCATTTTTCTCAATCGTTTGTTGCTATCTTTGCATTAAAGCGCGAAAACAGACAGCGTCGGCCCCGAACATACAATAAAACACATTGAAGCCATAAAAATACTCAAATACATATCGATAGTCTTTGCAGGACTGGCAGCACTAATCATTGCCGCCGTTCTGGCACTAAGGTTCGATGCCGTACAGCACCGTCTGGCAATTTTCGTGACCGACAAGATCAAGGAACTGTACAGCATTCCTTTGTCAATAAACAGCATTGAGATAAAGAACCTGAACGAAGCCACATTGCGCAATGTCGTCATATATGACCTGAATGGCGACACAGTAATCTCGGCAAAGAGAGCCATGGCAAGCATTGAGCCCCTCAAGCTCATTGAGGAGGCCCTGCACATAAACACTCTGACTTTCGAATCGCCCGAGGTAAGATTAAGCCGCACCGACAACGACGCCCCACTCAACATACAGTTCATACTTGACAATCTCAACAAGGACAACGACAAGAGCAACAACACCGACCTCAGGATAAATCAACTGCTTATATATGACGGAAGTTTCAGCTACGACGTGATGAGTGAAAGACACATCACCGACAGACTTGACCCCAACCACATAGCCATTGGTGATTTTTCCTGCAACATATCCCTCAAGAATTACAACAAAGAGAGCCTGAACCTGTACATACGTTCAGTCAGCGGACACGAAAAGAGTGGACTTGAACTGAACAAGGTCAGAGCACGCATAAATGCCATAGGCGATGCAGTCATCCTGTCGGGTCTTCGTGTGGAACTGCCCGGCAGCAATATAACTTCGAAAAACATTGAGATAAGCGGCATCGGGAACAGCCTGCAGTATGTAAGCGCAAAAGGAGAACTCAGCAGCGAGCACTTCTCCTTCAAGGACATTGCGCCCATATTCCCTCAGTTCTCACAGGAACTTCCCAATGTGGCATTCAGCCTCAACGGCAAAATCAACAATAGAATCGCCCAGGGTAAGATAAGCATCGTCACCGACGACAACTCGCTTGCTTTCAACGGCGAGACAAACATTACAACCCCATATGACAACAGCCGCGAAATAGCCGCAGTAATAGACAGTCTCTACCTCAGGAAAGATGCCATAGAGAAAATCACATCATTCTTTGAAAATGTTCCGCAGGAAATTGCCGACAGACTTGGCGATACGGACATAAAAGGCAACATTTTCTACTCCAAGGACTCCATTGACTGCCATACACTCCTCTGCTGCATGAACGGCAACCTCAATGCCGATATAAACGTAGACAGAAGCGGCAACTACACATTGACAGCCACCGGCTATGGCATATCAGTCGGCAACATATTGAATTACCACGACCTTGGCCAATGCGACATAAGAGCACACTCCATTGGCAACATACACGACAACGACAACCTTGCCGGCTTTGACGTCGACATAGAGTCACTTGAATTCAAGGAGTACACCTACTCGCCAATTGAAATAAAAGGCAAGGCAGGCAGTGCAAGCATCAATGCCGACATCTTGACCTCTGACCCGAACATCAGCGCAAGTGCATCCGTCCTCTACAACAAAGACAAGAAAGAGGAGAAGATAAGTATCGTCCTCAATGTAGACTCACTCATCCCCCACAGGCTAAAACTGAGCAAGGATTTCGAAGACATCACATTCTCATTCCGCACAGAGTGTGAGCACAAGATTACCGGCAAGGAGAAAAACCTCACCAACATCAAACTATGGGACTTCGTATACGATGACGGAGAGGAAAAAGAGACGGTAAGAAACCTATACATATACGACGACAATACCGATGAAAAAAGGTCAATAACCATAAACTCCGACATCCTTACAGCCGACCTGGTGGGCAAATTCAATCTCGCAGACCTGCACAAGAGTTTCCTGAATATGGCCAAGAACCACCTGCCGTCATTGCAGACAGGGGAAAGATACAACAAAGCAGACAACAACTGTTTCTACAGAATAGAAATCCTTGACAGCAGGCTCTTCACAAAGATATTCGATTTACCGTTCACCATAAACGAGAAGTCAACCATCAGCGGTTCATGCAACGATGCAAACAACACATTCAACATCGATGCAGAAATCAACAACGTAAGCTTTGGCGGAACACAACTGCGCGCCATAAACGTAAAGGGTGAATCGGACAAGAAGGACCTTGTCATCGACGCAGACGTTCTCATGCCAATGGCAAATGAAAAGAAACAGTTCGACTACAGCAATACCGGCAACGATGTCCTGATAAACCTGCACTCAACCTTTGCCAAAGACACAATCAACAACAGCATCAGCTGGGGCAGTATTGCAGACGGCGGCAACAGCAACGGTTCAATACAGGTAGACCTCGCTTTGGAACGCGACAAAAAGAAGCAGTTAGGGTTCAAGGCAGATATCGCACCAAGCAGCATCATCCTTAAAGGACAAGAGTGGAACATAACCCCGGGCCGCATTTTTGGGCATAGCGACAAGTTTATTGTAAAAGACCTGAAGTTATACAACAAGGAGCAGAGCCTTAGCATTGACGGAGTTGCCGGCAAGTTTATTGACGACAGCCTGAACATTGCAATCGACAACCTTGACGTTGCAACTGTAATGGGTCTTACCGGCTTCCGCACACTTACATTCGGTGGCAAGGCCACAGGAAAGGTTCATATTACCAGCCTGCTGTATAACCTCGACATCAACGGTCGTTTCATGGTAGACAGCATGCTCATTGACGAGGGACACATGGGCGATGGAGATATCGCCATTGGCTGGATGAACTATAACAAGACACTGAGTCTCCATGGCGATATACACCGCAACGGCAAGATTTCGACAGTCAGCGGTTTCTTCTCCAAGCCACAGGATACAATCATGCTCAAGATAGATGCCCACGACCTCAACGTCGGTTTCCTGCACAAGAAGATAGACTCATTCTTCAGCGAAGCCAAGGGCTTAGCCAACGGCACAGCCTACATTCTGGGTCAGTGGAGCAAGGTAGACCTTGTAGGAGCTGCTTCACTCGACAGCTGCACACTCAGGGTAAAAGCCAACAATTGCGCATATCATGTAAACGGAGACACCTTATACATGTCTCCTACCGGCATATATATGAACGATGTCAACATTCAGGACAAGCATGGCAACAAAGGCAAGCTCACCGGTGCCATCTACCACAGAAACTTCTCAAAGTGGGGATGCGACATCAACATAAAGGCCAACGAGATGCTTGTGTACGACACATACGGTTTCGACAGTTTTCCTTTCTACGGAACAGTCTTTGCCACAGGTACTGCCAACATCAATACCCTCGGCAGCGGACTGACATTGAAGGCAAACCTCAGAAGCGATGCTAACTCCAGCTTCATCTACAACTCCACTGCCGCCAGCGGTGCGCGTGACAACAGTTTTGTGACATTCACCGACAGCCGCAAGAAAAGCGCCACAGACCGACCTGTTCTGGAAACAAAAGACAACACCTATGCACGCGTGACAAGTAAAATCAATCTCGACTTCATGCTTGACATCACCGAGGCATTCCACATAAAAGTATATACCAACCTCAAGACCGACGACTACATAGACTTCTACGGCAGAGGAACCGTCAATGCACTCTACGACGAGAAGAACGGTTTCTCCATGAAAGGTGGTCTGAACCTTGACCGCGGAACATACAAGTTCACTATCCAGGACATATTCCCCAAAGAGTTCAAGATTGACCGCGAGAGCACCCTCGCCTTTGACGGCGACCCATTCAAGGCAAAACTCAACCTCAAGACCAGATACCTTGTACCGTCGGCCTCACTCAGTGACCTCACAACCGAGACATCAAAGAAGAAGACCGTCAAGGTAAACTGCATAATGGACATCGGTGGCACACTTGAGAGCCCTGCCCTGAGCTTCGACCTTGAATTGCCCGAAGGCAGCGAAGAGGAGAAAGAACTCCTTGCAAGCGTAGCCAGCACACCCGAGCAGAAGAACATGCAGTTCATCTACCTGCTTGGCGTAGGCAAGTTCTACACCTTTGACTACAACAACACCGGAGGCGACAGCCATTCATCAACAGCCATGGAATCCCTGATATCAAACACACTGTCGGGACAGTTGAACAACATGCTCAGCCAGATAATCGACAATGACAATTGGGACATCTCAGGAAACTTCTCCACAAGCGAAAGAGGCTGGAACCGCATGGAGGTAGAGGGCATGCTCCGTGGACGCCTGCTCAATAACCGCCTGCTCATCAACGGCAACCTGGGTTACAGAGAGAATCCCGTTGCCAACAACAACTTCATAGGAGACTTTGAGATACTGTGGCTGCTCAACAAGCAAGGCAACGTAAACCTCAAGGCATACAGCAAGACCAACGACCGCTACTTCTCGAAGACAAACCTCACCACACAAGGTGCAGGAATACTTTTCAAGTTCGACTTCAGCAAGTGGAACTGGTGGAAGAAAGATGATGAGGAATAATATTGAACCACAAACAACAATGAAAAATTTCCTTTCAGTAAACGATATCGGCAACCTCGATGCCGCAGTAAAAGAAGCTCTCGAAATCAAGGCCGACCGCTTCAAGTACAGCAATCTGGGCAAGAACAAGACCCTGATGATGGTCTTCTTCAACTCCAGCCTGCGCACAAGGCTCAGCACACAGAAGGCAGCCCTTAACCTGGGCATGAACGTAATTGTGCTCGACATCAACCAGGGTGCATGGAAACTGGAGACCGAACGCGGAGTGATAATGGACGGTGACAAACCCGAACACATCCTTGAGGCCATCCCGGTCATGGGCAGCTACTGCGATGTGATAGGCGTACGTTCCTTTGCACGTTTCGAGAACAAGGAAGAGGACTACAACGAGGTCATCCTCAACCAGTTCATCAAATACTCAGGCCGCCCCGTATTCTCCATGGAGGCAGCCACACGCCACCCCTTGCAAAGTTTCGCCGACCTCATAACCATTGAGGAGCACAAGACCACAGCACGCCCCAAGGTAGTACTCACATGGGCACCCCACCCCAAAGCGTTGCCACAGGCTGTCCCTAACTCATTTGCCGAATGGATGAACGCCACCGACTACGAATTCATAATCACCCACCCCAAGGGATACGAACTTGCCCCCGAGTTCGTAGGCAACGCACGCGTGGAGTACGACCAGATGAAAGCCTTCGAAGGCGCCGACTTCATCTATGCCAAGAACTGGGCAGCCTATAGCGGCGACAACTACGGCAAGGTGCTCAGCACCGACCGTGAGTGGACCGTCAGCGACCGCCAGATGGCCGTTACCAACAACGCCCATTTCATGCACTGCCTGCCCGTGCGCCGCAACATGATTGTCACCGACGATGTAATCGAGAGCCCACGTTCACTTGTAATACCCGAGGCCGCCAACCGCGAAATATCGGCAACCGTAGTCCTCAAGAGGATTCTTGAAGGACTGGAATAATACATATAGATAACCGACAACGCAAATACAAGAGGGTGGCCCAAAAGAAAAAGGGTTGCCCTCTTTGCTTTTTTATCGTTCATCCTCTTATAGTGGGTGATTTGTAAAAAATATGGGGCTGACTCAAAAGCCCCGTTTAAGAACAAGCAAACCCTGCCAGAATATACTCTGGCAGGGTTTGCTCTCTTTGCAAAATGACTTTTGGGCACCTTCTTTTTTGCATGCATCACAAACGGGTCATTACATATCGGCCCATATGTTGTCCCAGTCGCTACGGAACTCACTGCTCAAGGCCTCATCTTCGCCTACATAATCATCATCATCACCGCCACCGGCAATAATGGCACTTTGGCATATGATTGCCGATGACATTATATTGTATTCACAAATCTCAGGGGTAATATAGTCTTTCTTTGTTTTCATAGTCCAGTCTTTCTTAATCATCTTACAATAATCTTCTTGCCGTTCACAATGTAGAATCCCTGCGAGCCTACACCCTCGAGTCTGCGTCCTTGCAAATCGTAGACCGCCTCATTCTCATCCCTTTCCACAGCAACATCATCAACACCTGTCGTGTCGTGCCCTTTGCCACCCACGGCAAACGAGAATCCCGACGCCGACACAGCAGCCGAATATGGCAACCATGCACGGTGAGCCTGATTTATAAATGTCGGTTTTGTTACATAACCCAAGCCACGTTCGGCAGCAGGCACCATCTTCACCTTAAACATACCAACCTTATTGTTCTTCTTGCTAAGGATGTGATGCTGTATTCCATCGCGTTCACTGATGAGTCTTGCATCATGTGTACCCTCGAGGCGGTTGCGTTCTTCAAGGTCGGCAATCTCCTCAAGCAGGGCATCATCCTTGTCGGCATCATCGGCATCGTAGTTGATTGGGAAGTAGTGTACACCGGCTTCGGCCTTTATCAGTACAGGCATACCTGCGGGGATTATTCCACAGCCAATCTGCTCGACATTGAACACCTCTGTTCCGGGTGTGTATGTCTCATAATCGACGGCATAAAGGTGGTTCCCGTCGGCAGTTTCCTTTCCTGTAAGGATGTAAGCCGTAACGCCGTATGGTATTTCAAGTTCCACGGGAACACAGAGCGATGTCATCTTTGCCGAGGAAACCTCAACCGGCAGTTCGGTTACAAGTTCAATTGTCCAGTCATACTTTCTGTTGACGCTGTTACCGGCACTGATTTCAACATCTTTAGCGGTTGTTGCATTTGTAATGTTGTCGCACAGGTAGTTGTTGCCACCAAAAGCCCACGCATAATATCCGTCACTATCTGTTCTTGACGGATGTATGAGCACATCCTGTGAGTAGTAAGCTTCATTGTCAAGCGGCAGGTCATCCTCTTTGAACACAACCTTTCCGCCTTCTGTCACAGCCTGTATGTAACGGCCGGTATTGAATGACAGGATATTTGTTGCACCATCGGCGTTGCCGTCAACTGCGTAGAATACCGATGTTGCAGCAACAGCGTCGTTGATATTACCATAAGCATCGGTTATGGCACCCATTGCGAGTGCTCCACCGTTTATGCTTGATTGCAGGTAATTGAGCGATACGCGACCACGTATGCGGTAGTAATAACCTGCAGGCGGTGTATTGAGGTGGAAGTTTACAAAGTGCTGCTCAAGTGCATCAACAAAAGATGCAATAACCTCAGGGGTGTAATCGGATGTTCCGCTGAGGTACTCCTCCAATATCTTTGCCGCACCCTTGTTATAATGCGTGGTGGCTCTGGCAAACAAATTGTCAAAACCATCTTTTGTCAAGCTGTTCTCGCCCTTGTTGTCATAGTGGTATTTACCCAATTGAGTTGCAGTAGCATCATAATTGTCGTTGTAATCTTTCGCAATTGTGTACAGCTCTCCAAACTTGGCAAGAGCATCAACCACTGCCATGTGGTCGCTGTTTGTCGCGTCAAGGCCATAAATCTGTGCCGATGTTCCCACGTATGTAAAGTACCAGGCTGCATTTTTGTTGCCTTCTGTGGTTGCTGGTGAGCTTACTACACCAAGGTCCATGTATTCATCGACCATAAGATAGTCATTGCCATTATATAGGCGGATTGAATATGCATCGCGCCCGCTTTCATACAGTTCGTTCCAGCCCTCAACGCTTTCAATGCTTGAGTGCTGTGCATTCATAAGCAGTATGTTGCCTATGGCGCTTTTCATCTCGGTCGCGTTCACCGGCTCAACAACGGTGCTTTCCAATTTGTAATTGGTAAACCATTGGCGTACATCCCATTCGTTGGTTTCGACACTTGTGAATGATTTGTTTGTCTCGTTGCTTTTAATAGCCCAATCTGATGAATATCCGTCTTCCCATGCCGATGAAATTACAAACATGGGGCTGCATTTTGAGTTTTTGAACTCCTCGAGCGCGGTAGCTAGCAACTTGCCCTTTTCATACTTTGCATCATCGGTAGTCTGGTCTTTGAAAACGTTCAAAGCATTCTGCAACGCAACCATTTTGTCATAGCGGTATTGACCCGGCTGTGGTGTCGCTCCGTTTGCAGCAACCTTGCCATTCTCGACTGTGTTATTGTCGAGATAGTATTGGCTCTCCAAGGCAATGAGTTCCGAAGCATAAACCTTTATCTTATTCTCATACAGTGCTGTACCGTAGAAACCTTTGATTGTAGCAACACAAGCATCTACATCATTGTTGTGTGGCAGAATGTAGAATTCGGACATCGTGAAGGCCTTGTCACCGACATTTACTCCCTCAATGGTAAAACGCAGATGAGTATATGACTGGCAGTTGATAAGGTCCGAGAAATAGAACATCTCGTCGCGCATGTTTGTCTCTACAGTTGTGATATCCGTAAACGATGTGCCGTTGTTGCTGCCCGATACGCGTATCTTCACCGGACGGCCCGAAGTTGTCTGCAAGCTTGCCTTTATATAGAAGTAGAATGATGTCACTGCTTTGCCATCAAGGTCGGCCTGCAGGTAGTGATTCTCACCTGTAGAGCCCTCTACTGTGGTAAGTGATGTGACGTAAGAACCATCAGTCAGCAGGCATGTCGAAGTTTCGTCCTCAATATCGGCATTTGTCGAGTATTTCTCGCAAGGCTCTTTTACGAGTCCCTCATTCAACTGAAGATAATGAGGATATTGCCATGCCATATTTGCGGCAAGGGAATAGAAATTGTCGGTAATCTCAACGTCTGCGACGGGTACGATAACCCACTTTGCTCCGGCTGCATTCTGATTGGAAACACATTTGACATTCTTTGCGTCACCATCAGTAAGACAAAGATATGCGTTGTTTATATCTACAGAGATGAACTGTACCACAGCTGATGTTATGACATCACCCGATGTCTGAGGGTTCGAAACTGTCATCTTCCAAGTTCCTGCCATATTGGCATCGGACGTCATGCCGACATTTGTAACCCCATCGGACGATTCCGGGATTGCAATGTACATGTTTGAAGCTTCGTTATATATGCGGAATGTCTCACCCTCGACAAATTCCACCTTCCATACATTTGTGTGAGTCTTTTGGACATTATTGATAGTCAAATATGTCGAGTTCGTTGAAAGATATTTCTTATCCGTTGCGTTAGGGTTTGTGCCATTGAAGATTTCCGCATAATTGAAAGAGGTTGTCAGTTCTTTTTTGTATTTATCAATAATTCCTTTTGCTGTTTTAATGTCAGCAAGTGTTGTTGAAAGCTTTGTGTGGTCATTATCGGTAAGACCGCCATTACCCCAACCTTTAAGTGTGTATCTGTCATATAGTGCTATGACAGTAGCCCAATTGAAGCCCCAAGATGTAGACGTATTCACAGTGTTGTAGGCATCGTCGATGAGTTTGTTCAGTCCCATAATATCGCCAAAGTCGGTAATCTGCTCGAAAACCCATACCGAGCCGGGGTCGCTTCCCAAGTAGAGGTCGACCTTGCCTGTTGATTCGTTGTAGTGGAAGGCATCGGATGCATCTGTGCTACCCGATTGCGAGATAAATACTCCGCCAGTTGTTGCCTTTATCTGAAAGGCTGTTCCGGTTTCATCCCATTTGTTTGGTGAAACGCACACGCGCTGGGTGCCGGCGGCGTAATTGTGAATATACGCAGCACCGGCATTACCTGTTACATAAAACATTGCACATGTATCAAGGGCATAGACCCCATCTACCGTCTTTGGTGATGTTGTCATTGAAAACTTGAATCCCTCGTAACGGAGATACTCACCAGTCTTGGCATTCTTGATAATGTACCATTTCGCATTGTTTCTCTCCGTAGTCTTGTTGTTGTTTGCGGTAGAGTAAGTAGGTGCTTGCGCAACAGCAGTCATTGTGACAAGGCACACGACTGCTGCAAAAATCAATCTGATTTTGTTCATATATAGTATTGTTTAGTATTTGTGTTTCTCCACATCTCTCGCCAGAGATGGATATAGTATAGTTGTAAGTTTTTTTCATTTGACCCGAGGCGCAAAATCACGAATTCAGCCACAATACATTTTGCTTCCCGAAATTAGAACTGCAAATTTACAAAGTATAAACTTATTGACGAAATTTTTCCGCAATTATTTTTACTAAACATCTATATTTCAACACCCTGTTGAATACTCTTCTACACACCCGATTTATTCAATATTAACATATAGCAGATAGACACAAATTACAAAATGACACAAAATACACCTTTTACAAAGTTTTCAAAAGATTACAGAGTAGATTCAACTGACATTTTGACACCCCCCCCTATTTCAAAATCCCTATTTTTACTATAAATCAATTTCATTTTGTCAACATTTTTTGTTTTGACAAAACACTCGCGCAACAAGCAAAACGCACCCGGAACAAGACTTGTAGATACAGCAGCAGCCGGGCATGCCCGGCTGCTGCTGTATATTAATTAAGGTAAAAAACTACTTACTGTAAGGCTTCTCATCGCCCCAACACTGATGCATCCAAGCCTTGGCCTTGGCCTCAACGGGATTGTCCTGCGGCATCCAGAAGGAGAACGTCTCTCCGCCATCGGGCATGAACTGCTGCTTGGCAAAGTGCCCGGGATAATCGTGAGAGTATTTATAACCGTCGGCATACCCGAGTTCCGCCATAAGCTTTGTGGGAGCATTGCGTAAATGCAGCGGCACCGGCATATTACCAGTTTCGCGCACGGTCTGCAAAGCCTTGTTTATACCCATGTATGCCGAATTGCTCTTGGGTGATGTTGCAAGATACACAACTGCCTGGGCAAGGGGAATACGTCCCTCGGGCCAACCTATCTTTGTAACGGCATCGAACGCAGCATTGGCAAGCAACAGTGCATTGGGATTGGCAAGTCCGATATCCTCGGATGCCGATATCACAATGCGACGTGCGATGAACGCAGGGTCTTCACCACCCTCAATCATGCGTGCCATCCAATAGAGTGCCGCATCGGGGTCGCTGCCACGTATTGACTTTATGAACGCCGAGATGATGTCGTAATGCATCTCACCGTCCTTGTCATATGCCGCTGGGTTCTGTTGCAGACACTGCTTCACTTTCTCATCGGTAACAACGACAGGCGAATGCGAGTCACTCTCTACCACAAGCTCAAGTATATTGAGCAACTTGCGTGCATCGCCACCGCTGTAGCGCATTATGGCATCGGTCTCACGCAGTTCAACACCGCGCGATTTGAGTACTTCATCAGTAGTTATCGCATGGTCCAGCAGTTTCTTCAAATCCTCGGCCTCAAGCGACTTCAATACATAAAGCTGGCAACGCGACAGAAGAGGACGTATCACTTCAAAGGAAGGATTCTCGGTAGTTGCACCAATGAGTGTGACAGTTCCTGTTTCAACAGCACTCAAAAGGGAATCCTGCTGCGACTTGTTGAAACGATGAATCTCATCAATGAACAGTATCGCCCCACCACGGGAAAACAGTGGAGAGTTCTTGGCCTTATCAATAACTTCACGCACCTCCTTGACGCCAGACGAAACAGCATTGAGTGTATAAAAAGGGCGATTCAATTGACTGGCAATTATTTTCGCGATTGTAGTCTTTCCTGTTCCCGGAGGCCCCCACATGATAAAGGAGAGTATCCTGCCCGAATCAATCATACGACGCAGCACAGCACCCTCTCCTACGAGATGCTGCTGACCCACATAATTATCGAAAGACGTAGGACGAAGACGTTCCGCCAACGGTTGTGCCATAACTCATATATTATAAAAATGGCGCGCACTGATGCGCGCCATTATATTAATAATCAGGTATTCCTTAACTTAAACCTACGATTTCACCATCCACAAAGTCAATGTGATTAGCCTGTGGATCCTTTGGCAAGCCAGGCATGCGGATGATATCACCGGCAATGGCAACAATCATCTCGGCACCTGCGTTGAGCACTACATCGCGAATCTGCAGGTTGAAGTCCTTGACTGCACCATATTTGGTTGCATCGGCACTGAAAGAGAACTGAGTCTTGGCAATACATACAGGGCAGTTGGCAAGGCCATACTTCTCGGCAAGCTTGATGCGGTCGAGTGCAGGCTTTGCAAATGTAACAGAAGCCGCGCCATAGATATTTTTGGCAACCTTCTCAATCTTGGTCTGTATGCTATCCTCATCGTTGTATGTAAACTCAAGTTTCTTTGATGGGTTGTTCTCGATTGTGTCAACAACAATCTGAGCCATCTCCATTGCACCCTCACCACCCAACGCAAATGCATTGTTGATTACGAACGGCAAGCCGAGCTCCTGCTCGCAGTGGTTGCGGAGCAGTGCCATCTCCTCATCAGTATCAGTAGCAAAACGGTTGAACACCACAATAACCGACTGACCGAAAGAACGGAGGTTGGCAACGTGACGGTCGAGGTTGGCAAGGCCATTGCGCAAGCCCTCCATATCGGGCTCCTTAATCTTGTCAAGCGCAACACCACCGTGCATCTTGAGTCCCTGTGCTGTAGCCACAATCACTGTAGCATCGGGCTGCAGGCCACTCTTGCGGCAAAGGATATTGTAGAACTTCTCGGCACCGAGGTCTGCACCGAAACCGGCCTCAGTAATTGTATATTCGCTGTGTGCAAGCGCCATCTTTGTAGCAAGCTGCGAGTTGCATCCGTGCGCAATGTTTGCGAAAGGACCACCATGGATAATTGCAGGAGTGTTCTCTGTTGTCTGCACAAGGTTTGGCTGAATAGCATCCTTGAGCAGTACCATGATTGAACCGGCAACACCAAGGTCTTTCACAGTGAAAGGCTCGCCTGAGTATGTATAACCGAGCATGATGTTCTCGATGCGGCGGCGAAGATCGGCCTCATCGCTGGCAAGGCAAAGGATTGCCATAAGTTCCGATGCCGGAGTGATATCAAAACCAGCCTGCTCAACAAGGCCGTTTGTAGCAGGACCTACACCAGTGATAATCTGACGCAAAGAACGGTCGTTCACGTCGAGTACACGACGCCACAGAATCTCTTTGAGGCCGAAGCCGTCCTTGGCATGCTGGTAGAGATAGTTGTCGAGCAGAGCCGAAATCATATTGTGCGCCGAAGTGATTGCATGGAAGTCACCAGTAAAATGCAGGTTGATCTTCTCCATCGGGGGCACCTGAGCATAACCGCGGCCTGCAGCACCACCCTTCATACCGAAACAGGGACCGAGTGAAGGTTCACGCAAGGCAACAACTGCCTTCTTGCCAATCTTGTTCAAACCGAGTGCAAGACCTATTGAAACAGTAGTCTTACCGATACCTGCCTTTGTTGCTGTGATAGCAGTAACAAGGATAAGTTTACCCTTCTGTTCTGTTATAAGTTCAAGGGGCAACTTGGCAATATACTTGCCATAGTGCTCAAGGTCGTTGGCATCAATTCCAATCTGGGCTGCCACGTTCTCAATGCGCTCAAGTCTGGTTTCATGAGCAATCTGAATGTCACTCTTCATAAAGTTGATATTTTTATTTATTAATATTCGTCAATAATAGTGCGAAGATACAAAAAAATATTGAAAAAAGAGATTATCGGCACACAATTGAAACTTTACACCAAATAAACAGCAAGAAAATCAGGACTGCACAAAAGTAGCAAGCGCACGTTCCAATGCCCTATGCTCCTCCACAAAACGCGCAAGCAATGTATTACAATTGCTACAGAATGCGACATGATTGTAAGTAGAGAAATAATTCCTTATCTCCTCATCAAGCGCTTTTTCACCATCCCATACGACACCAAGACCATACTCCTTCACCAAAGCTGCCTGTACGGAACCGGAAGTCACAATCACAGGCTTTTTATACATGAGTGCAAGATAGAAACGGTTTGACATTATTGCCCTATGCTCGGTATCATCGGGGAAATAGATATTTATCATATCACACGTCTCCACAATGGCGCCCTCGTCTTCCTTTCTGTAAAAGCCTTCGAAGACTACGTTTGTATAGCCGTTTGCCACCGCAGCCCCCTGCAAAGAAGCTGCCGCATCGCCACGCCCTACAAACTTCAGGTTATAGTGCACCCGACCGCCAAGCGATTGAATTATCTTTACATTCGAACTATAATTACGGATATAGCCAACAGTAAGGACACTCAATACGCTTCCCTTACTAAACGGCGGGGCACAACTTTTCAGAGCACCTACAGCGGCATCAATATCAAAATTGTGCGAAACAAGATATTCAAACTCTGCAGGAAGACACTCTTTAAAGCCCGGCGACGAAATTACATTACAGTAACTGCCCTCAAGAACTTTTGAATAGACACCACCCAGCAGCAAATGCTGTTCAATAGAGATATCGCGATAATCGATTACATAACGCCCCTTGTATTTTTTGCGCAGGAGGCCCGAAAGCAATATTGCAAGATGCGGTCCCGAGACCACGAGTCTGTCGTAGGCATTCTCCCTCAAGGTCTTTTTAATAAATTCGGCATATCGCACATAATGGTAAGCCTTCACTATCGGATTATCAAGGTTTGCCTTGCCCGAGCTGTAAGCGTTGGGGATACCGGCATCACTGCCATCCCTATCCCAAAGAATGACATCATATGCGCACCCCAGCTCATCAAAGGCTTTTCTGTAAGAATTCACATAAGGGCACACCCACTGATTTCCCAATATTATTATCGCCGCTTTCATCAACAAAAAGATGTCTACAAAGCGAAGATAGATATAAAAATCGAATAATAAGGATAAAAATATGGATTTTACGGATTAAATAGTTAAATTCGCAGGTTATTAGAAAAGTACAGATAAATAAACACAATACAACGATGACTGCAACAAACGAAACCGAAAAAAACGAGAAGAAAAGTATCAGTTTTATTGAACAGATTATTGTTGACGACCTGGCACAGGGCAAGAACGGCAGCAAGGTACAGACCCGTTTCCCGCCCGAACCCAACGGTTATCTCCACATAGGTCACGCAAAAGCCATTGCCATTGATTTCGGAATGGCACAAAAATACAATGGAGTCTGCAACCTGCGTTTCGATGACACAAACCCCCAGAAAGAGGATATGGAATTTGTACGCGCCATTGAACAGGACATCAAATGGCTCGGATTCGAATGGGGTAAGGTATGTTATGCCAGCGACTACTTCCAGGAGCTATGGGACTTTGCCGAGTGGTGCATAGAAACCGGCCGCGCATATATTGACGAGCAGACATCGGAGGAGATTGCCCGACAGAAAGGCACACCCACCGAGCCGGGACAGAACAGCCCTTACCGCGACCGTCCGGCAGAAGAGAGTCTGCGTCTTTTCCGCGAGATGAACAGCGGCAACGTAGAGCCAGGCAAAATGATTCTCCGTGCCAAGATAGACATGGCCAGCCCCAACATGCATTTCCGCGACCCAATCATGTACCGTGTCCTTAACATGCCACACTGGCGTACCGGCAACAAATGGAATGCATACCCGATGTACGACTTCACCCATGGACAAAGCGACTATCTTGAAGGCGTCACACACTCACTATGTACACTTGAGTTCGTACCTCATCGCGACCTTTACGACCTGTTCGTCACATGGATGAAGGAGTGGAAAGGCGACGAGGGCGACATACAGGACAACCGTCCACACCAGTATGAATTCAACAAGCTGAATCTCAACTACACTCTCATGAGCAAGCGCAACCTGCTCATACTCACCAAAGAGGGAGTGGTAAACGGATGGGACGACCCTCGCATGCCAACAATCTGCGGTATCCGTCGTCGCGGATACAGCCCACAGGCGATTCTCAATTTCATCGACAAAATCGGCTACACCACATTTGATGCTCTCAATGACATCAAACTCATGGAAGCCGCATGCCGCGAAGACCTGAACGCACGTGCTCTGCGAGTAAGCGCAGTTGTCGACCCTGTACGCCTGGTCATCGACAACTACCCCGAGGGATTGGTTGAAGAGATGCCGGCTATAAACAACCCCGAAGATGAGAATTCCGACTCACACATCATACGTTTCTCACGCGAACTCTACATTGAACGCGAGGACTTCATGGAAGACGGAGGAAAGAAGTTCCTGCGTCTGGGACCGGGCAAGGAGGTACGTCTGAAGAATGCGTACATCATAAAGTGCGACGAAGACCCTGCCAAGTGTATTGAAAAGGATGAGAACGGCAACATTGTCTGCATCCACGCCACATACGACCCAGAGAGCCGTAGCGGCATGCCGGGTGCTGACCGCCGCATCAAGGGCAAGACACTGCACTGGGTTAGTTGCGCGCATAGCGTACCTTGCGAAGTTCGTGACTACAGTTGTCTGTGGACTTGCGAGAATCCACGCGACGCCATCAAGCAATACGAGAACGAAAACGGCGTGAGAGGAATTGAAGCCATGCGTCCTTTCCTGAACCCGGATTCTCTGCGCATAAACAACAATGCCTACATAGAAGAATGGGCTGCAGACCTGCCGCACTTGAGCTACCTCCAGTTCCAGCGTATCGGCTATTTCAATGTAGACCCCGACAGCAAACCGGACAAACCGGTATTCAACCGTACCGTATCGCTTAAAGGCAAGTAAGAACCACATGATGCTCCGCATGGACATCATGAAACACACCCCTGATGAACTACGAGAAAGGATATTTTGACACGCCGGAATTCCGCGGGCTCCTCAAGAGGTATGAGCAGGCAAAGTCCATTAACATGCACTCATACTATGCCATTGATGAGCTTGTGGACCTGCTGTCATATTTCCTTTTTCAGGAGAAATGCGACGAAGCCGAAGAGGTTCTTAAAATCGCCCGCAGCATACACCCCGCAGCTCCCGAAAATACCAAGATGGAGATAAAACTCATGCTCAGCAAGGGAGAACCACAGAGAGCCCTGGAGTTGTTCGGCAGCATTGAATACATTGACGACAACGAGACCAAAATTCTCCACGCCGAAATTCTGCTGTCATTAAAAGACTTCAAGAATGCAAGAGAGATTGCACTTGATATAATAAGGAAAGCGACACCCGAACAGGAGCATCTTTACGAAGCATTGGAAATTCTGCTGGACTGCGGATGCGCCCCCGACGCATTATTCATCTGCGAAAAGGCACTCAAACTTGCTCCCGGGAACAGGAGCCTGCTCGAAGTAAAAGCAGAATGCTTCATTGAAATGCAGCACATAAACGAAGCCGTTGACATCTACAACAGCCTGCTCGACACCGACCCCTACTCCACATTCTATTGGGAGCAGATGGGACACATATACTACATGGTAAAGAAGTACGGCAAGGCACTTGAGTGCTTCGAGTACGAAAGCACAATCAATGACGAAATAGAGTATGCAAGGATGATGCAGGCCTATTGCTACTATCATGTAGGAGACTACGCAAAGGCTATGGAATTGTTCGGCACGTTCAAGGAGCAGTATCCGCAATCAGTCGTTCCAAGGTTCTACATCGCATTGTCACAGTACCACACAGGACACCACAGCGATGCAATAGAAAGCTTCAAGGAGATAATTGACATTGCACCCGAAGGCACAATTGAAATGATGCTTGCAAGAGTAAACAAGGCTATGATACTTGACAGCCTTGGCGAGGGCAAGCGTGCCGACGAAGCCATGTCAATGGCACTGCTGATGCACCCCGACAACATGAAACAGCTCATACTCCACACCCCACACCTGTACGAACTCAAGGATAAGGAGAATCTTCACTTCTGCGAAATGAGCACTCTGGAACAGAAAGAGTGGACCCAGGAGGAGGAACTGTACGAACTGGGCACGCACCTGTTCAAGCACGGGCACAAGAACCTTGCACTGAGGATATTCCGTTACATGCGCCAGTTCTGCCACGACACCTCGGATGTTGACGCATATATAGCAAACATTCTATGGACCAATGGAGAAAGAGACAAGGTTGAACCGGCCATTGAGAATGCAATCAATGGAAAATCATGCCTGCTCTTCAAACTGTTCGGAATACCTTACAATGCAAACATCACACCGCAGGAATTCATCTCAAGATTAGAGTAGACAAAACAAAAAAATGCAACAGGCCACTGTTGCATTTTTTGTTTTGTCTATCAGTAATATCAATCCGTCAAATCCCTTAATCGATCCTCTTCACCCATCTTACATATAAGCAGATTGTTATCCTTCTCTGCAACAATACAGTTGTCTACCCCGACAACAACAACCTTCTTCATACCACGTGTACTGACAAAGCAGTTGCGTGCCTCGGAAAAAGAGACATCGGCACCCACAGACACATTCCCGTTAAGGTCCTTCGGCATATTCTCATGAAGAGAAATCCAGGTACCAAGGTCACTCCATCCAAAATTGGAAGGGAACACAAAGATTTCATCGGCTCTCTCCATAATAGCATAGTCAACCGAAATATTGCGGCACTCAGGAAAACGTTCATTGACATGTTCCTGCTCTTCTGGAGTAAAATAATATGGTATAAGCGACTCGAATATCGACGCTATCGGGGACTGATACACACGGAATGCATTGACAATAGTAGAGACATTCCATATAAAGACACCCGAATTCCAATAGAAGTTCTTCTTGGCAACATAAGCTTCAGCTATCTCCAACGACGGTTTTTCCTTAAAAGAATCGACCCTGAAGACCTCCTTATTCGAAAGCGAAGCGCTACCAAGCACAGCCTCAATATAACCATATCCGGTTTCGGGACGAGTAGGTTTGATACCCAACGTCAGTATCGCGTCGGAACCTTTCACAAAGCCGAGTGCCGAGGTTATTACGCGACGGAACTCCTGCACATCTGCCACAAAATGGTCACTGGGAGTTACGACCATATTGGCCGACGGGTCACGTTTCTTAATCTTCCATGCAGCATAAGCAATACATGGTGCGGTATTACGACGGCAGGGTTCCTTGAGTATATTGCCTGCCGGCAACATTGGCAATTGTTCCGCCACAAGAGAAGCATACTTTGCCGATGTGACGACCCACACATTTTCCATCGGACATATCCCGGCAAAACGGTCTACCGTCAACTGCAAAAGAGATTTCCCGCAACCGAGCACATCAACAAACTGTTTAGGGACATCCCCGGTGCTTAAAGGCCAAAGACGGCTTCCGACACCGCCTGCCATAATTACTATGTGATTAGAACCTGTCATAATATTTCTGTTAAATGTATAACAAATACATTCAAATTTTGTTATATACAACATTGCGAAGATAATCCTTTTTCAGGAATAATACAAATCATTTTTGTTACTTGTCACAAGAAACGGCAAATTACAGAACCACTCGCAGGAGATGTACAACAGCGCACCATGTACCATAAACAGACAAACCACATCGCAAGGTTTACGGCTGCAAGAAACCTGAGGTACCAAACTGTGCTACTTTTTTACTTTTTTTCAGAAAAACCGGCTTTTCAGAAAAAGATTATTTATATTTGCATAATTTGAGAACAATAATCAGGCAACACACAACGAACGCCTCTATTTGTCGAAATCAAAAAAAACGATTCAATCATGTCAGAAATGTACCACGTTTTAATACCTGCACTTCTTGCATTTTTAGGAACCCTATGGGTACATCCTAAAATATTGAAGATTGCAATAATGAAGAATCTTGTGGACAACCCCGATGCACGGAAACTGCAGCGTAACCCTATACCGGTAATGGGTGGCATGGCCGTATTCTTTGGAATTCTTATCGGGCTGTGCGGCTCACAGACCATGTTCAACCACTCCGATGTCTTTCTGCTGATATCAGCGATGCTGGTAATGCTCTACACCGGCACAATCGACGACATTCTGGACCTTACTCCAACTACACGCTTCGTAATAGAGATTCTGATTGTGACATGGCTCATGTATGTAAACAGTGCATCAATCAGTTCTTTCTGGGGACTATGGGGAATTGGCATAATCCCAGAATGGATTTCATGGCCGCTTACAATATTCGCAGCTGTAGGAATTATAAACGCCATTAACCTTATTGACGGAGTCAATGGTCTATCATCGGGATTCTGCTTCATGGCATCGGTTCTGTTTGCCATAGTTTTCTACACTACAGGCAATACAGTGATGACTATTCTGGCAGTATCGGCAGCCGGCGCAATCGTTCCGTTCTTCCTCCACAATGTGTTCGGCAAGAGCACAAGAATGTTCATCGGCGACGGAGGAACCTTAGTGATAGGCACCATGATGTCAATATTCGTGATAGACATACTCCACCCCGATTCAAAATGCGCAACATTGTCCAATGAAGGAATGGGACTGATTCCATTGACACTCGCGATATTGTCCGTTCCGGTTTTTGACACGTTGCGCGTCATGTCTGCAAGAATGGTCAGAGGCACATCACCATTCCACCCCGACCGCACCCACCTGCATCATATATTCATTGAGTTGGGATTCTCTCATGTGGGAACAACGATATCCATACTCACATTGAACACAATTGTTGTTGCAGCATGGTTCATGTCATATAAGTTGGGCGCATCGGTAGACCTGCAGCTATACATCGTTCTCGCACTCAGCGTATCAGTGACCTTCGTATTCTACAAGTTTGCAAGCATGCAGATTGCCCGGAACGGCAAAGGACTGAGATTAATGAAATCCCTGGCCCAATCTATCCATTTCGAAAAGAAAGGCTTTTGGCTCAAAGTACAGAAATTAATAGACAAAATCTAAATCGCATGATATATTGAAAATCGCAGGCTTAATCAAGCCTGCGATTTTCAATATATCCGATACTGTTTGACAAGTCACACCGACTTCCCGTTCTGCCCTCACATAGAGAGAAACCGGAGTCAATTTCTCTCGAGCATATATTGCACAGCACACACGCCCACTAGCCTGTCATACCGTTCTCCGAAACCTCTATAATATACATATATCAGATACTCGTTCTCTGCATCATACATGTCCCCCTCGGCAGTAGCGGTCTGTGCTACAGTTGCACCATGAGGTAACCACACATACATATAATTGTACAATCCCAACTTCAAAAGCTGCGTCGTATGGTAATAGCCCTCTTCGGCATCGTAATCGAGAATGCTCATTTGCGAGAGGAGATTCCCGCACATATCACCAAGCAGATAGTAGTCACCACCTTGACGATACGGTGCATCAAGCGCAAAATGTACATACACATAATCGGCCTCAATGGATGACCCACGGCCTTCAAGTGTATTCACATAATAACGTCCGTTCTCATCGATATACGAAGAGTGAGTAATACGGGGTTTATCCATGTACAACAAGGCATGATACTCATCACCGTAAAGAGACACCTCCTCCACATTCATACCCGGATAATCAGGGTCAGTGAGTTCAAAACGCCGATACTCGTTACCGGCATTGAATATAAGCCTCTCATTGTGGACGTACTCAAGCGAATTGCCGGTAATATACGTGGGCTTAATACCGCTTACGGCATTATCACGCCTGCGATTCTGGTAGACAACCGGTTTCACCTCGTTTGAGGGAGAGGCGATATTCCAATTGGGATACTCTACCGTAAACGAGAGTTGCTGATAACTGTCATTAAGAGAGACATCGGTGTCACCGCTTATCGTAGCCGAAATGCCGACCTTTGGCTCCACCACTGAGAAACAGAAGAGAGCAACAGGAGCATCGCTATTCTCTTCGTCATCATAAAGTTCAACCTTGTAGTTTCCCGAAAGCACAAGTGACACATTTTCATTAGGCAGCGTAAACCTGTAGTGCGTATACAGCCTGAGTGTATTTACCGAGTTTTCCCACTCCTCCACCGGAATATCGTTGAAACCATCGAGAAACTCAATCTCATGCATATCCGAAGGCGTCCAATCGGAGTTGCAGTGTGTAATGCGGTATGTAAAACGGTGATATGCATGCGACATCTCATCAAATGAAAAACACATGACATCATCACTGCCAAGAGTCATCACCGGCAAAGCATCCCACTGACCATTGAGTTCCATCTTTGGCGAAAGCACATTAGGAGCCATGGTATACACGAACTGTGCACCGGCAGCCAAGGGCAGCAGCGCAAGCAGCAATATATATAGAAATCTCTTCATGTGGAACTCTTATTTCAATGCGAAGATAGTCATTAATTGATTATATTACCGTATATTTACATAATTTATATATTGAAGGAGATGATAAAGAAGATTATCACGTCACTGCTCGCCTTGTTGCCAATGATGATTGCAGCACAGGACATCATATACAGCAAGAGTGACAGCATTGCCATAGAAAAGATTCTAAGCAAACACCAAGCAGGAGAATACAGCAACAAAGGTGAGCTTTCACTTGCCATTGCGCATGAGTTCATCGGTAAAAAGTACGTTGCAAACACTTTGGAAAACGGAGCCGTAGAGCCACTGTTCATCAGCTGTGACAGACTTGACTGCAGCACATTTGTAGAACTAGTAACAGCAATATCTCTTACTGTCATCCAGAACAAGAAGAACTTTGATGATGTATGCAAGAACCTCGAAATGCTACGCTACAAAGGAGGCGTAAGAAACGGCTACCCCAGCAGGCTTCACTACACGAGCTGGTGGATAGCCGACAATATGACAAAAGGTATCATCGAAGAGGTTACAGGCCACACAAAGCATGATACACAGATACTTGAGCTCGACTTCATGAGCACACACCCCGACAGTTATCCATTGCTCAAAGAGGACTATGCCATGCGGGCACAGATTGTAGAATTGGAAAAGCCCTTCCAAGGAATAGCAACAAACTATATACCAAAATCCCTGCTCAACAAAGGCAAAGAGGTTCTGGAGATAAGGAATGGCGACATAATTGCATTGGTAACTACAGTCAAAGGACTCGACATCTCACATGTCGGATTCGCATATTGGAACAATGGCACGCTTCATCTGCTGCATGCCTCAAGCGGAAAGGGGAAAGTCATCAAGGACACAGTCACGCTGTTCAATTACCAAAAGAACAGAAACAAACAGATTGGAATAAGAGTTTTAAGATTGAAATAGCTGATATACAAAAAAAACGAAGTCACCTCGGGGTGACTTCGTTTTTTATATCATGCATTTGCAATTATTCCAATGCACCGTTGCTTGCAGCGTTGATCATAGCCTCGCTTGCATAGAGATAAATCTCTACACGACGGTTCTCGGCACGGCCTGCAGATGTACCATTGTCGGCAACCGGCTCCTTAGAGCCCTTACCAACAACACTCTTTACCTGTACTGGGGATACACCAGAAGCAAGTAGGTAGTTAGCAACAGCGTTTGCACGGTTTACTGAAAGAGGGTCGTTGATTTTGTCATTACCTGTAGAGTCTGTGTGACCGAAGATAGCAACATCGGCATCAGCGAACTCAATCAACACCTGAGCAAACTCAGCAAGGTCTGACTTTGCATTTGCCTTTAGGTCATACTTGTTTGTATCGAACATAAGACCTGAGTTGAAAGTTACCTTTACAGCTGTAAGGTTGTTTGCGTCAGTCACAGTCTCAACCTTTGCATTCTCAATCTCAGCAGCAGCTGCAGCAGCCTTGTCCATTCTCTTACCGATGATTACACCTGCACCTGTACCCACAGCAGTACCTACAGCAGCACCGATAGCTGTGTTACCTGCCAACTTACCGATGAGAGCACCGAGAGCGGCACCACCGGCAGCACCAATTACACCACCCTTAGCAGTGTTGTTCCATGTTGCACAACTGGCCATAAGCACAACAGCACTGAGTGCTACACAAAGCGATTTGAAGAAATTTCTTTTCATAGAGTAAAATTTTAATAAATTAGTTCTTTCAATATCTACTGCAAAGTTAAATAATTATGAGAGATTTTATACTAAACTTGGTGAGTTTTGTATACTTGGGCCTATAAAAAAACAAAAGAGTGAGTCAATTTAACAATTACAGATAGATATATGAATATATTTTTGTATTTTTGCAGTTAGTCAATAAACGTCGGAATTGTGACAATACCGCGATACAGAATCAAGAAAACAAAAAAAAGAATTAGATATGGCAGAGTTAAAAGAACTTACAAAACGTAGCGAGAGCTATTCACAGTGGTATAACGATCTCGTACTCAAGGCTGACCTTGCAGAGCAGTCACCGGTAAGAGGCTGCATGGTCATCAAGCCTTATGGATATGCAATCTGGGAGAAGATGCAGAGAGTGCTTGACGACATGTTCAAAGAGACCGGACACCAGAACGCATATTTCCCATTGCTCATTCCAAAGTCGTTCCTGAGCCGTGAGGCAGAACATGTGGAGGGCTTTGCAAAGGAGTGTGCAGTTGTTACACACTACCGTCTGAAGAACGCCGAGGACGGAAGCGGCGTGGTAGTAGACCCGGCTGCAAAACTCGAGGAGGAGATGATTATCCGCCCCACATCGGAGACAATCATCTGGAGTTCGTACAAGAACTGGATACAGTCGTACCGCGACCTGCCTATCAAGATTAACCAGTGGGCAAACGTAATGCGCTGGGAGATGCGTACACGTCTGTTCCTGCGTACAGCAGAGTTCCTTTGGCAGGAGGGCCACACCGCACATGCGACAAAGGAGGAGGCCGAAGAGGAAGCACGCACAATGCTCCATGTATACAACGACTTTGCGAACAACTACATGGCATTGCCCGTAGTCATGGGCGTAAAGAGTGCCAACGAACGTTTTGCCGGCGCACTTGACACATACACCATCGAGGGTATGATGCAGGACGGCAAGGCATTGCAGTGCGGTACTTCACACTTCCTTGGCCAGAACTTCGCAAAGGCATTCAACGTACAGTTCGTAGACAAGAGCAACAACCTCGATTACGTATGGGCTACATCATGGGGTGTATCAACACGTCTTATGGGTGCTCTAATCATGACACACTCCGACGACAACGGCCTTGTATTGCCACCGGCACTTGCACCTATCCAGGTTGTAATCATACCTATCTGCAAGAACGAGGAGCAGCTCAATATCATTAAGAGCAAGACCGATCCAATGATTGCCGAGTTGAAGAAACTGGGCATCACCGTTAAATTCGACGACGCCGACAACAAACGTCCCGGATTCAAGTTTGCAGAGTATGAGCTCAAGGGCGTTCCTGTGCGTCTTGTACTTGGTGCACGTGACATTGAGAACGGTACAATTGAGGTTATGCGCCGTGACACATTGACAAAGGAGACACGTGAAATTGAGGGCATTGTAGAATACGTTAAGCAGTTGCTCGACGACATCCAGAAGAACCTCCACACAAAGGCTCTCGCAATGCGCGAGGCATGCACACGCACAGTAGATACCTACGAGGAGTTCAAGACCGAGATTGAGAAGGGAGGCTTTATCCTTGCACACTGGGACGGCACACCCGAGACCGAGGAGCAGATAAAGAACGACACAAAGGCGACAATCCGTTGTATACCTTTGGGCTGGGACGAGACTCCAGGCACATGTATGGTTACAGGCAAGCCATCGGCACGCCGTGTACTCTTCGCAAGAGCATATTGATTGATAAGTTTTATAACAAAGAAAGCAGTCCGGTCATGACCGGACTGCTTTCTTATACCGACATCCCTCAACCAAGAGTTCATATCACTTTATTTGCACCAGAATTCTTTTACTCGCATTGAAAAGGTGCTTTACTCAAGGAAGACAGCCGACGCGTATCGTGTTCCGCGATTCCACTTTTCAAGCTTATAGAACGCAGTAGTGTCTTTAATTAAAGAAAGAGAGTTGATGAAACCACACAAACCCTGTTCTTCATAAAATACTGATGTATCAGAGAAATCCTCGTATGCAGCCATTTCCGAAGGACAAAGCATTACTTTCCTATAAGCAAATGCAATATTATAAGTTCCTGAAATCTTCTCGACAAGATATTTTGCATACAAATCCTTGCTCGGATGAACAAGCGGCATTATATAATCACACAATCTTATATAAGAGTAGAATGTTGCATTATCTACAAAACTGTCAAAGAGAATAACGTTATCTGCCAGTCCAAATCTCTCAATACGGGAAACGATTGCTTTTCCATCACCTTTTTTGCAATTACACAAGAATATAAACTTGACATTCTCACCATACTTTGCCGATTCATTTATTATAGCATCATAATCACGACGCTTGTATGACATTTCACCTGGTATTCCTATCCACAATTCTCCGGCAGGCTTTTCTATGCAAGTATCGCCATAGAAAGGATAATCAATAGGATAAAAGACCGAGACAGGCTTGTTACAGCGTCTTTTATAAGCATCGACAAGGATATCACTCAACAGAATATATTGGTCCATGCGGCGCGTTATTACACGTTGGCCCAAGCTTCCATTCAATTTTGCGACATTATGAATAACCCCTACGACTTTTATACGGCGCGGAACGGCCATAATAAGAAAGAACTTCCAAGCCACACTACCCTGAGCGGTGTTCAAATAGAGATGAGTGTATCCTTCACTCCTTAACATACGTCCTATCTGCAAAAACGAACCGAACAGATTCTTAAATCCATCAAAGGACAAATATGTAACCGGAATATCCCCACACATATCCTTCCCGACACGGCTTTCCAGACGCGAATTCAGTACAAGAGAGCACTCACATCCTTGCGACTTGAAAAATAAACAAGCCGTATGAAGACACTCGTCATGCCAATTATTAAACTCAACCAGCAGCACCTTCTTCTTCATAATACACAACAACTATCGGTTCATTTTTTTATATAAAGCATATCGCAACTTGCATAGATTGCGATCTATAATATAGTTATATGCATTACGTATACTATGCATCGAATGAGCCGGTTCAAGCACAATCTTTTTACGTGGGAGATCAGGATCCAACGTATCCAAGGCACGAGATATCAGATCAAACATATTGTACTCGCCGAGAACCTTAGCCTTACACTCCTGCAGAAGAGATTGCGATTTTTCAAAAGCCTCATTGGCTATCAGACGTTCAATAATCTTGCATGTTGCATCAAAATCATTTATGTCAACCGGCGTATACGACCCTTCAGGGAAGTAATCGGACAGATTTGTACATCCATGATAAATAGGATATGTCCCTGCCATATAACAATCAGACAGTTTTTCAGTCCAATAATATCTTGAGCACGAATTCTCAATTACTATATGGTATTTATATTGTGAAAGAACCTCCCATTTGTCGTCAAATGCAGAGTATCCGCGACCAAAGACATCCACCTTGTCACCAAAACGTTCCTTCAGTTTGTCAATAAAACGTATACGATCCAGATGCCCCTTAGTAAAAGCCTTGTCACTGCCAATAACCGAAATCATTTTTGATTTACATGGAAAATCCATTGACTTAAACTCATCATACCCAATTTGCGAAGTACCGCTTCCACGTTTATCAAACTTGGCACCGATGTACCAGGGGAGTATCGGGGGTAAAAACAGTACATTAGGATGCTTCATCCCTTCCTGACAAGAACACACCATACCGAACTGGCGACGATAATCACTAGGATAATCAAGGACAGACAACGGTTCACTCGTTGTCAGCACTAAATTCTCCGGAGCGACATTGAATGTCAGCGGCTGTTTAAAAGACTTGCCACGAATAACCACAAAGTCCGGGTCATCAATAAACTCATTCACATAGAACCTATACTTTCCGCATGATGAAAAACCCGCACCGCCTTCGGTTTGTCTGAGAATCCACTTTCCCTGTTCTCCAATACCGTTCAGAAGAATTACTTTATACACTCTTTTTTCCATTCTCAATCAATCTTTTCCTGTCCTGTTCACGACGTCTCTCACGTTCGGCATATCCCTGACGGGTACGTTTCCAACGCTTGTGGGTCCATAGCCAAAGGTCAGGTGTCTCACGTATATTTTCTGCCAGCAGCCTGTAATACATATTTGTAGGTTCAAACTCCGGCAACAAAGCAGCATCCTCGGCCATATCCTCAATCTTCAGCACATAATGCCCCCTTTTCTCACGGTAGACATGAGCATAGAAAAGAGAAGCGTGTGTACGCTGGGCAATTTTCTCGGTACCGGTAAAGACAGGAGTATCACGATGAAAGAAATCAACCCAGTGGTTTATCGATTCCCAGGTAGGCACCTGGTCGGCAATGAAACCTATCACATACTTCTTGCCCGACTTGCCTATCTGCATCACGCGTCTCAAGGTGTTGGCCATAGTTATCGACTCGGCTCCATACTGGTCACGCATCTTCTTGACAAGAGCATCGAATCTCTTGTTCTCAAGAGGATGATAGATATCGCCCACCACGGCATCGTCCCTTTTGAAATGCAGGGTTATTGATGTCACATACTCCCAATTGAAGAAATGTCCCATGTAAAGTACACAGGGATGACCAGCATCTACTGCCGCGTGGAACTTCTCCACACCCTCGAACCTCATGTAACGTTTGATTTCGGACTCACTCATGCCGTAATACTTCACCATCTCCACAAAGTAGTCGCAAAGATTGCGGTAAAATTTCTTCTCGATACCCTTTATCTCCTTTAAATCCTTCTCAGGGAACGACTTCACAAGATTGTCACGCACCACCTTTTTGCGGTAACGCACGATATGATATACAGGATAATAAAGGAGTGTAGAAAAGAAATGCAACACGCACATGGGCAACTTGTTCATCACAAACAAGAACGCGACTGCAATATAAAACAGAAGGGTTTTCATAGAAAATACAAACTGTGAGAAAAGTGATCCCGGTGGGATTCAAACCCACGACCTTCAGAACCGGAATCTGACGCTCTATTCAGCTAAGCTACGGGACCTTGATTACTTTACCGACGCGAAGATATAAAAAAATGCCGACATACGAACATCGGTAATGACAAAATGTTCGCCACCTAGAGCACGTCAAACACAAGAATGACGCCTAAATGAAAATAATTAAAAGATGTTTTCGATGAGTGATGCGAACTAACCTTGCGTGAGAGCTCTCTGAAACGACATACGAGATATTTCACTTTCGTTCGATATGACACCAACACGAAGTTTCCCAAGTCGCGGGTCAACATCTATACTAACACTAAAATTTTTATATTGCATGGTCAGGATGACAGACATCCGTAGGTAAAAGCTATATTTTTGCTGATTTTTTAGACAAAATGTTTAAAGAAAGCACAAATTTATTTGCATATTGTATTTTACCAGCATATATTTGTATAAATTCTGTAAATAGAGTTCAAAAACGAACAACTTTTTGCAAACAGCAAAAGCACAACAACGACAAAATGTCAACATAAAACAATATGAAATTATACGAACTGACATCAGAGTACACCCCTTTGCTTGACCTGAAGCAGACCGAGCTTGCAATCAAGCAGATCAAAGAGGTATTCCAGCTCAACCTCTCATCGTCACTACTACTGAGACGAGTTACAGCGCCATTATTTGTGCTGCAGGGTACAGGACTGAACGATGACCTCAACGGATACGAGAATGCCGTAAGTTTTCCCATCCAGGACATGAACGGCGCAGTTGCCGAGGTTGTACACTCGCTTGCAAAGTGGAAGCGAGTGACACTCGCCGAATATGACATAGCACACGGTTTCGGCATTTATACCGACATGAATGCCATACGTGCACACGAGGAGCTCGACAACCTGCACTCACTTTATGTAGACCAATGGGACTGGGAACGTGTAATTTCAGAAAGCGAACGTTCTGTAGAATTTCTCAAGATGATTGTGAATGAAATCTATTCGGCCATACTGCATACTGAGTTCACAATAAACGAGACCTATCCGCAGCTCAAGCCTTCACTTCCCGAGAAAGTTACATTCATCCACAGCGAGGAGTTGCGCCTCAGATATCCGCACCTTACAGCCAAACAGCGCGAAGAGAAGTTTACACAGGAGAACGGCGCAGTGTTCATTATCGGCATTGGCGAGAAACTCGGCGACGGCATCCCGCACGATAACCGTGCTCCCGACTATGACGACTACAGCACTCCTAATGAAGACGGTTTCAAAGGTCTCAACGGCGACCTTCTTATCTGGAGTGATCTTTTAGGGAAAGCAGTAGAACTCTCTTCTATGGGCATACGTGTTGACAGGGAAGCACTGTTGCGCCAACTAAAGGAGTCGGGTAAGGAGGAACGCAAGGAACTCTATTTCCACCGACGCCTGCTTGCAGGCGAATTGCCACTATGCATTGGAGGCGGTATCGGCCAGTCACGTCTTTGTATGTTGTTGCTCAAGAAAGCACACATAGGCGAAATACAGTCAAGCATATGGCCTTTAGAGATGCGTGAGCAGTGCAGACAGATGAATATACCTCTTATATAATAACACACTATGGATGTCAAGATTGACGCAAGCTGGAAAGAGGTTCTTGAAGCCGAATTCGAGAAGGATTATTTCAAACACCTCACCGCATTCGTAAAGGAAGAGTATGCAGGCACCACCCCGATATACCCTCCCGCCAGACTTATATTCAACGCCTTCGACCACTGTCCATTCAATGACGTCAAGGTCGTAATCCTTGGACAGGACCCGTACCATGGAGCAGGACAGGCCAATGGACTATGTTTCTCAGTAAACAAAGGAGTCCCCTTTCCACCATCACTGTTGAACATATTCAAAGAGATTGAGAATGACCTGGGTACACCAATTCCACAGGACGGCGACCTGACTCGCTGGAGTGACCAGGGTGTACTGCTGCTGAACGCGACTCTCACAGTACGCGCATCAATGGCCGGGTCTCACCAGAAACGCGGTTGGGAGGAATTTACCGACGCCGCAATACGCGAACTTGCCACCCGAAGAGAGAACATCGTATTCATCCTTTGGGGAAGCTATGCACAGAAGAAAGGCGCGTTTATTGACCGCAGCCGTCACCTTGTACTCACTTCACCACACCCCTCGCCGCTGTCGGCCTATCAGGGCTTCTTTGGGAATCACCACTTCAGCACAGCAAACAGATATCTTGCCGAGCATGGAAAAAGTGAAATAAAATGGTAAACGTACGGCGGACAACCTTGAGGGTTGTCCGCCGTACGTTTACCAAGTGTCCGCAATCAATACCATTCGACATTTGAACCGCTACCGCTTCGCTTATCCCACTTAAGAGCATCGGCTAGCATTTGCGATGTAGCACGGAAACTGAAGTTGAACGATGTATACGGCGCAAGCACAATGCCGCATGACATTTCAAAGCAGTGGAGGTCGCGTGATATATGCACCGTTGTGGTTGTCAGTTTCTTATACTCGAAGTTATATCCCGAAGTAAAGTTTATGCGCCAATTGTCCGAGATACCCACATTACCCGAGAAGTTCATGTTCTGGGTAAACTTGTACGGATAACGCATCGTCTTTATATTGAT
This sequence comes from Bacteroidaceae bacterium, assembly GCA_045634085.1. Lineage (GTDB taxonomy): Bacteria > Bacteroidota > Bacteroidia > Bacteroidales > Bacteroidaceae > HGM04593. The sequence goes on from JAZQZM010000077.1 coordinate 82,510, forward strand.
TTTTCCGGCAGTATTCTCAGCCATCATTATACCATAAGAAACTGTGAAGTTCCATGGAAGCTTGAAAGGCATGTAGCCATCATCATCAACGTCGGCATCCTTAGCCTTCTTTGTCCTCGACGACTTCAGAGACTTATCATCCTCAATATCGGCAGTAAGCCCATGCTTCTCTTCGCCATCCTCAACCACTGTACCTTCCTTGTCATCGTCACCCTTGAACCAATTCCTTATCTTGGCAAAAGTCTTATTATTGAACGTATACGACAAGTTCTGGCTCATACCCTGAAATCGTCCGAAACGTCCATATGACCATTCAGTCCTGTCACCGACCACAACCTGTCCACGGTCATTGAATGTATAAGCATATGTTGCCCATGTCGCATTGAAACTGAATGTATAACTCTTGGTAAGTTTAAGACGCAGACGTGTCGACAAGTTACTCCAAGGCCTTGTCTTTGCCGCAAGATTGTACGAAATTGAAGCACCCAGTTCATCAATGATACTTATCTTCTTGAGAGAATCATTCTTGGCACGCCATTTCATCTCGACATTATTGCTCACACTCAACGATATGCTTCCGGTCTTTCCTTTCGAAGGTATTCCATAGAGACTTCCCTGATAAGGAGAGTACTCAACAGTACGCGCTTCACCCTTCTCATCGGTATACACATAAGTATCATAGTAACCATAACGTTCTGCTCCGAAATCAGGGGCATAAGAGAACGAAATCGACGGTTTAAAGACGTGACGCACTGCCTGCACCCTGCTGTTCTTCAAAAAGCCTGCCGGCTGATAGAAGCCATAGAGTGTAGTATTGGCCGAAACCGAGAAGTTGTAGTTGTATACACGGTTGAAACCATACACAGTATCCCTTGCAACACTGTTAGTCGCATAATCCCACTCCTGATTCACCTTTTCAAAATACCAACGTTCGGTATAATTGAAACTTGGAGTAATATTGATGAAATTGAACAGTTGGAAAGTAGCACTTATAGGGATATTGTGCTTGACGCCATTGTTCCAATCCTTGACGAGATTCGATTTCAGCACCTTATCCTCCTTTGTCCTGATACTGTTGCTCAACTGTCCACTGTACGACAGAGAAATCTTCTCGTACCAGCGTTCATCGCCCACACGTTTCTTGCGTTTGAAGGGATATTTTTTTGCCAACGAGACATTCAGGTTGGGCAACGTAAGCGAAAGTGTCGAATCCTGCATGTTCTGTGCAATATTCATTGTAGAAGAGATTGTCAGACCAAGCTCGGGAAAAGTATGCGAGTAGCTGACACTTGATGTCCTCATGCTTTGTGAATTGAGCACAGGGTTGTAGAGACTGTTCAGGTTAGAACGTTCATAACTTGAAGTAGCAAAGTTCACACTTGCCGAGAAGTTTGTATTAGGACGTACTTTCGGATCCTGACGATGACTCCACTGAAGACGAAAGTTCTTTCCTACAGCATAGTCGGGCAAACCCTTTTCACCGTTCTTGGTAACAAGATAACTGAAATCGAAACTGCCCGAATACTTGTAACGCACAGCATATGTTGAGGCCGCGCCCAAACCCCATGAACCCTTGGTAAATATTTCACCTGTAAGACGCAGATCAAGTTTGTCGCTTATTGCAAAATAGTATCCTCCGTCACGCAGATAGAATCCGCGTTCGGTCTCATCACCGAATGTGGGCACAATTATACCTGAAGAGTAATCACTCGTAAAGGGGAAATATCCGAAAGGCAATGCAAGGGGCAGAGGGACATCCTCCACTACAAGATAGAGAGGACCCGAAACGACATCCTTCTTAGGCCTCACCTTAGCACGTGTCAACCTGACATAAAAATGCGGATGCTCGGCATCACATGTAGTGTACTTTCCGTCCTGCGAATAGAAGATTCCTGCAGAATCCTTCTTAGCCTTGCCACCCATAATGAAACCGTCGCCCTGCTGGGTGTAGACATTGTTGATAAAACCTTTCTTACTTTTGAAATTATACTTTATCCTGTCCGATTCGTAGGGAGTACCTCCATCCTTGAATACCGGCAGACCTATCGACATGCCAGTGGTATCAATGCTGCCGCTGGCATGGACAACACTACTGTCCATATTCATCTTGATGATGTCGGCAGTAAGTTCAATCTTGTCGTACCGTACTTTTCCCGAGCCATAGAGAAAGGCATTTCCGGTACGCGACCACACCATAGAGTCGTTCGATTCATAGAAGACCGGAGCATCAATGGCATCTTTCTGCTCCTTCTTCATCTTGGCAGAATCGGCAACCGCCACGCTGTCAGCCAGCACTGCATTGCGCAACATATTCCACTTGACCGAAGAACCAGTATGCGCCCATGCGCCCGACGGCAATGTCAGAACAACAGCCGTCAGCACCAATGTCACCATAAACATCCTGCCCGATTCAAATCTCATCTGCAAACATTTTCTAAAGCAAGAGACAAAAATACGAAATAAAAAGGAGTATTCTTTAATTTTATGGTAAAAATACACTCTTCAATGCCATATTTGTGCAAAAAAAGGAAATCACATGAACATCGCCGCCCACTTTACAACCTTTTCGGCCGATTCATCGGAGATTTTACGCATGCTTTCGACCACCTGTTCCATTGTACGCGGTTCATGCAGATACTTAGTTTTTGAGAAGAACTTGTCGGCAAAGCATATCAGTTGTTCCTCTAAAGTCTCTGGGACAAAATCCTTTACCGGAAGATTCCAACCATTTTGCTCAATGACCTCTTTGGTAAGTCCCGTTCCTGTGTGCCTCTCACACACTCTTGCATGGCGGTCGTATCCAAGCTGGCGCAGTAGCTGGCCGCCAAGGTAACCATGGCACAGATACTGTTCATTACCAAAGCAATATATACGCGGTGCATCGGTCATAAAGATACCGATATCATGCAGCATGGCAGCCTCGTATATAAACTCCTCATCAAGGCAAAGTTCGGGATGACGCCTTGCCAGTCCAAGAGCAAAATCTGCAACAGCCCCAGCATGTATCATGTAAATATTTTTCAATTCATTTTCACAAGGATAGTATTTGTCGATTATCTCCTTAACATTCATAAAGCAAAATTTTATAAAGCGAAGATAACTAAAATTACCGCAAAATTCAGAGGTTACGCCGAAGAAAAAAGACCTTTTATCGGCATTTTGGACATTTTAACCAATATAAACAGAGTTATCTGTATATTTTTAAAACTTTTGTATATTTTTGCAAGCACATACCTTATAAATTCACACAGTGACAGAGAGAATTGCAGACAAGGCCTTAATGTTGCCCCCTATAACACTTGAAGAGATGTCGGGCATCAAACTGATGAACAGGACTGACACAAAATTTGTGGCAACTCTTGACCAGCTCGTCGCATTCCTTACTGCTGTCAAAGGGCAGTATTTCATACAACAGATCGGCGACAAGCGCATTGCCGAATATCACACCACCTACTTCGACACCGACGACTACGAGATGTACCGCATGCACCACGCAGGGCGTTGCATCAGAGAGAAGATCAGGGTGCGTACATACCTTGACAGCAACGACACTTTTCTGGAGGTCAAGAACAAGAACAACCATGGCCGCACCAAGAAAAAACGCATCACAGTGGGCGGCGTACACACACTGCATGCCGAGCTGGACAATGTAGCACCTTTTCTCAGCAAAGTCGCCTGGTACAGACTCGATGAAGTTTCCCCTGTCATAGAGAACTGGTTCAACCGCATCACTTTGGTAAACTACGGCAAGACCGAACGCCTTACCATTGATTTCAACCTGAGGTTCCACCACCTGAAGAGTGATGGATGGCACAAGTTGGAAAGAGTGGCAATCATAGAGCTCAAACGCGACGGCAACGTGCCATCGCCGGCACTTGACCTGCTGCGCGAAACCCGCATCAAGCGTTCCGGATTCAGCAAATACTGCATTGGCAGTGCCCTGACACACAACAGCCTCAAGCGCAACAACTTCAAAGAGAGGCTGACAATGATAAACAAGATGGAAAAACAAACGATAAAATAATAAGAAAGATGAAACTATTGACTACCCTACTCCTGTTCTGCATGTCATTATCCCTGCATGCCCAGAATGGCACAACCGGCGAACAAGTCATGGCCATAAGCTCTACAGCCGAGACTGCGGTATACAGCCCTCAAGAGGATGCAACCATGCCCACTGACGAATTCATTGATGCCGACGACGATGAAAACAGAAATGAAAAGATGTCAGTATCGGTCAAGGAGAAACGCCAAAGCGACAATATCATTGACGCAGACCACGTTACCAAACTCCTATTGGCATTCATCATCAACCTCGTAGCCATTATGGTTGTAGTACGCTTTCTCTATTACCCGAAATGCAAGCGAGGCGAGTTCTTCTTCACATACATACTCATTGCCATAAGCACATTTATGCTCATTTACGTGCTTGGCGACGTAAAGCTCAAGGCAGGCATAGCCCTGGGACTCTTCGCTATGTTCAGCATCATACGTTACCGCACCGAGCAGATTGCCATCAGGGAGATGACCTACCTGTTCATCATCATCGCCCTTAGTGCAATCAATGGACTCACAATAAGCGAGTTGAGCATTGGCGAGGTAATCATCATCAATATCCTTTTCATAGCCACAACATGGCTATGCGAGACAAAGCTGCTCGTCAGCCACTACTCTTACAAGGTCATCAAGTATGACAACATAAACCTCATCACCCCCGACAAGCGTGAGGAACTCATCGCAGACCTTGAAAAGCGCACAGGACTCAAGGTAATAAAGGTAGAAGTCGGCTCTATCGATTTCCTCAAGGACGCCGCCATAATCAAGATGTACTACAAAAGCAAAGAAACAAGCAATTCAGTAGATACCACATTAAAGACTCCAGTAGATGAATACAAACTCAAAGACTAAGAAAAGACTGTTCGGGTACCTGCTTCTCGCGACACTCGCATTAGCACCCGTTCTCAGCGCCAACGCGCAAAGCGAAGATGACGAATTCGGTGTGTGGACAACAATTGAAGCGTCAAAGAAAATCAACAAGAAGCTCAAACTCGACTTTGAGGCCGAGTTGCGCACCGTTGACGGTGTGGGCGACATCGAACGTGTATCGTTCGGTGCCGGAGCAAGTTATAAACCCGTTAAATGGCTCAAGGCAAGTGCCGGTTACATCTTCATGTACAGTCACAACCTTGAGAGCAAGAGTATCAAGGACGTCATTGACGAAGAAAATGGAATATGCGACTACAACATTGACCATGCATATTGGACCGAACGCCACCGTTTCCACGTATCACTGAGTGGCGACTACAAGGTTGGACGCGTTGAGTTCTCATTGCGCGAACGCCTGCAGTACACACGCACCAACTCTGCCTGGACCGACGAGACAAAGCACCGTTGGGAATATACCGACATCATCGAAGGCATTGGAGAGTTCACCTCAACAACAGCACCCGAGTTCAAGAAAGCAAAGGAAAACACCACCCTGCGTTCACGCCTCAGCGCAAAATGGGACATTGCAAATTGCAAGGTAACCCCATTCGCATCAATTGAGCTTTACACACGTCTTGACGAGTGGAAAGGATGCGACAAACTGCGTTACCGCATTGGAGCAAGCTATAAGATAAACAAGGACAACGAAGTTTCGTTGTACTATCTGTATCAGGATGTGAATGACAGCGATGAGCCAAAAGGTCACGCAATAGGTCTTGGATACTCGATAGACCTTTAAAAGAAGATAAACATGAAAAAACTTTTTATAATGCTGGGTATTCTGGTGCTGACTCTCCCTGCCGCAGCGCAGCACATGCTTATAGAGAAGATCGGCAGCAACAACGAGATTGTAAGCCTTGAAAACCTGAAGCAGATAACATTCAGCGGCAGCACAGTCAATGTTGAGTTGACCGACGGTACAAAGAGCAGCACCGATATGGCGGCTATTGATGTCATCAGTTTTGGCGATTACACCACTATAGGGCAGATAAGACCTGAAGGAGGCGAACTTGCCGCATACATATCAAGCGACGAAATCGCCATAGACGGCAAGGCTGGCAGTCATGTTACAATATATAACGTAACAGGTACACAAGTACTCAACACATGCCTTAGTGCGGACTACGGGCATATAAGCATAGCCAACCTTCCCAAGGGAATATACATTGTAAAGTGCGATGAAAGAACTGCAAAAATTGTAAAGCGATGAGAAAGACACTATTCACAGCATGCCTGCTCGTTGCGACATCAATGCAGGCCCAGGTGCTGTACGTAAACAATAGCAATGGTACATACCAGACAATAGACACCAATAAGGCCGGCGAGACACGGTTCGATGCCGAAGAGCAGCTCATATGCATTGAATTGGGAGACCGCATGTACAGTCAGTTCGCCACAAGCAAGATAACCAACATTGCCCCAGTGTCGAACAACGGCATAGAACTTGTCCCCAACATCAACCCGACCGTTGCATTTGACCCGGCCGACAAAAGCAACTTCAATGAATTTACACATCCGGTCCCTACAGATGATCTAGACGATGAATATGGCGATTTTGTAGAGAACTACTCTACTAGCCGCATCATTACAATCACTTTCAGCGAGACAGGTGTAAAGACAAGTTCACTGCCTAGCGGAATAACAGCCACAATCGACGGCGGACACATTGTGATAAACTCCACAATAGGCAAAGTAGGTTACAAGGTAACAGGAACATGCAGCAACGGCTCTTTGAAAATATACAGCGAAAAGAAGTTCCGCCTGCTGTTCAACAATATCACGCTTACCAACCCCACAGGCCCCGCCATCAATATCCAGAGTGGCAAGACCGTCTATGCATCAATAGTGAACGGAACCACCAACACGCTATGCGACGGCGCAACCTACAGCGCGCCGGTTGTCGGCAGCAACGGAGAAGAGGAGGACCAGAAGGGAACACTCTTCAGTGAAGGCCAGTTGATTTTTGACGGCTACACCAACGGCACCGGCACACTCAATGTGACAAGCCTTGGCGGACATGCAATTGCCAGCGATGACTACATCATGGTACGCGGCGGTAACATAAACATCATATCGGCAGCCAAGGACGGATTCCGCACAAAGGAGAAGTTCATCATAGGCCGCACTGAGACATATTCGCCCACAATCACAATAAACGCCACAAGCAACGGCATAGAGTGTACCGAAGGCACACTCACCATTGAAGCGGGCAAGCTCAATATAACTTCGGGCGGCGAAGCAATAAAAGTAGAGTATGAAGAGACTGTTCCCGACCCGGCAGTCATCCCCGACGCTTATATCAACGGCGGATATATCAGCATCACCACAACCGACGAAAAGAGTTCGGCCATAAAGACCACGCGCAACTATACACAGACAGGCGGTGTCATTGAGGCAACTGTCAACGGAAACGGCTCAAAGATTATCAACTGCGACGGCAATGCCACTTTCAACGGAGGCAAGCTCATAGGTATTGTTAACGGCACAGTATCAAGCGACGAGACATCGGCAGGCGGCATAAAGTGTGCCGGTGAAATCATGGTATCAAACAGCACAATCGCCATTGACTGCAAGGGTAAGGGTGCCAAGGCCATCAATTGCGACAACGGTGTCACCGTCAACAGCGGCAAGGTCACCTTGTTGGCAACAGCAGAGGATTACACCGAGATTGAGGACGACAAGAAGAGCCGCGCCATCCAGGCAGACAGTTTCACAATCAACGACGGTACAGTAATAGCCAAAGCCTATGACTACGCAATTTCATCAGGCCTCGCCATCAACATCAACGGCGGAATTGTCAATGCAATAAGCCTACACTGCATTGCACTTGAAATAGGAGTGACACAGACAGGCGGTTGGCTGTTGACAAAGGATTAAGCAATAAACAGCGTGACTTGAAGTAGAACTTTTATTCACTGTCAAGCAAGGAATATATATACTATGTATAATAACATACGAGGAAGGTCAGAACCTTCCTCGTATGTTATATGAATACCCTAAATACATTGAGGGAAAAAGGCGTAACGTAGCAGATGCCTTTTTAGCAGTTTTACGGATGGACGTAAGTACCAATTTCCTCCCCCATCATAACCTTCTTGAGATTACCTACGATATCCATGTTGAACACGTAGATGGGAAGATTGTTCTCGCGGCACATTGCCGTAGCGGTAATGTCCATAACTTTGAGACCGCGTGAAATGACTTCGTCGTAGGAAATATCCTGGAATTTAGTTGCAGTGGGGTCTTTTTCGGGATCGGCTGTATATATGCCATCTACACGTGTACCCTTGAGCATAACGTCGGCCTCAATTTCGATACCGCGCAGAGAAGAGCCTGTATCAGTTGTGAAATATGGACTACCGGTTCCTGCAGCCATGATGACTACCATACCCTGCTCCATTGCTTCGATGGCTTTCCATTTGGTATAGAATTCACCTACAGGTTCCATGCGTATTGCTGTAAGCACCTTATTTGGAACACCGGCAGCACCAAGTGCTGAGCTGAGTGCAAGGCTGTTGATGACAGTCGCCATCATACCCATCTGGTCGCCCTTCACACGGTCAAAGCCCTTACCGGCACCTGTAAGACCGCGAAAAATGTTGCCACCACCGATAACGATACCAATCTGGACACCCATTTCGGATACCTCCTTAATTTGTGCAGCATACTCGTTGAGACGTTTTACATCAATACCATAGCCTTGCTCACCCATGAGGCTCTCGCCACTGAGCTTTAAAAGAATACGTTTAAACTTTGCCATATTGTAATTGTTTGGAATTTTTCGGAAAGTGATATTGGTTTTGCTTTCGTAAAAATAGGATAAATTCTTAAAATATGCTATAAAAGAGTGTAAAAGGTTACATTAATTCACCATTAAAGTTTTTTTGCCTACCTTTGCAGTAGAAAACAATAAAGAAATTATGAGATTCTTCAGGAACCCGAACATCACTATTGCGGTATTTGCAATATATACAGCCATAATGTACATCATACTCATACCACAGAACCAGGAGATGAGTGATGTAGAGAAGATTGTAACAGTTGCGGTATCGGTTGGCGTGCTCGGCCTGTTGTGGGTACTGCTGCGCAAAAGAGAGAAACTGCGCCGCGAACGTGAGCAGGAGATGAATGACAAGAAGCAGCAGCGCAAGAAATAATCACAGACACATCTCTATCTCCTTGAATGCGTAGCGCGACTGAGTTCCGTCAGTGTGACGCAGGAGCAGATGTCCTGTGGGCTCAACACCCTCAATAACAGCAGTGAACGTTCCTGCAGCGTCAATATACTCCCGTTGTTCGCCAAAGCCCAACAGCAACTCCCGATACTCTGCCGGAATTGTTTCCTTGCCGCCCCAACGCATCTCATTATAATAATAGCTGAAGAGAGAAAGTACATCGCGCAGCACATCATCAACAGGAATATCCCTGCCCGACAGCATTTTCATTGATACTGGAACACGGTCCATTGGAGGGAACTCCGTCTGGTTCACATTGATGCCGATACCTATTATCGCCTGTTCCACAAAAGCACCTGAATAGTCAAGTTCCACAAGTATGCCGGCCAATTTTCTGTTGCCTGCATATATGTCATTGGGCCATTTGAGCCTTGTATCAATGCCATGGCACTTCATCGCCGCATGCAGAGAAACAGCAATAACTTGCGAAAGCAAAAACTGGTTAGCAACCTTGAGTGTACAGCCCGGGCGAACAAGAATACTCATCAGCAGATTTTCGCCGCTATTCGACTGCCACACATTGCCGCGCTGCCCGCGCCCCGCCGTCTGGTGAGCAGCCGATACGGCAACAATTTCCTTACCACTTACCCACAAATTGTCAGCCTCATCGCGCAGATAACGGTTGGTGGAGTCCACAACATCAAGATGTCTGATATATATTGACATATGTTTTCTGTTTTGACTTTAGTAATGATATAGATGTTGACCCGGGACGCAAAAAAACGAGTCGCTATATTGTTTTTTATTTTTGACCTTTCCAGTTTTCAACTTTCCGCTTTCAGTTTTCCGTTATCTACAGTCCATATTTTGCACGTATTTTCCTGGGCAGTTTCTTTAGCACTTCTTGATACGAATGGTCAATAAGCAAGTAAAACAATGCATCATCAAGATCCGCAATATCAAGCTGGTTCCAGTAACGTTTGTTCATGTGCCATGCAGGCTGTATCTGCGTATAACGGTCACGCAACTCTATAGCAAAATCGGCGTCGCATTTCACACAGAACCATTTTGTATTCTCAAGGTCAACGATTGCAAAAATCCTATTCTCGACCCTGAAAGCAAGTGTGCTCTCGTCGAAAGGAAAATCCTCGGTGGCATTCTCCTTGCTCAGGCAATATATGCGCGCATCTTCAATGTTCATAGCAAAAAATCTTACCACGTGGGCGAAAAGGCATCCTCAATATGCTCAATCCTGTATGGCTCACAATTGCCCACAACCGTTATTATATCGAAGCGGAATTTCAGGTCCACCTTATACCTCATTATATAAGTCTCGGCAGCAGAAATAAGCAACCTCATCTTGTCATCGGTCACAGCATCCCAAGCGTTGCCATACTGCTCACTCGTGCGACTTTTTACCTCAACAAATACAAGTGTATCGCGTTCCTTTGCAATAAGGTCAATCTCCTTGTGCCCTGCTCTCCAGTTGTAGTGCAGCACAGCATAGCCCTTGTCGAGCAGATAACGCGATGCAAGCATCTCACCTTTGTTTCCCAAGAGATTGTGTTGTGCCATACGAAACTGTATTTTACCAAAATAATAGCGAAGATAGTGCAAGAAACAAGGAAAAGCAAACGAAAAACTTGCTTTTACTCGCAATATGCTCTATTTTTGCAGAATAATTGAACACTCCATGAGCACAAAGAAAGCAAAGACGCCCAAAGCAACAACCATACGCACACAACCTGTGCGTCACTCCCGCGTAGTGTGTCTTGTGAGTGAGGAGGAGATGAGAATCATCGACGATTACCTTAAGAAGTACCGCATCACCAACAAGAGCAACTGGATGCGCGAGACACTGCTTTCATTCATCTACAAGAACCTCGACGAGGATTACCCCACCCTGTTCGGCGAACATGACATGCGCCGCTAACCACCATGACCGATACCGATTACATGAAGCAGGCGCTAATTGAAGCGCAAAAAGCATACAGACAGGACGAGGTGCCCATCGGGGCCGTCATTGTGTGTAAAGGCCAGATAATTGCACGCGCACACAATCTCACCGAAATGCTCAACGACGTCACCGCGCATGCCGAAATGCAGGCAATTACCGCAGCAGCAAACCACATCGGAGGCAAATACCTCAACGACTGTACACTCTACGTGACAGTTGAGCCATGTCCCATGTGCGCAGGAGCCATCGGGTGGTCACAATTAGGCAAGCTTGTTTATGGAGCCGAGGACGAGAAACGCGGCTATCACCGCTATGCTCCCAACGTACTACATCCCAAAACCGAAGTAATCAGCGGAATTTGTGCCGACGAGGCAACTGCGCTGATGAAGGAGTTTTTCAGAAACAAGAGATAAGGCGGAAAGGGGAAAGCTGAAAGCAGAAAGGTCTTGTCTGACCAACGTTGCTTGCTTCAGTCCTTTATCTCTTCAAAATCGACATATTCACCCTCATCTTTCTCAAAAAGGACCTTTTTCCTGTTACCATTATGCGATGCGCCACGCGCCTCCGATTCAGCATTACTGTAACCGCCCTGAGATTTCTTCTCATGCGATGCAGCCTCATGCCTGCCAGACTTTGGTTTATGGAAAAGCGAAAAGAGACCTCTTATCAATGAAAGCACCAATGATATTACGAATATGAATACGAAAAGCAGTATGAATATTACTATCAGTATGGATGCCATAAGATTAATTTAATTAAGTGTTTACAGGTACACGACTATGATGGAACAAAGTCAGGCATGACAATGTTCCCGGAATCTACACGTTGTAAAAAAGCATTCAGACCTTAGTACCTCTGATATGAAGTATTATTGACAGAAGCAGATACCACGAAATAATTGCCACTGGTGCCAGATAGCCGAGCAACAGCATGGGCAGGATTGTGATAAGGAAGAAATATCTAACCTTGTTGTACTTCCATGCAAAACTCTTGAACTTGAGTGCGAACATAGGAATCTCCGATACAAGAAAGAACGAGAACAGAGCAATAAGCGCTATCACCAGCACCCAACCTGCATTCAGGCTATTTATCCAATCACCGCCACCCACTACAAGCGAAGCCCAGAAAAGGGCATTGGCAGGCGTTGGCAAGCCGATGAAAGTCGATGTCTGACGTGTATCGATATTGAACTTTGCCAAACGGCAAGCCGAGAATACAGCAATAAGGAATGCCACATATGGCAACACACAAAGCACACTCTCAAGATATTCCGGATAGAGCAGTTTGTTGCGCATGAAAGAATATACAATCGTCGCCGGAGCAATACCGAATGTAATGTCATCGGCAAGCGAATCCATCTGCACTCCCAATGGTGACGATACATGGAGAAAACGTGCCACCATGCCGTCAAAGAAATCAAAGACTGCACCCAACACAATGAAAAGCATTGCAAGGCGGTAATCTCCATTAAAAGCCATAACACATGCCACGCAACCCGAGAACAGATTGCAGCAGGTTATCGCATTGGGTATATGCTTCTTTATTGACATAAAGTCCTTTTTTATTTGAATTCAGCGATAATCGTCTCGTTACCCACAGTCTTCTGGTCAAGAGCAACCTTTATATCAACATCAAGAGGCAGATAAAGGTCGACACGTGAACCGAACTTGATGAATCCCATATGCTGGTCAATGAAGCATTCATCACCTGCAGCTGCATAAGTAACAATTCGTCGAGCCATGGCACCGGCAATCTGACGTACAAGAATCTCGCGGCCATCCTCCATCTTTATGACAACCAAAGAACGTTCGTTCTCAGTACTTGCCTTAGGCAGCCAAGCCTTGTGGAACTTACCCTTCTGGTGCTCGGAACGGACAACTACGCCATCAACCGGATACCAGTTGGCATGTACATTGAACGGACTCATAAAGATTGAAACCTGTATTCTCTCATCCTTAAAATGGTCCGGTTCAAAGACCTTCTCAATAACCACCACTCTACCGTCGGCCGGAGCAACTATAACATTCTCAACGTCACCGGGGAATATTCTCTTTGGACTACGGAAGAAATTGACAATCAGCAGATACATCACCAGCGAAAACGCCGATACTATAGAATTAAGGATATACAGATTCGGCAAAAAATACCACAAAGGGGCATTGATAAGAATTGCAATAAGCAGAGATACCACAAGGATTGTATTACCCTCACTATGAATTCTATAATCCTTCAATTTCCTGATTCTTTTAAACTTTTTCTTCATAAAAGTCCTTTTTTTTGAGCTACCGTAGCAACAGTAGCCGATTCTTATTATTTCACAAAATTAGCAAGAAATTCTTAAACGCCAAACAAAAAGGAACAAAATAAGTCCACATTCATTTTTTTTGCATCCCGATTCCAGAACAAACACCCAGGTTATATACCATAATAAAAATAGTTAATGTTGATAACTTTTTGCCATAACAACAAGCTCATATGAACAAAAGGCACTATCTTTATCAAACAAAAAATACAGAACCGCTGAAGTTGCCATTCTGCCCATTATATAAACACACTTAAGAGCCGTTTATCCTTATTCAGGCATAGACGCCACAGCAGATGTGCCCTACAGATATTGTTTGAATCATTATTTTTTAAACACCATGCACGACTTCGTCCACCTTCACGTCCACTCACAATACTCCATCCTCGATGGTCAGGCAGCCATACCCAAACTCGTCGACAAGGCCATTGCCGACGGCATGAAGGGTATCGCCGTCACCGACCACGGTAACATGATGGGTATCAAGGAGTTCTACAACTACGTAAACAAGAAGAACAAAGGAAAGAGCCCCGAGGAAAAATTCAAGCCCATCATCGGTTGCGAGGTATACATTGCCGAACGCAGGCTCTTCAACAAGGAGACCAAGGACGACCGCGGATACCATCTGCTGCTGCTTGCAAAGAACAAGCAGGGCTACCATAACCTTGTAAAGATAGTATCCAAAGCATGGAGTGAGGGTTACTACTACAACCCGCGTACCGACAAGCTGGAACTCGAGAAGTACCACGAAGGCATTATCTGCTGCCCGCCATGCCTTGGTGGCGAAGTGCCGCAACTCATAAGGCACGGGAACCTCGAGAAGGCCGAAGAGGTCGTGAACTGGTACAAGAACCTGTTCGGCGACGACTACTACCTTGAGCTCCAGCTGCACAAGGCAACAGTGGAACGCGCCAACCATGAGGTATACCCCCTGCAGGTAGATGTAAACAACCACATCATCGAACTCAGCAAGAAGTGTGGTGTCAAGCTCATCTGCTCCAACGACGTACACTTTGTCGACGAGGAGAATGCCGAGGCTCATGACCGTCTCATCTGCCTAAGTACCGGCAGAGACCTTGATGACCCCACCCGTATGCTCTACTCAAAGCAGGAGTGGATGAAGACCAAGGCCGAGATGGCCGAGATGTTCGGCGACATCCCCGAGGCAATGACAAACACAGTAGAGATATGCGACAAGGTAGAGTTCTACTCCATTGACAACGCCCCCATCATGCCTAACTTCGCAATCCCCGAGGAGTTCGGTACAGAGGAGAGTTACCGCGAGAAGTTCACACACGAGGACCTCTTCAACGAGTTCACACGCGACGAAAAAGGCAACGTCGTGCTCTCGCAGGAGGAGGCCGAAAGCAAAATCAAGAAGCTCGGCGGATATGACAAGCTATACCGTATTAAATTAGAGGGAGACTATCTGCGCAAGATAACATACGACGGAGCCAAGAAGTGCTACGAAGAACCGTTCTCCCAGGAGGTCATCGACCGCATCGACTTCGAGCTCCACATCATGAAGACCATGGGTTTCCCGGGCTACTTCCTCATTGTACAGGACTTCATACGCGCAGCCCGTGAGGAACTCGGCGTTTCCGTAGGCCCCGGACGTGGATCGGCAGCCGGCAGCGTTGTTGCATACGCATTGGGAATCACACGCGTCGACCCCATCAAGTACGACCTTCTGTTCGAACGTTTCCTTAACCCAGACCGTATCTCCTTGCCCGATATGGACGACGATTTCGACGACGACGGACGCGGACGAGTGCTCAACTGGGTAACCGAGAAATATGGACAGGAGAAGGTGGCACACATCATCACATACGGTACCATGGCAACAAAACTTGCCATCAAGGACGTCGCGCGTGTGCAGAAACTGCCACTCGACACCTCCAACAAACTGTGCAAGGCCATCCCCGACCGACTGCCCGACGGCTTGAAGATGAACCTGCCTAACGCCATTTCGGCAGTTCCCGAACTGCGCGAGGCCGAAGCATCACCCGACCCCATCCTGCGCGACACCATCAAATACGCGAAAATGCTCGAGGGCAACGTACGCAACACCGGCGTACATGCCTGCGGGACAATCATCTGCCGCGACGACATCACCGACCATGTACCCATCAGCATCGCCGAAGACAAGGACACAGGTGAGAAGATGCTCGTGACACAATACGAAGGAAGCGTCATCGAGGAGACAGGCCTCATCAAGATGGACTTCCTTGGACTCAAGACCCTCTCTGTCATCAAAGAGGCATTGGAGAACATACGTCAGAGCCTCAAGATAGAGGTAGACATCGACACCATCCCCATTGACGACCCCAAGACATACGAACTCTACAGTAACGGCAACACCATCGGTACATTCCAGTTCGAGTCCCCAGGTATGCAGAAGTACCTGCGCGAACTCAAGCCAAGTACCTTTGAGGACCTCATTGCCATGAACGCCCTCTACCGTCCGGGGCCAATGGACTACATCCCCGACTTCATTGAGCGCAAGCACAACCCTGCACTCGTTCAGTACGATATCCCATGCATGGAGAAGTACCTGAAGGACACATACGGCATCACCGTGTATCAGGAGCAGGTGATGCTCCTCTCGCGCCTGCTTGCCGACTTCACCCGTGGTGAAAGTGATACCCTGCGCAAGGCCATGGGTAAGAAGCTCAAAGACAAGCTTGATGAACTGAAACCGAAGTTCATCAAGGGCGGCAAGAACAACGGACACGACGAGAAGGTGCTTGAAAAAATTTGGGCCGACTGGGAGAAGTTCGCGTCATACGCCTTCAACAAGTCACACGCCACCTGCTATTCATGGGTAGCCTACCAGACAGCATACCTCAAGGCCAACTACCCGTCGCAGTACATGGCTGGAGCCATGAGCCGCAACCTTGACAAGATTACCGAAATCACCAAACTCATGCAAGAGTGCAAGAGCATGGGCATCAACGTACTTGGCCCCGATGTCAACGAGTCGCGCCGCAAGTTCAGTGTCAACAAGAAAGGCGACATCCGTTTCGGTCTCTGCGCCGTAAAGGGCGTGGGCGAGAACGCTGTACAATGCATCATTGAAGAACGTGAGAAGAATGGTCCCTACACCAGTGTTTTCGACTTTGTAGAACGCGTAAACCTCACAGCATGCAACCGCAAGAACCTTGAGTGCCTTGCATTTGCCGGCGCATTCGATGAGTTACCCGGCGGCATCACCCGCGACCAGTACGCAGGCACCAACAGCAAGGGCGAGCAGTTTCTCGAGGCACTAATCCGCTACGGCAACATATACCAGACCGACAAGGCCAACGCCACAGCCTCTCTGTTCGGAGATACCGAAATGGCCGACATACCAAAGCCCGAAATCCCCGAGGGCGGGATATGGAGCACACTCGAACGTCTGAACCGCGAAAGGGAGCTTGTGGGCATATACCTGTCGGCACACCCGCTTGACGACTATGCACTCATACTCAGCGAGTTCTGCAACACCAAAGCCGTAGAGATGGATAATCCTCAGGCACTTGTAGGTCGCAAGATTACACTTGGCGGTGTTGTCAGCGACCTTCCCCGCACAGGTTTCACAAAAAAAGGAAGCCCTTACGGAGTAGCAAAGATAGAGGACTTCACCGGCACGGCCGAGATGTTCTTCATGGGCGAAGAGTGGATGAAGAAGCAAAACTACTTCATTCCCGGCAACTTTCTCTACATCAAGGGCAGCTGCCAGCCGCGCAAGTGGGACCAGACGAAGTACGACTTTGTGGTAGACAGCATAGAACTCATGCCCGAGATAAAGGACGACATGGTAAAGAGCATAACCATATCCTTTGACATCATGTCCCTCACCGACGAGTTCTACACCGCCATCATGGACTATATTGACGCACACCCAGGAAAGTGCAAGCTCATATTTAAGATAAAGGACTACGAGCACGAGTTCTCTCTTGAACTGGCATCGAAGAACCGCGACATAGAAGTGACAAAAGAACTGCTCGACTACATAAAAGAGTTCGAGAATATTGAGTATAAATTGAATTAATAGTTATATATTCGCACTGTAATTGCACATCATCCATGGCGTGGCATCCAAAACGCCATACAAACACTCCCTCAAGCGCGGGACAACCGATGTTGCAATTCATGAGAACCAGGAACAAGAAATATTAAGCAACATTAAAAACATTACAACAATGGCAGTAAATTTGACAAACGACAACGCTAAGGAGTTTATGGCAACAGAGTTGCCAATAGTATTGGATTTCAGCGCAGCATGGTGTGGTCCCTGCAAGCAGTTGGCACCAATCATCGACGAGTTGTCACAGGAGTATGAGGGACGCATCGCAGTAGCAAAGTGCGACATCGAGGAGGCCGATGACCTCACAATGGAGTACGGCATCCGTAACGTTCCCACAGTAATCTTCATCAAGGACGGCAAGGTAGTCGACAAGTTTGTAGGCTCAAAGTCAAAGGGCGAGGTACAGGCAAAGTTCGAGGCACTTCTCTAATACAGGCAAGCCATGAACAACGACGAGTTCAGCATGGAAGATCTCGATGACGAGAAGACCATTGCGTACATAAGAGAAAGATTGCCCCAGGACCTTAAGGAAAAGTTCAGCGACGACGAGTTCTACTATTTCCTTGACACAATCTACGACTACTACGACAAGAGTGGCATCCTCGACAGCAACAACGAATATGTCGACATCGACATTGACGAGATTGCAAAGTTCATTGCCAAGGAAGCAAAGAAGAACAACATAGGCGACTTCGACCCCGAAGATTTATACTTCATAGTTGAAGGTGAACTTGCCTATAATGGTATTATAGACGAAGAATAATTTTTGCTCGCAAAAATTATCGAGATTGTTGTTGAGCAATAGTCACGCGTAGCACGGCAATAGTCGTGCCGTGTGGGTTGCGATAGCAAAGCTACAACAACAAGCTCAATAATAAATCAAAAGAGGTTCACGTGAACCTCTTTTTTATCATGTCTACCTAAGAGTTCTACGAGCAATAGTCACGCGTAGCACGGCAATAGTCGTGCCGTGTGGGTTGCGATAGCAAAGCTACAACAACAAGCTCAATAATAAATCATGAGGCTTGCCCATTTCTTTTGGGCAAGCCTCATGCAGTTTTTTGTCCATGCAAGCAAAAAAACGCCTACCCTCGCAAGCGAGGTGGAAGTATCGGCTTGCACTCACCCCATATTGCATCAAGGCCTTAACGGAATGGGAAATCTTATTTTGAGTTCCTTATTCAGAAGCATTAGACATAAATATACAGAATGGCTACCTCACCGGTAAAGGTGGATAGCCATTCAAAAGAGAATATCACATATCTGCACATAAAACCCAGTAACAACAGTCATACCGGTCCAAAGTGCATAATATCACTTTTCTCCCATCCAAAAGCAATTTTAGAACATTACTTCAAAATCCTCAAAACTCTCTTCAACACCCTCATTTACCTTTTCTGCAACATCAGTAGAGTCATCCATTGCGGCACTCAGCATCTTTTCAGCCTGCTCAATATCGGTTCTATCCTCTTTAATTTCAAAGGCATTATAGACACTGCTACAATCACTTTTAACAACCACAGTTTCCCAGTCACCAAGATTCTGCCATGACAATGTCGGGCGCATCTTTGCAATGATTTTCTTTGCAGAACTCATGTCTTTTGTCTCAACGACCTCTGCCAGAAGTTTGATACATTCTGAATTCAACTTTACTACCGCATCATTGTACTTCTCATAGCTTTCATCCAATTCGCCATAATGGTTACTCTGCTGCAATCCCAAAGCCGGACGTTTTGGAATCTCAATTGAAGACAACTGCTGAATCCTTTCTCTGACAACTTTCTTCATCTCCTTCTCAGCTTTTGTCTGGAAAGACTTATACTCACTCTCGCCAATAAACTCCAGCACGAACTCCTTCACCTCAGAATCATATATAAGAGTCGGGTTACCCTTAAGGCAAAGAGACACAACATCCACCATCTCCTGGTTCACGGCCGCAATGACAATATTTTCATCTGCTTTCAATCCGGCACGCAACAAACAGTCAACAAGATAACTGTCGCCGCCCGAAATAGCTACTTCGGCAACCTTATTCATATCGGGCAACATAGTGCTTTCGTATGAGTTGTAAAGGAAAAGGATACGATTGGCATTATCCTTGTCCATATTGGCAAGAAGCTTGTTTATCTCCTTATCGTTGATATACGCAATACCCTCGCTGTAAATCGAGGAATTAGGGCCGGCGCCTTCTACAATCTCTCTGGCAGCCTGGAAATTACCTTTGTTACACTCTTCGATATATCCCTTTTCAGGGTCACTGCTACCACCTACCATGCCACATGAAGTAAATAAAGAACATGCAGCTACCAAAACAAATACAACTTGTTTTTTCATCTCTTTAATTTTTTATAATTAATACTGATATTTAGTTTTCTGCGCTATCAAGCAACCTGTTGAGCAGATTGAAACTTCCATCCCACAGTTTACCCAATCCAAGGAAACCACCGGTATTGGCATTCGCCTTACCCTTGGCATTTGCTTCTGCAACGCCCACTTTGGCTTCAGCCTGCACCTGTGCTATTGCCTTTTTTGAATCGGCTTCAATCTTGGCCAATACAGCCTTTGCTTCATACGGTGCCTTTATCTTTGCAATCTCCATACGTTCCATGCGCATCTTCATAGTGTCGGCCGCCTCTCTATCCTCCAACGCGCGCGCACGTTCAAGGTTGTCCTTACTTGTTACAGCAACTCTTTCTGCATATTCCGAGAACAGAGCTACAGCCTCTTCATACACCTCGGAAGTCTCAGGAATAAGCCGGAAGTAAGCACCCACCTTAGGTGAATATGCGCCGTCCGATGCAACAATGGCATCTTTCATGGAAGCCAGTAGCCCGGCAGCCTTTGCCTTGAACATAAGGTCGCATACCTCCTGATTGCGTTTCTCGGCATACTCGAAAGAGGTCGAGTATGAAGGAACACTCGACAATACAGCCATTGCCAAAGCAAAGTTACGTTCAGCTACAGCATTGTCCACAACAAGCCTGACAGCCGATTCATTGTTATACCAGGCCAATGCATTTTCACTTGCACGGCTGAACATAGCTTTCAATTCAGGACTATTTTTCAACCCGTCAAAAGCCTGAGAAACAGCAAGCTCCTCAGAGCTGGCTACACCCGACAGACTGAGTGTCGACGACGCATACAGTTCATTCGAAGCAAAATTGCCACAGTATATTGTAACATCATATTTTACAATAAATTTCTGAGGCGCCGTATTGGTCATTGCACTCTCGGTGCGGTTAACCTGGACAACAGTAGCAAGCACAGGGCTGTAAGATATGCCACCGACACCATTCTGCGCCGAAATTTCTGTGAGTTTCAATGCAATCTTCTCCGACAAGGCCGGCGTAATATCGGCATTGACAGCGGGAGGAAGCACGCAGAACCTGAGTCCATTGTAATTTTGCTGCAAATCAATATTTGTGGTATTAAGACTGTTTCTTTTAGCATCAATCGCAGACTGTCGTTCCGAATCAGTCATAGCAGTTTCAGATACCGTCTTTCCCGGATTGAATTTTTTACCACCCGTAGCATCGCCTGCACCACCGCATGAAACAAGAGCAAGCCCCAATACCACTGTATACAATACTTTATTCATTTTTACATTCCTTTAATGGTTAAAACAACCTCACCCAATCCCTGTGAACGGTTTTCACAATTAAGGCCGAGATTTCTTTTCAGATATTTCTGCAAATCACGTGTCCAGTCATAAACTCCATATTGAGTACCGTTGTCATTGAGAATGTTTATACGCACATTGGTGAATGACAACTGATTGGCTGTATTTACCTGTAACTTGTATGCACCCTTGACTGTATTTACCTTGATATAATCAATTATAACATCGGCATATGTATCACCCTCAATATTTTCATCATAAAGGTTCTGGTTACTGCCGGCAGCAACATTGACACGCACAGTAATCTCACGTCCACGTGTAAGAATGTCATTAAACGTCTCCTGTATCTCGTCCATCAACACAGGCAGCTTGGTTACAAGATCTTTCGACATAATCTGTGCCAAGTCCTTTCCGGTCACACCGTCGGAACTGACATTGACAATAGCCTTATTGGTGTAAGCATCAATACCGTTTAAAAGATAGTTCACCGACTTTTCAGGATTATTACCTTTTGAATAATCGGCCTTTGTCTCATAAGTGAGTTCAAGAATGATATCAGGAGCAGCAACCTGCAACAAACGTGTTTTTGCATCTTGCGCCAAATTGTCGGCGATATCCTCGGCATACTGGTTGTCCAGATTCTTTAGAGTCTGTTCAAAATCATTCAACGGGAAACCGGCATTGCCGAACGCATTCTGTATTTCAGAGACAATGGTCTTGAAATCAGAATTCTCAAGCAGAAATTTTTGGTAATTGCGTATAGTGTATGACTGTCCGTCAACCTTGCGCGTTCTTAAGCAATTTGAACTTTTAAGAAGCTGGTCCGAGGGGATGACCATTATCTCGGGTTTCGCCTGCACTATTGCATTGACATCGGAGCTTACATAAGCTTCCATATCACCAGTTGCACCGTCGGCCAACTGCATCTTCTCATTTTTACCTCCACACGCAACAACGCTTACAACACAAAAGGACCACACAAATCCTCGAAGTAAATTCATAGCATTAATCTTTATCATTACAATATATCATAAAATCAGGATATCACCTTCTTAAAGCCGAGCACAGTTTCACTAAAAAATGCAGGAACCGTAAGCCTAACGTACACCAAAGTCATTATGTGCCCCTATTCACTTACAGACATGGAACTAAATGTGTTGTCACGTAACCTAAAGCAACAACTGCCTATCTGCAACATCCCAGTAAGCGACATCTACATTTCAGAAGGTTTTCTCTTTTGCAAAAATATCAAATTAAAGAGAGCAAAACGGTTTCATTCGGCTTCATTTCAAGATTACACATCTTATTCCCTTATATCGTTACACATTATTTTATACCTTTGCAACATGACAGAGAACACAGAGATAAAATTCCACGACATCCTGAAGGCCGACATTGAAAAGGTTGCCATGCGCAGGATCGCAGTCAAACGCGATTTTAAATATCTGAGTACACATATAATGGACAGGACCGGGGTATACATAAGCTACAGTACCCTGTGCCGTTTCTGGGGTGTACTTGCCGACGGCAAGTACAACGTACAGCCACGCCGTTACACACTCGATACATTGGCGCGCTACGTGGGGCACAGCGACTATGAGCATTTCGTGCAGAACGCCTCCAACAGAAGCTGCACCGACAGTAATTTCATCCCTGGTGAACACCTGACAACAAGCACACTGAAAAAAGGGGCACTCCTGCACATAGCCTGGACACCCGGGCATCATATTGTAGCGAAGCATTTGGGCGGTGGGATGTTCTGCATAACAGAGAGCCACAAGAGCAAATTGAGCAAGGGCGATACATTCCAGGCCGACACAATGACACATGGTGAACCGCTATACCTGAACAGTCTGATACACGACGGTGGTGCTCCGTGCCGCTATGTATGTGGCAGAGACTACGGAGTACGCTTCAGAACTATCACCGACAACACAAGACAAAAGGAATGAACGATTCGGGATTCATCAGCGAGGAAGCAGAGTTTGAAAGCATTGAAAAGCTTGGGGCACGAGGTGCGACAAGCGAGGCTTTCATTGTAAAGACAAAAGGAAAGACATTTTTCATGAAAAGGTTGCGGGCACAATTTGCCGGCAGCCCCCAATATCTCACACTATTTGAAAAGGAATACGAGATTGGCAAATCGCTGAATACCCCTCACATACCTCAATACCTGAGCATAAACAGAGAGAACGGCAACATGTACATCCTCATGGAGTACATTATTGGCGAGAGCATCGAAGAGAAACTGCAGAACGACCCGCTATGGTTCCACAGCAAAAGGAATATACGCAAGATGCTGCTGCAGTTGCTTGACGGGTTTGACGAACTGCACAAGAAGGACATTCTTTACCTTGACATAAGTCCCAAGAACATTATGCTCACCAAGTTCGGAGGCAACGTAAAAATTATCGACCTTGGATTTTGCGCAAATGCGGCATATCACCACACGGCAGGATGTACAATAGGTTTTCAGGCACCCGAGGTTGAGGATAAGCGTTGGGAGGAGATTGATGCACAGAGTGACATATACTCAGTGGGCATGCTGTTACAATACATTGAAACAAAGAGTGGAGCAAAATTCCCTGCCAACATAAGAAGAATAAGGAAACGCTGTCTCTGCAGAAATAAAGCACAACGTTACAGAAGCGTCACTGAGATAAAACAGGAGATAGAAAACAGCAGAACAAAGAAGTGGGTTATGACAGCCGCCATTGGCGCTTTTACCCTACTTGCCTTGTCAGTGTTGTCAACCAGCAATGCCGTGAACGACTACATTGCATGGGAGAACGGGAAGATTGGCAACAAGTTCGAGGAGAATGATATCTTCTACCGTATCACCGATCACAAGGCACGTACCGTAGCAGTCACATACAAAGGCAGCCACCACAGTGAATACCAGTTCGAGTACAAGGACGGAACAATTGAGATACCGGCAACAGTCACCCATCGCGGTAGGAGATTCCGCGTGACATCAATCGACTGCAATGCCTTTGACAACCCCGAGACTACAGGCTTAATATTCCCCAATGGACTTGAGAGCATAAGTGACCTGGCATTCGTCGTGTGCCGCCTGACAGGAGAGGTGTACATACCCCAAAGCATAAGACACATAGGTAAATTGACGTTTGAAGGAAATACAGAAATCACCAGCCTTGTTGTGGATGAAGCGAACACTGTATATGACAGCCGTGGCGGTTGCAATGCAATTATTGAATCAGCTACAAACAAGCTTATTGCGGCATGCAAGAGCACTGTGATACCCTACGGCATCACAACCCTTGGCAACAGCGCTTTTGTCATGTATCAGAAATCACAGATAGATATACCTGAAACCGTTACAGTCATTGAAGATTACGCCTTTGCACAAAGCGCACTGACCGAGATTACACTACCCTGCAACATTACGGAGATTGGTGCACAGGCTTTTGAGAATTGTAGAAAGCTGACAAAAGTTGTCTCGCACATTCCGCCCAAGAAACTGCGTCCCACAGGTAACTTCTGTTTCGCCGGCATTCCACAGGATTGCATACTCTATGTTCCTCGCGGTGCAAAAGCTGTTTATGAGTACACCGAAGGGTGGAATGTGTTTGCAAGCATTGTGGAACTAGAGTAAAACCACCCTATACATAATATTTACGGCATTAGACACGCGTGTCCAATGCCGTTTTTTTAATAAAAAGGTGCTTTTGCCAGTCTTTCAATTGATATATTACTATTTCTGAGCTTTTTATGACATGTACTTTATATCGAACCGACGTCAATATAGCTACTTTGCATAAAAAAATTCAAAGAAAGAGTTATATTTCTATTGATACATTCCATAAAGCATACAGAACAGAAAAAGAAAAAAATCATGGCGGCCATTGGCCGCCATGATTATCTATTCTGGTATCGGACTATTTATCAATAGTTGTTCTTCTTTACCTCGAAGTATGCCTGTGGGTGCAAGCAAGCAGGGCACACCTCAGGAGCAGCAGCTGCAGTGTGTACGAAGCCACAGTTGCGGCACTGCCATGTAACAGTATCCTCCTTCTTGAACACAGTACCGTTCTCGATATTCTTGAGCAGGGCGAGGTAACGTTCCTCGTGTCCCTTCTCAGCCACAGCAATATTGCGGTACATTACAGCAATTGCGGGGAAGCCCTCAGCATCGGCAACATCGGCAAAGTGAGGATAGTCAGCTGTCCACTCCTCGTTCTCACCAGCAGCAGCAGCCTTAAGGTTCTCGGCAGTTGTAGAGATTACGCCTGCAGGATAGCTTGCTGTAATTTCAACCATACCGCCCTCGAGCCACTTGAACATGCGCTTAGCGTGCTCCTTCTCCTGGTCGGCAGTCTCCTGGAATATGGCAGCAATCTGCTCATAGCCCTCTTTCTTTGCAACACTTGCAAAGTATGTATAACGCATTCTTGCCTGTGACTCACCTGCAAATGAAGTCAACAGATTCTTCTCGGTCTTTGTTCCTTTAATGCTCTTTTCCATAATAATTCTGATTTTTATTTATTAACATTTTCTTTACTATTCTTTACATCGGCAACATGAGAAGAAAGCTACACGAACACATGAACACACGCAATATCTTAATAGAAAAGCAATGCCAGGTGCATTCAATAGTCTATTTCATATAACCAATGCAATTCTTTCCCAAAGAAAATATTAATTTTAAAAATATGCATTGGCACAAGGCAACTTTTTTTCACCTTTAAACAAATTTAACAAAAACCGGACTCTTTGAAGTCAACAGACAGGGTATCCGTAAAGCGAAGAGGGTGACCCTAAAGTTAAAAGGGTCGCCATATCAAGTTTTCACTCAGGTTTTTTATCACAAGACATTAACAAACGGTGGGATTCAAATGTCGTAGTACTTGTCTTTGTCCCTTTCACCGGTGGCAGCGAGCCATCTGTTTGTGAGTGAGGCAATATCCATCACCTCCTTATAGAGTTCCTGTGTATAATCCTCATCACACTTCTTGTTAAGCACACCCATATAAGCATCAAGCGCTTTAATAGTCCTGTCGGCCATAGATTCCGTTACAAGGTTACGTTTAAGTTTGCCACAAAGAGCCTCATCCATTGTAGCCTGCGCTATCAGATACTCCACCACACTATCCCAATCGGGGAAACGTTCAGTGCTAAAGTGAATGTGTCTCTCACCAAACTCCGAAGCACCGTGCTTTTTGTTGTCATCAATGAGGTACTCACCATTACCGCAGTTCAGCAAATGCTTGCAGTGAGTAAGCACCATACGTTTCTCGAACACATCACCAAGATATTTCTTCACCCACAGCAACTTATCACTCCATGCGCTTGGGTTACCCCACGGAGCTGTTGAAAGTATATATACCTCGTAGTGCTCTTTCAATTTACGAACAGCCTCAATGGCGCCGGGCATGGGGTCCATCTGCGAGAAGATGCCCGGAACATCATCATAATGTCCCTCATACTCTCTTTTTGCCTCATCACTCAACTTGTCAATTCCCGACTGAAAATTCACAAGCACACCGTCCATGTCAAAGAACAATCTCTTTTTCTCCATAATCTCAAAATCTTTAGTTTAAATTCTTACACCACCTATATATAGTAACATTGCCACAAAAATTCAATTTTCAGGGCTACTTTTTTACAAAATTTCTCTTAAAAGTTTCCGGTGTACCTCAAGCACAACAACTTCACCGTTGTACTCAATAGTGCAACCAGATATTGCCCAATTTTGTAAACGCCATTGTAAATACAGCCATCTTCCGTTACTATTCAGATTTCATTACAACATACAACCCCTACATCATATATTATCCTTAAAGACACTCCTGCACCTCAATGAATTTGTATTTTTCATCAACCCAATCTTTAAGAGATTCAAAATCGTGTTTTTTCCACATCTTTACACACATGGCCATCTTGCTCTCATCCTCAATGGGCAACAAAAGCTCATCCACATAGAAATCACATTCGGCGCGTGCTTCCTTGTCTATATGTTTGCCCGCCGTGTACGAC